>NZ_JBBKZV010000005.1:0-364963 GCF_037889915.1 Variovorax humicola | reverse complement strand
GACGGCAATTTCGTCGAAGGGGTTCATGCTCATCTTGACGTTGGCAATGTCGACGCCAGTGCCATCGGACTTGACGCGAACCTTGACGTTGTAGTCAACGACCCGCTTGACGGAGACAAGAACTTTCATGGTGCGATCACTCCAAGTCAATCAGCAAACTGTCCCGCCGCCTTGATGACGGGCGCGTAGCGGGTGGTCTCCTGCGCGAGCCACGTTTGCAGGCCCACCGGCGTCTGCTTGGACTCTGTCACGACGACCGCCCCCAGTTCGTCCAGGCGCTTCGCGACAGCGGGGTCGACAAGGGCAGACCGCAACGCCGCACCGAACTTGTCGATGGCTTCCTTCGGCGTGCCCTTGGGCGCGTAGATCCCGTGCCACACGACGATCTCGGAGCCCTTGAGTCCCTGTTCGGAAAGGGTGGGTGCATCGGGCATCGATTTGATGCGCGCTGTCGTCGTCACGCCATACAGTTTCACCGATCCAGCCTTGATGTACTGGGTCGTCGAAGTCGTCTGGTCGCACAGAAGGTCGACCTGACCGCCCAGCAAGGCATTCATCGCCGGGCCGGTCCCTTGGTAGGGAACAGTGGTCAGATTGGCGCCCGTCGCCTGACGGAACAGCATGCCGCACAGGTGCGACACCGCGCCAAGACCCGCATGTGCGAGCGTGACTTTGTCGCCGTTGGCCTTGAGGTAGGCGCGCAATTCGTTGAAATCCTTCGCGGGCAGGTCCTTGCGGCCGATCAGGGTCATGGGCACGTCGATGACCTGGCTCACGTAGTCGAAGTCTGTCAGCGGGTTGTACGACAGCTTGCGGTAAAGCGCCGGTGCTGTGGCCATGCCATTGTGGTGGATCAGGAAGGTGTAGCCGTCCGGCTTGGACTTGGCGGTGTAGTTGGCGGCGATGGTGCCGCCGGCACCTGTCTTGTTCTCGATCAGCACGGGCTGGTTGAGCGTGCGGCTCATGGCGGCGCCGAGCGTTCGCGCCACCAGATCCGTTGGGCCGCCCGCCGAAAATGGCACGACGAGCGTGATGGGCTTGTTCGGGTAGGCCGCCTGTGCCAGCACGGCCGGCGAGCAGAACGCAGCGACAAGCAGAACGGCAGATGCCCTTAGGCGTGAACGTCCATTGGCCAGGTGCCGGATAAGGTTGGTTTTCATGCAATTTGCCTTGTGCAGGGGGTTCATGATTTGCTCCGCAGGTAGTCGCTTTTTCGCTCGTCCGGCATGAACAGCGCGGAGAGCAATACGACTGCGCCCATCAACGTGACGTACCAGAAGAAATGGCTCTCCGTTCCATTCGCCTTGAACGACAGCGCCACGAATTCAGCGGTGCCACCGAACATCGCGTTGGCGATGGCATAGGGCAACCCGACCGCCAGGGCGCGGATCTGCGCCGGAAACATCTGGGCTTTGACCAGGCCGCTGATGGAGGTATAGAAGCTCATGCCAACCAGCGCCACCAGGGCGAGGACGAAGGCCGTGCCAGCGTCTTTCGCGGCCCCGATCGACGTCATCAGCGGAACGGTCGCAAAGGTGAAAAACAATCCATAGAGGAGCATCGAGTTACGGCGGCCGATACGGTCCGACAGCGCACCGAAAAGCGGCTGGATGCACATGAAGATGAAGAGCACCCCGGTCATCACGTGGCTGGCCACTTTCGCGTCCATGTGAGCCGAGTTCACGAGGTACTTCTGCATGTACGAAGTGAAGGTGTAGAAGATCAGCGATCCGCCCGCGGTGAAGCCAAGCACGATCAGCAACGCGCGCGGATGAGCGAGAACGCCACGGATCGTTCCGCTTTCGGGATCCTTGTCATGACCCTCCCTCGTCTCCACCATCGACCGCCGAACCACGAGAGCCACCAGTGCACCTGCCGCCCCGATGAAGAACGGAATGCGCCACCCCCAGGCCTTCAGGTCATCAAGTGACAGCACCGACTGCAGCACGGCAATCACCATCACCGCAAGTAACTGCCCCGCGATGATGGTTGCGTAGTGAAAAGAACCATAGAAGCCGCGCCGGCCTTCTGTTGCGATCTCGCTCATGTACGTTGCGCTGGTCCCGTACTCCCCGCCGACGGAAAGACCCTGCAGAAGTCTCGCCACAAGGAGGAGCGCCGCAGCCCACAGGCCGATGGACTCGTACGTCGGCAAGCACGCAATGATCAGCGAGCCAACGCACATCAAGATTACGGAAAGAACCATTGACGTCTTCCGGCCCTGCCGGTCCGCGATCCGGCCGAACACCCACCCTCCGAGAGGACGCATGAAGAAGCCCGCCGCGAAGATGCCCGCAGTGTTGAGCAACTGCGTTGTCGGATTGCTTGACGGAAAGAACGCTGGGGCGAAATAGATCGCCGTGAATGCGTAAGCGAAGAAATCAAACCATTCGACGATGTTGCCCGAGGAGGCAATCAGGATCGACTTGATGGCCGACAGCTTCGGAACGGGCGATGGGGAAAAGCCGGCTACCTCGTGGGGCGCGCGCGCGGACAAGACTTCAGACACGGTATGTCTCCTTCATTCTCAAAAAAATGCGGGATGGATGACGGCGAGCCTCTGCGGGTGCTCGTCATTGGGGGACTAGAGGGCCACTAGACGGCCTTTGCGTTTTGCATCGCCTCGATCGCGGCACGGCTAAAGCCGAGTTCATCGAGAATCGATTCGGTGTGCTGCCCCAGCGCGGGCACAGAATCCATGCGGGGCTCGAATGCTTTGCTCTGACCGGGGGGTAGCAAGGCCGGAACGGGTCCAGTGGGCGTCTCGACTTGTACCCAGCGGTCCCTCGCTTTCAACTGAGAATGCACCCACACGTCTTTCATGTCGTTCATGCTTGCGTTTGCAATCTGTGCTTCATCGAGCCGCGCAATAACCTGCTCGGCGCTGAGGCCGGCGAAGGTCTCAACGATGATGGCGCGCAGCGCCTGCCTTGCTGCCGTGCGCTTCGTGTTCGAAGCAAAGCGCTCGTCGGTCGCTAGTTCAGGACGCTGCAGCACGAGACGGCAGAACGCCTCCCATTCGCGCTCGTTCTGCAGGCCCAGCATCACGGTCTTGCCGTCACCTGCGGGGAACGGACCATAGGGATAGATGGTCGCGTGCGCTGCCCCGGCGCGTGGCGGGGGCATGGCGCCATCGAAGGCGTAGTACAACGGGTAGCCCATCCACTCGACCATGCTCTCCAGCATCGACACATCGATGCGGCAACCCTTGCCGGTGCGCCCGCGCTGGATGAGGGCCGACAGGATGTTGGTGTAGGCGTACATGCCCGCCGCGATGTCGGCGATGGAGCAACCGGCCTTCGCGGGCTCGTCCGGCGAGCCGGTGATCGAGAGGAAGCCCGACTCGCTCTGGATCAGCAGGTCGTAGGCTTTCTTGTCGCGGTAAGGGCCCTTGTTCTTCGGGTCGTCGCCGTAGCCCGAGATGTCGCAGACGATGAGCCGTGGATGCTTCTCGCACAAGTCTTCGTACGACAGGCCGAGACGCGCCGCCGCGCCCGGCGCGAGGTTCTGCACCAGCACATCGGCGCCTTCGATCAGCTTGGCCAGCACGTCCTGGGCCTGTGCCTGTTTGACGTCAAGCGTGAGGCTTTCCTTAGAGCGGTTGGTCCAGACGAAGTGCGAGGCCATGCCGCGCACGCGCTCGTCATAGGCGCGGGCGAAGTCGCCGCTGCCGGGCCGCTCGACCTTGATGACGCGCGCGCCGAGGTCGGCCAGTTGCCGTGTGCAGAAAGGCGCCGCGATGGCGTGCTCCAGCGTGACGACGGTGATTCCATCGAGGGGTCGCATGTCGGGCTCTTTTCTTAATATGACTTCGGCAGCCCGAGCACGTGCTCGGCCACGTACGCGTAGATCAGATTGGTCGAAATCGGCGCCACCTGATACAGCCGCGTCTCGCGGAACTTGCGCTCGATGTCGTATTCGTTCGCAAAACCGAAGCCACCATGCGTCTGCATGCACACATTGGCCGCTTCCCATGACGCCTTCGCGGCCAGGTACTTCGCCATGTTGGCCTGCGCGCCGCAGGGCTGATTGGCGTCGAACAATTCGGCCGCCTTGAACCGCATGAGGTTGGCCGCCTCGATCTCGATGAAAGCGTCCGCGATCGGGAACTGCACGCCCTGGTTCTTGCCAATCGGCCGATCGAACACGATGCGTTCGTTCGCGTACTTGGTGGCCCGATCGATGAACCAATATCCGTCACCGATGCATTCGGCGGCGATCAGCGTACGCTCGGCGTTCAGGCCATCCAGGATGTACTTGAAGCCCCTTCCCTCTTGGCCGATCAGGTTTTCCTCAGGAATCTCGAGGTTGTCGAAGAAGAGCTCATTGGTCTCGTGGTTGACCAAGTTGGGGATCGGCCGAACCGCGAGGCCCTTGCCAATGGCCTCGCGAAGATCGACGATGAAGATCGACATGCCTTCGGACTTCTTCTTGACCTCGGCCAGCGGGGTCGTGCGCGCCAGCAGGATCATCAGGTCGGAGTGCTGCACGCGCGAGATCCAGACTTTTTGGCCATTGACGACGTAGCGGCCGTCCTTCTTCACCGCCGTGGTCTTGATCTTGGTCGTGTCGGTGCCGGTAGTCGGCTCGGTGACGGCCATGGACTGGATGCGCAGCTTGCCAGCGGCGATGCCGGGCAAGTATTTTTCCTTCTGCGCCTTGCTGCCGCTGCGCAGCAACGTGCCCATGTTGTACATCTGCCCGTGCACCGCGCCAGAGTTGCCGCCCGAGCGGTTGATTTCCTCCATGATCACAGTCGCCGCCGTCAGGCCAAGACCGGTGCCCCCGTACTCCTCGGGGATCATCGCGGCCAACCAGCCAGCTTCCATCAAGGCATCGACGAATTTCTCGGGATAAGCTCTTTCTTCATCGACCTTGCGAAAATACTCGTCGGGGAATTGGGTGCACAGGTGGCGGACGGCATCGCGGATCTCTTGATGCTGATCGGATTCATTCATCATTTAAAAGTCTCCTTGTGAGTTCTGGGGGTGTGGTTTCGGTCTCTGGATCAGGCAAGAATCGCGGTGGCATCCATCGCTAGCGCGCCGTCGGAGTGCTGCGCCCAAAGTTGGACAGTTCGACCGTCCTCGCTGCGGCGGCCACAAACCTGAAAAGGCGTCGTATCGAACGTGGGCTTCATCGCGCGAAAGGAAAAGCGCGCGACCTTCGCGTCGGGAAGGTTGCGCCGCAGCAGATCGAGCAGCAGAGTTGCGAGAAGCGGGCCATGCACGACCAGGCCCGGATAGCCCTCGACCTCGGTGACGTAGCGGCGGTCGTAGTGGATGCGGTGGCCGTTGAAGGTCAGGGCCGAGTAGCGAAACAGCAGTACGTCGTCAGGCTCGACAGTGCGCATCCATTCATATTCGGTTGGCGCGACCTGCACGGCCGGCACCGGGTCGCCGGGTTTGGGGTTGTCGCGGTAGACGATGTCGTGTTCGTCGACGATCGCTAGGCCTTGCTCGTCCGAAATCTCGTGGCGCACACGCACGAAGATCAGCGCACCGCTGCGGCCTTCCTTGCCGCTGACGTCCACGATGCTCGACTCACGTCGGATGGCGCTGCCGATTGCCAAGGGGCGCAGGAACTCGATGCGGCTGCCGGCCCACATGCGCCGCGGCAGGGGCACCGGGGGAAGAAAGCCACCGCGTTTCGGATGGCCGTCGGCGCCGATCTCCGATTGCCGAGCCATGGGAAGGAAGTACAGCCAGTGCCAGCATGGGGGAACCGGGTCCCCCGGGTGCGGCGCAGGATCTTCCCGGTCGAGCGTTGCGGCCAATGCCTGAATTGGCGTCGATGAGGAGAAATCGGTGTACGACTCCGCCTTGCCGATCCACGACTTCAGATGTTCGATGTCCATAGCCATTCAATGTCTCCTTCTGTTCTCGTTGATGCGAATTCTGGTTACCGCAGCAGTATTTGTGAAATACATTGTTGGCCTACGGCATAGATGAAAAACATATAGCCATGGAGCTGCGGCAACTGAGATATTTCGTCGGTGTTTGCGAAGCTGGAAGCCTGTTGCAAGCCGCGGGTCGCCTGCACGTGGCGCAGCCCGCACTTGGGCAACAGATCGCCGCGCTTGAGGACGAAGTCGGCAGCAAACTGTTCGAGCGATCCAGCCGCGGCATGGCTTTGAACGACGCGGGGCGAACCTTTCTGGAACATGCAAGGGTGGTGCTCGCAGATGTTGAACGCGCGCGTCTCTCGGTACGCGATTCGACTGCCGAGCCGCGCGGAGAAGTGGTTATTGGCTTGCCCACAACGATCGCACTGGCGGCTACCGTCCCGATACTGCGTGCCTGTCGCGAGCGGTTACCGCACGTGCGCCTCAAAGTGGTAGAGGCGTACAGCGGCTTCCTGACCGAATGGCTGCAAGGGGGGCGCCTCGACCTGGCGCTCCTTTTCGGCGATGCTCCCGAACCTGCGCTGGCCAAGCGCGCATTGCTCGACGAGCGTCTCGCCTTGGTCACCGATGCCAGTGGAGCGCTCGCTCCTGCGCGCATCTCGCTTGCCAGGGCCGCAAGGTACCCGCTGATCCTGCCCGGCCGGGAGCATGGGCTTCGCCGAATCATTGACCAGGCATGCGCGAGAGCGTCGGTCGAGCTCGACGTGATTGCCGAGGTCGACTCCTTGTCAAGCGTGAAGAAAGCGGTTGAGTCGGGCATCGGAAGCACCATCCTTTCACTGGCGTCGGTTGCGGAGGAGGTGGCGGAGGCGAGACTTCGTGCGTACGCCATAACCGATGAAGAAATGACACGCCGCGTGGTCTGCGCGACCAATGTCACCCGCCCGGCCACGGCAGCCAGCGCGGCAGTTCTTGCGCTAGCCACGGAATTGATCCACGACATGGTCAAGTCCGGGGCTTGGCCCGCGCGTTGGATCGGCAGTGGTCGATGAATTCGAGGCGCTGAATCGTGATGCTTTCGCTTCATCGAATCGAACCCCGCCGGTCTCGCAGCTTCTTTCATGGATTCGTCAGGTTGACGGGATGGAATCGTGGCTTGAACTGCCGCATCATCTACAGCTCTACGGCCTGAACGGGACGGTGGCGTCAAGCCACGTGCATCTTGCCGATGCCATGTTCGGCACTGGCTTCGAGCACGATCAGATTCTTGCGTCCGGCCGACAAGCGCGGCAGCTTGGTCATACGAGGCGGCTGAAACAGCGCACATGTTCTTTCCTGCTTGACGGCCAATGCCTTAATCTCGCTTGAGACCACCGATGGACTTGATGACCGCCCCCCACTTGTCGAGCTCGGTCTTGACCAGCGCGGCCAGCACTTCGGGCGTCGATCCAACCGGCGTGGCACTCAGCTCTTTCAGCTTGGCTTGGACGTCCTGTTGTGCCACCACCGCCTGCAGCTCCCGGCTCGTCAGTTCGACGAAGGGGGCCGGCAATTTCGCGGGACCAAAGACGGCGTTCCAGGTGTACGTTTCATAGCCAGGGACGCCCGCCTCGGCGAGCGTCGGAATGTCCGGGAATGACGGCGAGCGCTTACTGGTCGTCACCGCCAATGCGCGCACCGATCCCGCTCGAATGTGCGATGCCGCGCCGGTCAAGACGTCGAACAGCATCGGAATGTGTCCCCCGACCAGATCGGTCATGGCCGGTCCACCGCCCTTGTAAGGGACGTGACCGATGTCCACGCCGGCCATGGACTTGAACAACTCCCCCGACAGGTGCGGCGGCGTACCGACGCCCGATGAGCCGTAGCTGAACTTGCCAGGCTCCGCCTTCAGCATGGCGATGAGTTCGCGAACGTCCTTCGCCTTGAAGGTCTTGCTAACCAGCAACACGTTTGGCACGGTCGCCACAAGCGAGATGGGTGTGAAGTCGCGCTGCGCGTCGTAGGGCGCCGGCGGTGTCGACAGCGGATTGATGGCATGCGTCGCCACTGTGCCCATCAACAGCACGCTGCCGTCGGCAGTTGCCTTTGCAACCTTGGCCGCGCCGATAGCGCCGCCACCGCCTGCGACGTTCTCCACGATGACACTGCGCCCGATCCGCTCTGCGAGCTTCTGGGCGATCAGACGGGAGACCACATCCGTGGCGCCCCCTGCAGCAAAGGGCACGACCAGGGTGATGGGGCCTTTGGACGTCTGCGCGAATACGCATGGCAGGGACGTGCCCAGCGTAGAGGCCACGCCAAACTTGATGAGGTCGCGCCGCGAGAACTTCGAGATATTCATTGTCTTGTCTCCGTTGATTGTTTCGACTGGGTCAGCGCATGACGAACGGGTTGCCCGCAACCGCACCGCTGTTGATCCACACGCTCTTGACCTGCAGGTATTCCCGTATCGCGTCGATGCCGTTCTCGCGGCCGAGGCCCGAATCCTTGTAGCCACCGAAGGGCGCCATGAAGCTCACCGCGCGGTAGGTGTTGACCCACACGGTGCCCGCCTGCAGACGCTCGGTCATGCGCAGCGCGCGGCCGATGTCACTCGTCCACACCGCGGCGGCCAGGCCGAAGCGCACGTCGTTCGCGATCGCGACGGCCTCGTCCTCATCCCTGAAGCGGATGATCGAGAGCACCGGACCGAAGACCTCTTCCTGCGCAATTCGCATGTCGTTGCGCACGTCGCCGAAGATGGTGGGCTGCACGAACCAGCCTTTGCCGCACTCGGGCGCATCGCCACGCTCGCCGCCGAGCAGCAGCGTGGCGCCCTCCTCGCGCGCCACCGCGATGTACTCGAGCACCTTGCTGAACTGCGGCGGCGTCGTGACCGGGCCCACCTGCGTCGCCGCATCCATCGGGTCGCCCATGCGCGCCGTCCGGGCCACGGCCAGCAGCTTCTCGACGACCTTGTCGTAGATGCTGTCCTGCACCAGCAGCCGCGAGCCCGCGATGCAGGTCTGGCCCGTCGCCGCGAAGATCCCCGAGATCGCACCGAACACCGCCTGCTCGATGTCCGCATCGGCGAACACAATGTTGGGCGACTTGCCGCCCAGTTCCATCGCCGTGTGCTTGAAGTTGCGGGCCGCCTTCTCGTTGATGACGCGGCCGGTGCTGTCGGAGCCGGTGAAGCTGATCTTTCGCACCAGCGGGTGCTCGACCAGCGGCGTACCGACTTCCGCGCCAAACCCGGTGACGACGTTGAACACGCCCGGCGGAAAGCCGGCCTCGTCGAACAGTTCAGCGAACTCCAACGTGGAAGCGGACGTGAACTCCGAGGGCTTGATGACGACCGTGCATCCGGCGGCGAGCGCGGGCGCGATCTTCCAGCTCGCCAGCATCAGCGGCGAGTTCCACGGCGTGATGGCCGCCACCACGCCCACAGGCTCATTGCGCGTGAAGGCGAAGTACCCCTTCTTGTCCAGCGGCAAGGTCGTGCCCTGGATCTTGTCGGCCAGCCCGCCGTAGTAGTAGAACCATTGCGGGATGTAGTTGAGCTGGCCCAGCATCTCGGCCAGCAGCTTGCCGTTGTCCCGCACCTCCGTGGCTGCGAGCTTTGCAGCATCGCGGGCGATGAGGTCGCCCAGGCGATGCAGCAGCATGCCGCGCTGGCTGGCCGACATCTCGGCCCATGGGCCTTCCGTCAGCGCGCGATGGGCGGCCTGCACCGCGCGGTCGACGTCGCGCGCATCCGAGCGGGGAATCTCTGCCCACGCCTCGCCGGTGTACGGGTTCTGACTTTCGAACCAGGCCGCTCCCGCAGGGTCGACCGACTGGCTGTCGATGTGAAGTTGATAGCGCTGCATGGATCAGAAAGGCTTCAGGCCCAAGACGGCGCGGAACCGGTTCTTGACGTAGACCCCGTCGCGCGGCGGCAGGGCACGGGGCGGCTCGTCCGCATCGATTCGCACCTGCACGAAGGTCGGGCCGCGACGCTCGGCCGCCCGGCTGGCGATCTCGCCGCAGTGCTCGTCGCTGTCGACCGAATACGTATCGGCGATCCCGAAGCCCTTGGCCACGGCCACCAGGTCAGTGCCCAGGCTCGTGTGGCTGCGCTGCATCCCGGTTTCGCCGAAGTGCCCGTTGTCGAGCACGACGATCGTCAGGTTGCGCGGCTGCCTCGCGGCAATCGTCGCCAGGCTGCCGATGCCCATGAGTTGTTCGCCATCGCCGGTGATCACGAGGACGGACTTGTCGGGCTGCGCAAGGGCGAGGCCGAGCGCGAGCGAGGTCGAACCGCCCATCGCACCCCAGAGGTAGTAGTTGTTGTCGCGGTCCCCGGCGGCGAAGACGTCGTAGGACGCGGAGCCGAGTCCGGTCACGACGAGCGCATCGGGAAGGGCTTGCAGCAGTGCGGCAACGAACTGGCGGCGGTTGGCCACCTTGGCAGGGTTCTGAGTCATCACTTGCGCTCCCATTTCTTGCGCCCGATCAGGTTCTGTCCCAGCAGCACGGCAACGCGGTCACCGGCCTCGAAGGCAGCGTCGAAGCCGGCCCTGACGATCTCCTCGACTTGCGCCGGATCCGACGCGCGAAGGACCGTGATGCCCATCAACTCGAGCGCGCCCTGGGTGGCCCGGCCCATGGGCCCTTGCCACGGGTTGAAGTCCGCGTATTCGCCGCGCATCGTCACCAGGGTGAAGAACGGGAAGTTGGCGCTCGACAGCAGCGAGAACATGTTGACGCAGTTGCCGACACCGCTGCTTTGCATGAGCAGCACGGCGCGCTGGCCGCCGAGCCAAGCCCCGCTGACAACGGCGACGCCCTCCTCCTCCGTCGTCAGGACGATGTCCTGGATGTCCGGGTCAGCGATGGCGGAGCGGATCACATGTGAATGTCCCGCGTCGGGCACGTACGCAATCTGGCGCACGTCCCCTTCCTTGAGAACCTTGAAGATGTCCTGCTGCCAGGCGGGCGGAGTGGTGGATGTTTCGCTCATCGATGATCCGTTGTTGATGACGGTTGAGTAGTGAAGTCTGCGGAAAGAAATCATAGAATCTGATGACCCTTCACATCCAATAGAAAGATGTGATATCACTATCAACAAATGAAATCGCACGGGCCAACCTATGGACTTCAAGCAATTGCGCGCCTTCCTGACCGTCTGCGATACGGGCAACGTGACCCGCGCGGCGGAACTGCTCAACCTCGTCCAACCGGCGGTATCCAGGCAGCTGCGTCTGCTGGAGGAGGATGTCGGCACGGAGCTGTTCGAACGGGAGCGCCATGGCATGGTCCTCACCGACGCAGGTCGAGCCTTGGTCGGCTACGCGAGGCGCGCGATGCTGGAACTGGATCGCGCCAGGGCCGAGATCAGCGGGTCATCGACCGGCATCAGCGGCCTTGTGACACTGGGACTGCTTCCCAGCACCTGCGATCTGTTGTCCAGCCCGCTCGTGAAAGCGGTCGCCGAGGCCCACCCCGGCATCCGCATCAGGATCGTGACGGGCTACGCCGGCACGCTGGCGCAGTGGCTGGAGTCGGGCGAAGTGGACGCTGCGTTGCTCTACGGGGCGGAACGGTCATCCAATATTCAAGTGACCCCTCTCATCGAGGAGGCGCTATGGGTGCTCGGACCGATGTCGGCCAAGCTGCGCAAGAATCAGCCTGTGCCGCTCGCAAGCCTGGCCGGCAAGCCGATGATCCTGCCAAGCACGTCACACGGCATCCGCACACTGGTCGATCACGCCTGCGCCGTCTCGCGCGTCGAGTTGGCGATTGCCGCCGAGACGAATGCGATGAGCGTGCAGCGCAGCCTCGCGATCGGTGGGCACGGGCTGACGATCCTTCCCGCGATTTCCGTGGCCGAAGACTTAGCTCGCAAGACGGGTTCAGCCGCCCCTTTGAGCGACCCACGCATCACGCGCACGATCGTGTTGGCGCTTCCGGGCAATCGGGTGGTCGGCCAACATGTGCGACGCGTCGCGGACTTGCTTGCACGCTGCGTGGAGGAGGTAACCAGGCGTGGCGAATGGTTCGAGGCGCGATGGCTGGGTGCGTGACCGCGCAGCCGAATTCAGTCGGCAGACGGCGACTAAGGTGTCGTGAAGGCTCGATCGTGACGCCCGCACGAACCACAATCGTCGCAACGAAGTCATCGCACGCGAAGGCGTGTTACCGCTGCAAGGCGCCTCGTTGTCGGGCTACGCGCAGGAAGACCGTCAGTCGCGAATTCCAGTGCAATGACCAAGTGGAAGCTTGATCGACATTGGGCGTCGACGGGCCAACGTCCTTTTCCTTGTCGACTGCATATCGCAGGCTGTGAGGCGACACCCCCCGTTGACTCATCCGGTCGGCTACCAGATCAAGCCGGCTCCATGCCTCACGCATATGCTGCCCTCTGGATGATCCAGCCGGTGCCCCCCTGACTGGTGGAGGCAAGTGAGCAAGTCAACGCGCAAGGAGCTGATCAATGAAATCGGTGGCCGGGTAGAGATCAAGCACCTGGCCAGGCGAGGCTCCCAATACGCCTGCTGATGAGCGCCAGCTGAGTCATCGAAGCAGAGCAGCCCCTGATGTCCGGTATGGCGAGCAGGGCCTGACGGTCACCCCGGGGCGCATTTCACAGGTGGACTTGGACTTGACCCTGTTGCGCGGACGGGTTGGGACTTGATTCTCAAGTCGAATTGATGGACTGTGACGCAGACTTGTCCAGCGGCGGCGTGGCGCATGCCACGCAGACGCCGACGGTGGTCAAGTCGTGCTCGGGGCGAGGCGGTCTTCTCGGACTTGCATCGTTGTGTTTCCTTTCAAACGTCGCCGGCGCGACCTGTCCGAGTGCGCTGTGACGCCGGCGCGGGTTGTACCAGCCTTCGATGTAGGTGAGGCGCCAGCCGGGCCTCGGTCTTGGTCTGCCAGCTGCGCCGGTCGATCAGTTCGCATTCAAGCGTCGCGAAGAAGCTTTCGGCCATCGCGTTGTCGTAGGCATCTCCGACAGTTCCCATCGACGGGCGCACGCCCATCTTCTTGCACCGCTCGCCGAAGGCGATGCTGAAGCCTGCGCTGGTAAGCTGATGCGAGACTGAGGACGGGACGAAGACGTGATCGATGCGCTGCGCAAGATGATCAAACGGAAGCACTGCCCGCTGGAAGTGATGCGCACCTGCGTGCGCTGGTATGCAAGCCTATCCCCTGAGCCTGCGGCATATTGAGGAAATGATGGCCGCGCGCCGTGTCTGCGTCGATCACGC
Source organism: Variovorax humicola (assembly GCF_037889915.1). Lineage (NCBI taxonomy): Bacteria > Pseudomonadati > Pseudomonadota > Betaproteobacteria > Burkholderiales > Comamonadaceae > Variovorax > Variovorax humicola. The sequence goes on along the minus strand of NZ_JBBKZV010000005.1, from coordinate 351,880 downwards.
CACGGTCCATCGTTGGGCGATGAAGATCCTGCCGGTACTGGCCGCGGCGTTTCGGCAACGCAAGCGACCGGTGGGGGATGAACTGGAGGATGGACGAGACCTACATCGAGGTCGCGGGCCAACGGAAGTATCTGTATCGTGCGGTCGACCTTGACGCTCGCACCGTTGATTTTCTGCTGCGTGCCAAGCGAGACTTGGCAGCTGCTCGGCAATTCCTGGAGCGAGCCATCAGTCTGCACGGTGCGCCCGAAACGATCACCATCGACAAGAGCGGCGCCAACACGGCTGCGATCCAGAGCGTCAATGATGACTCCGGCGCGGACATCGAATTGCCTCAGAGCAAGTACTTGAACAACATCGTGGAGCAGGAGCACCGGGCCATCAAGCGCATGGTGCGGCCGATGCTCGGATTTCAAGGCCTTTCGCTGCGCGAGCATTCTCATTGCCGGCATTGAGTTGATGCACATCGTCAAGAAGGGCCGGCGTGACGACGTCGAGGACCAAGTCTCGCCCGCAGGATCGAAGTTCTATTCGCTGGCTTTTTGAGCGGCAGGCGAAAGCCTGGCTTCATTGCGCTGTGCGTCGCTACTGCGACAGAACCCTAAATGCAGAGGGGCCGCGGATCCCACACCCAACAATCGAAACGTAGCCGGTGTACACGCTCTTGCCAGAAAAGCGTTTTCAGGCTGCAGGCTTTTTGCGCCGATAGCCGATGAATTCCGGTGCAACCCGCGCAATTACAGGGCCATCGAAATCCCAAGCCAGACATTTGCCCATCTGATGCCCGGGTTCGGTGGCAGTCAAAACCGCTTCTCCACGCATTCGCCGCTCATGCCGCCGGTATCCTGGCACGGTCTGAAAGGCGACAGTAGCCATCACGCTGAGCAACTCCCGAAGGTGCGTACAGCCGACGGTGCCCCCCATGACCGCGTCGACCTGCTTGCGCCACCCTGCCCCGATCCTCGCCCCGACCAACGCAGCGAACGGGTCCGCGGCCGGCGCGCATTCAGGAAAGGGTGTACTGCTCATCGCAGCGACCGCGTTGTGCACAACGAAATCGTCATCAATGGTCAGGCGGATGCGCATATGGTGCACCGGTTCGCCCGCGATTCGAACGCCCTCGTCGTGCGTCGTGGCTGTGTAGGCCTTGGTGTCTACGAGCTCCGCCTCCAGGTCCCACAGTCCGTCATCGCGCAGGTAGCCTTGCGTCGTAATCGCCCGTTGATGAACCGGTTGGCGGCGGACCGCCGGTGGCAAGACTGTCATGGGCTCAATTCTGCGGTCGATCTGCGCCGCGCACGTTGAAGGATTGGCTCATCTGCCTGATGCATCGCTGTAAGGCCCAAGTCTATACACAAGCCACAAGCGCTCTTCATCAACGAGCGTGGCTCACCTCGCGAATCACGTCGATCACGCGTCCATCTCGATATTCCATCACGCCCACGATGCGTCGACCTTGCTCGGGTGTGGCGCGTACCTCTTGGGCGAGGGCGATTGCTTTTGAACGCATGACGCTGATGTCGAGAACATTGAGTCCGTAGCGCAACAGGCGATCGCGCAGCTCAACTCGCTCTGCGTGGACCGCGACCCCGAGTTCGGTCACAACCGCGTCGATGGACTCTCCCGGCGTGGTGATGCAACCAACGCTCTCAACAATCTTCGGCCCTCCCCCCGACACCAAGCGTGTTGCGACCAAGGCAAGCTTCGCGCCGGCCGCAGTGTCAGCATGACCACCCGATCCCCCCAAGATGCGCCCCGAACTTCCCGTCGTCACGTTGACATTGAAATCAAGATCCACTTCGGCGGCGCCCAGCAGCATCGCGTCGAGCTGGTCGGCGATGGCGCCCCTATTGTGTGGATTGGCGTATAGCGACGCGGACATCGCCTGGTGACGACTGTCGCGGCGGTACGACTCGACCGCTCTGAGGTCGAAGCACTGGACATCGAAGAGGCTGCGAAAAAGCCCCTCCTCCAGCATGTCGACGAGGTAGCCCGTCACGCCTCCAGCGCCAAAACTGCCCTGGACCTTTCGTTCACGCATAGCCGTCTGGACATACTGAGAGACAGCAAGGGAGATCCCTCCGGCGCCTGTCTGAAACGAGAAGCCATCGACGAGAAGTCCAGAAGCCGCAATCACCTTTGCTGCGGTCTCGGCGATCTGAAGGCTCACAGGATCGGTCGTCGGGCGCGTGCTTCCGGACAGAATGCCGGCGGGGTCTCCGATGCTGTCCACCAGCACCACAAAGTCCACCTGCTCTTGCGAGATGTCAATCGGCACCAGGGGATAGTCTCCGATGTGATCAGTCACGGCGACGACCCGGCGCGCGTATTGCGCGTCGACCATTGCATAACCCAGTGGCCCGCAGGCTGCGCGTCCTTCGGCGCCGCTGATGTTCCCGCACCGGTCGGCGGCCGGCGCACCCACGAAAGCCACATCGATCTGGAGTTCACCTGCCTCGATCGCGCGTGCGCGCCCACCGTGGGTTTGCATGACCACCGGAGTGGGAAGCAGGCCACGTGACACGGCATCAGCGACCGGACCCGACATGTAGGCCGTGCAGATTCTCGTCACTACGCCGTTTCGGATGTGATCGACCAGCGGGGCGTGAACGGGAAAAAGCGAACTGGCCGCAATGCGCAGGTCGCGCAGACCGCGTGCAGATGCAACTGCCAAGACCTGATTCAGCACCTGGTCGCCATTGCGCAGGTGATGGTGAAAGCTCAGCGTGTCGCCATCCCGGATGCGGCAAGCGTGAAGGCAGCTTCGAGATTCCTCAGTTGCTTGTCTCGGCCGTGGACTGCGGGAGAAACTTTGGCGGATGCTCGCGCGATGACGTCAGGCGGGAGGCCAACGCCGGTGAATGGGCGGGTCGGCCCATAACCATCGATCTGAGATGGAACGGTGCGCGCGGCAAAAGCAGTCATCGCACCGCCACCGTTCCGACCATCGCCAAGGTTCTCCTGGCCTGCAAGACAACCGGCAAATCAACCATGCGACCAACGAGTTGAAGGGCAGCGCCATTTGAGCCTGTGTCGGCCCCCACTACTACGCGGCGCGCCCACAAAACCTCTTCATCAGAAGGGGCCAGCGCCGCGTGAACACCGGCGACCTGCTGCGGGTGAATGCATAGTTTGCCCGCGAAGCCGAAACGCTTGCCGCGGTGGGTGTCGGCCACAAGACGTTGCGCATCGCCAGTCTGCACCGTGACGCCGTCTACCGGGGGCGCAAGGCCGGCGCCTCGCGATGCCATCGACACGGCAAATCTCAATGGATCGAGTTCTCGCTCGTCTTCGCTGCAGGTGATTCCAGTGCCGGCCATGAAGTCGATGTGGCCCACCACCAAGCGCAGCACGTTCGACATCCTGGCAATCGCCTTGAGGCTCTCAAGCCCGGCGGCGCTTTCGATCAGCGGTAGGACGTGCAGCCCAGGCAGGCGCTCATCGAGAAGCCGTAGGGTTGCCGGTGTTTCCGCCTTGGGAAGCATGATCGCCGCAAGACCGGGAAGCTGGCCGGCGAGTTCGATGTCTGCAGTCCACCCAGGGCTGCTTTCTGCGTTGATCCGAATTACCACAGCGACATCGTGCGCCGTGATGCGTGGCCAGTGTTCGGCAATCGCATCGCGCGCCGCGGCCTTGTCTTTCGCTGGCACGGCGTCTTCAAGGTCGATGATCACGACGTCGGCGCCACTCTTCAACGCTTTTTCGTATCGCTCCGGCCGATTGGCTGGCACGAACAGAAAGCTCCGCGCGGAGGCGCAATATTTCGACTTCAAGTTTGACATGATGCCCTTCGAAATAGTCACACCGTTAACGTACAGGCAGTCGCGGCCACGAGCGGCCTTTCGCCTCAGTTCGCTGAACGACCGCTTCAACTTGCGGATTCAACCGGTCATGCGCAATGGGCCCTTCGCATCTACAACCTCGGAGAACATTCGACGACAAATCAAGACGACAGCCCTGTCCCGGACCTCGGAAAGCTCGCTCGGTGAAGCCGTTCTGGGCGCCTCCGACACCCTTATTTCACAGTTCCCTTGCGATGGCGTTCGCCAACGGCGATCGCGCCTTGGAAAGCCCTTCGAGATGGGCTACGAGCAACTTCGCAGCGGGCGACAACCGATTCTCGTCCTGGAAGCAGAGCGCGAACTGTCGCTGCGCCCATTTGTCGGACAGCGGCAGTACCTTGATTCCGAAACTGCCCGCGACCGGGAGTGCCACTTCGCTCGGCACCACGGCGATGCCGAGGTTTGCACGAACACAGCGCAGCGACGCGTCGAAGGTGCTGACCACCGCGCGGTAGTTGATCGGCTTGCCGATGATCGCCGCAGCCCGTCCGAGCATGGTGTGCACCGCCGTCGAGGCGGGCAGGCCGACGTGGTCGAACGCCAGCGTCTGCTCGAAGGCGCAACGCTTCAGGCGAGCGATGGGATGTTTCGGATGGGCAATGATGGCCAGGTGGTCGTTGCGGTAGGGGCGCGTCTGGAACCCTTCGAGGTCGGCCGCATCCCAGCAGACGCCCAGCGGCGCAATGCCTTCCCGGAGCCCCCGCACCAGATCGCGGCTCTGTGCTTCCTCGATGTCGATGCGGATGTCGCGATGGGCCGGCTGTTGCAGGAAGTCGGCGATGTCGTCCGGCAGGAATTCCGCGATGGAGGAAACAGTGGCCAGGACTCTCACTTGCCCCTTGATGCCCGTGCCGTAGTCCGCCATGTCGCGCACCACGCGGTCGGCGCTCGCCAGCATTGCGCGCGCGTGCTCCAGCAGGATCTCTCCTGCTGCGGTAGGCACAACGCCTCGCCGATGGCGCTCGATGAGCTTGTTGCCGACCGCCTCCTCAAGCAGCAGCAGGCGCTTGCTGATCGCCGACGCCACGATGTTGTGAAGTTCGCCGGCGCGCGCAATGTTGCGTGATTCGCAGACGCTCACAAACATCCGCAAGGTGGTCAGGTCGAGGTCGCGCATTTCAGGTTTCGCCAGTTTAGTGATTCCATATAGGAACGTTGGTCGTTCCAATTTACCGCTTTTGAAAATGAATTGGAATCTCTAAAGTCTTGTCCATGGCGTTGCGCACCGCGCCGCCCCCTCAGGAGACAAAACCCATGACCCCTTCGAGCGCCCGCCTGCCGCGCACTGCCGTCATCCGTGAAGTCGGATTGCGCGATGGCCTGCAGAGCATTGCCACCGTTCTTCCTACCGAGCAGAAGCGCGAATGGATCCGTGCCGCCTACGCGGCGGGCCAGCGCGAGATCGAAGTGGGCTCGTTCGTGCCGGCACGCCTCCTGCCGCAACTCGCGGACACGAGAGAACTCGTCGCCTTCGCCAAGACACTTCCCGAGCTGTTCGTCTCGGTGCTGGTGCCCAACCTGCGCGGCGCAGAGAGCGCGATCGCAGCGCAAGCCGACCTGATGATCGTGCCGCTTTCGGCCAGCCACGCACACAGCCTGGCCAACCTGCGCAAGACCCCCGATGACGTCGTGGCCGAAGTCGCCAGGATCCGCGCCGCACGCGATGCCGCGGGTTCGAAGACCCTGATCGAGGGCGGCGTCGGCACGGCCTTCGGTTGCACGCTGCAAGGCCATGTCGAAAAGAGCGAAGTGCTGCGCCTGATGCAAGCCCTGCTCGACGCGGGCGCCGATCGCGTCAGCATCGCGGACACCGTGGGCTATGCCGACCCGGGCATGGTGCGCGACCTGTTCGATGAGGCTGTCCGCATTGCCGGCGACCGGTTCTGGTGCGGCCATTTCCACGACACGCGCGGGCTTGGACTGGCCAACGTCTACGCCGCCCTCGAAGTCGGCGTGAACCGCTTCGACGCCTGCCTGGCCGGCATCGGCGGCTGCCCGCATGCGCCGGGCGCCAGTGGCAACGTGTCCACCGAGGACCTGGCCTACATGCTCGGCAGCATGGGGATCGACACCGGCATCGACATCGACCAATTGCTGGCGTTGCGAAAGCAGGTCGCCGAGTGGCTGCAAGGCGAAACCCTGCACGGTTCGCTCTGGCAAGCCGGCCTGCCCAAGACATTCGGCCAATCCTTCGCCACCGCCTGACAACGAACAGAGACAAGCTTCATGACAACCACCACTGCCTCCCTTCCTCTCGCCGGCGTTCGCGTCCTCGAGTTCACCCACATGGTCATGGGCCCGACCTGCGGCATGATCCTGGCCGACCTCGGCGCCGAGGTCATCAAGGTCGAGCCTCCGGGCGGCGACAAGACCCGCAAGCTGCCGGGCCTGGGCATCGGCTTCTTCCGCTCGTTCAACCGCAACAAAAAGAGCGTCGTGATCGACATCGGCACCGAGGAAGGCCGCGCCACCGCTGCCGAACTGGCCGGTCAATGCGACGTGGTGCTGGAGAACTTCCGGCCCGGCCTGATGGAGAGCTTCGGCCTCGACTACGCCACGCTGTCGAAGAAATTCCCGCGCCTGATCTACGTCACGCACAAAGGATTCCTGCCCGGCCCCTACGAGAAGCGGCTGGCGCTGGACGAAGTTGTGCAGATGATGGGCGGCCTGTCGTACATGACGGGGCCGGTCGGCCGGCCGCTGCGCGCCGGCACCTCGGTCAACGACATCATGGGCGGCATGTTCGGCGCGATCGGCGTGCTGGCCGCGCTGCGCGAGCGAGACATGACGGGCAAGGGGCAGGAAGTGCAGAGCGCGCTGTTCGAGAACTGCGTGTTCCTCAGCTCGCAGCACATGCAGCAGTTCCTCATGACCGGCGAGCCGCCGCCGCCGATGCCCTCGCGCGTGTCGGCCTGGAGCGTCTACGACGTGTTCACGCTGGCCGAGGGACAGCAGCTCTTCATCGGCGCGGTGAGTGACAAGCAGTTCGTGACGCTGTGCAAGGTGCTCGAGCGCACTGACCTGCTCAGCCATCCCGGCTTCGCAGACAACGCATCCCGTGTGGCCGTGCGGCCCGAACTGCTCGCCAGGCTTGGCGAGATCCTCGTCAATCACCGCATCGAGGAGCTCTCGCCGAAGCTGGAAACCGCCGGCATTCCGTACGCGCCGATCATGCGGCCCGAGCAACTCGTGGAAGACCCGCATCTCAAGGAGAGCGGCGGGCTGGTGCCGATGACCACCGAAGACGGCGGCGTCACCGAGGTGGTGCTGCTGCCGCTTCTGATGGGCGGCCGTCGCCCCGGTGTGCGCAGTGCGCTGCCGAGCGTGGGCCAGCACACGAATGAAATCCTCGCCGGCCTCAAGAGCCACGTGCCTGCCTGATCTGCATTCCACGAAATCGGAGACAACAAAGATGAACGTCCTTATTCAACGCCGCGGCCTCACCGCCCTCCTCGCATCGGTCGCCTTCTGCTGGCTCGCCTCATCGTCGCAAGCGGCGGACAAGCCGCTTCGTGTGGTCCTGCCCGTTGGTGCAGGATCGGGCGTGGACACCATCATGCGGGCCACCGCGCCGTCGCTGACGAAGGCTCTGGATGGACAGCCCGTCGTGATCGAGAACCTGCCGGGCGCAGGCGGGATCACTGGTGCCACGGTCATTGCGCGTGCACCAGCCGATGGACAGACGATCGGCGTGGTCTCCAACAACCACGTGGTGAATCCGAGCGTGTTCAAGAAGATGCCCTTCGACGCGGTCAACGACTTCACCGTGATTTCGGTGGTGGGTGCGACGCCTTTTGTCCTCGTGGTCAACCCGAAGGTACAGGCGAAGAACGCGAAGGAACTGCAGGCCCTTATCAAGGCCGCCAAGCCCGATACGTACAACTATGCGTCGTCCGGCAACGGCACCATCCTTCACCTGGCAGGCGCGATGTTCATGGATGCGGCCGGCGTCGAGGTTCGCCATGTTCCCTACAAGGGCGTCGGGCCGATGGTGGCCGACATCCTGGGTGGCCAGGTCGAGATGGGCGTGGTCGCGCTGCCTGCCGTGCAGGGCCAGATCAAGAGCGGTGCCCTGCGCGCCATCGGCGTCATGGGCAAATCGCGCGTAGCGTCGCTGCCCGACGTGCCGACGATGGTCGAACAGGGCTTCAAGGATGTGGACATCGCCGGCTGGTTCGCCGTCGTCGGGCCGGCCAAGTTGCCGCCCGCCGAGGTCAAGCGCCTGCATGCTGCTGTCGTCGCTGCCTTCGCGACGCCAGAGACCAAGGAGGCGATGGCCAAGCAGGAGAACATCATCAATCCCATGACGTCTGAGGCTTCGCAGCAGTTCTTCAAGACCGAGCAGGACCGCTATGCGCGCCTGGTCAAGAAGGCCAACGTCACCGTCGAATAACGTGCCCGTAGAAGCGAAGGATCTCGACCATGACGCTCTATCGAATCGGCGGACACACGCCACAAGTCCCGGCCTCGGCCTTCGTGGCGCCTGAAGCTACGTTGATTGGCCAGGTCAGGCTCGGCGAACGGGCCAGCGTCTGGTTCGGCGCGGTGGCACGCGGCGACAACGAACCGATCGACATCGGCGATGCCAGCAACGTGCAGGAAGGCGCCGTGTTGCATGCCGACCCGGGCTTCCCGCTGCGCATCGAAGCCAATGTCACCATCGGACACCAGGCAATGCTGCACGGCTGCACGATCGGCGAGGGATCGTTGATCGGCATCCAGGCTGTGGTCCTCAACGGCGCAGTCATCGGCAAGAACTGCCTTGTCGGCGCCGGCGCCATCGTGACCGAACGAAAGGTCTTCCCCGACCGCTCCCTGATCCTTGGCGCACCCGCCAAAGTGGCGCGGCAACTGACCGACGAAGACGTGGCCCGCCTGATGACAAGCGCCGCCAACTACGCAGAGCGCGCCGCGACCTATGCGGCAGGGCTTCAGCGCATCGATTGAATTGATTTGCATAGCTGACTGGAGACCCCCATGACTGATTTGTTTGACAACCCGATGGGCCTGCAAGGCTTTGAATTCGTGGAATTCGCGGCGCCCGTGGCCAACACGCTGGAACCCTTCTTCGAGAAGCTCGGCTTCACGCTCGTGGCCAAACACCGCTCCAAGGACGTGGTGCTCTACCGTCAGGGCGACATCAACTTCATCGTCAACCGCGAGCCGCACAGCCCGGCCGCGTACTTCGCCGCGGAGCATGGCCCCTCGGCCTGCGGGCTGGCGTTTCGCGTGAAGGACTCGCACAAGGCCTACGCGCGCGCACTGGAACTCGGCGCCCAGCCGATCGAGATCGCCACCGGCCCGATGGAGCTGCGCCTGCCGGCCATCAAGGGCATCGGCGGTGCGCCGCTGTACCTCATCGACCGCTTCGAGGACGGCAAGTCGATCTATGACATCGACTTCGAATTCATCGAAGGCGTGGACCGCCACCCGCCGGGCGTTGGCCTGAAGGTGATCGACCACCTGACCCACAACGTCTATCGCGGCCGCATGACCTTCTGGGCCAACTTCTACGAAAAGCTATTCAACTTCCGCGAGATCCGCTACTTCGACATCCAGGGCGAATACACCGGCCTGACCTCGAAGGCACTGACCGCGCCCGACGGCAAGATCCGCATCCCGCTGAACGAAGAGTCGTCGAAGGGCTCCGGCCAGATCGAGGAGTTCCTGATGAAGTTCAACGGCGAGGGCATCCAGCACATCGCGCTGTTGAGCGACAACCTCATCGACACCATCGACCAGCTGGGCCTGGCCGGCATTCCCTTGTTGACCGCACCCAACGACATCTACTACGAGATGCTCGAAACGCGCCTGCCGGGCCATGGCGAGTCCATTCCCGAGCTGCAGGCGCGCGGCATTCTGCTGGACGGCACCACCGAGGGCGGGCAGCCTCGCCTTCTGTTGCAGATCTTCTCGGAGACCGTTTTCGGCGGCCCGGTGTTCTTCGAGTTCATCCAGCGCAAGGGCGACTACAGCGACGGCTTTGGCGAAGGCAACTTCAAGGCGCTGTTCCAGTCGATCGAGCGCGACCAGGTGCGCCGCGGCGTGCTGCAGACCGCCTGAGATCGCTGCCTGCGGGAAGCAGGCACCTTTGATTCAGAAATGACAGTGCGTCAGGTTGCCGCAGGGAACAGGCGCGCCCGCTGGGTAGCTGATTTCCACGAACCGTTTTCAGTACAGGAGACAAGAAATGCCCCCGACAATCGCAGCAAGTCCATACGGCTCGGCAACCATCGCACCTCCCGCCTTGGATCCCACCTCCGCCGCGGCCATCACGGCCCGCATGGACCGCCTGCCCACGACCAGGCACCTGTGGCTGCTGGTATTCCTGATCTCGCTCGGTGGCTTCTTCGAGATCTACGACCTGATCTTCACCGGTTACATCGCGCCCGGCATGGCCAAGAGCGGCATGCTGGCCACGACGACCCAGACCTTCTTCGGCTTCGAGGGCATCGCGGGCTTCATTGCAGCCACCTTCGCGGGGCTGTTCGTTGGTACCTTCTTCCTCGGCTTTTTGCCGGACCGGTTTGGACGCCGCGCGGTGTTCACCTATTCGTTGCTGTGGTACTGCGTCGGATCGGCCATCATGGCCTTGCAGCAGACCGGCGAGGGCATCGTGTTCTGGCGGTTCATCACTGGCATCGGTGTGGGCGTGGAGATCATCACGATCGACTCCTACATCACCGAGCTGGTGCCTCAACACATGCGTGGCCGCGCAATGGCCTTCAATCAGGCCGTGATGTTTGCGGCGGCGCCAGTCGCAGCCATTCTTTCGTACTGGCTGGTGCCCATCACGCTCTTCGGCATCGACGGCTGGCGCTGGGTGGTGCTTTTGGGATGTGCCGGTGCGATCGTCGTGTGGTTCATCCGCCGCGCCGTGCCGGAGAGCCCACGCTGGCTGGCCCAGAAGGGGCGCGCTCAAGAGGCCGACGCGATCGTCAAGCGGATCGAGGGCAAGGTCGCCGCGCAATACGGTAAGCCATTGCCCGCACCGCTGCCACCGAAGGTTCACGCAAGGCCGGCAACCGCTGCGTTCAGCGAACTCTGGAATCCGCCCTATCGCTCGCGCATGATCATGCTGATCGTCTTCAACTTCTTCCAGGCCATCGGCTACTACGGCTTCGCGAACTGGGTGCCCACGCTGCTGATCGGCCAGGGCATCACGGTGACCAAGAGCCTGCTCTACTCCTTCGTCATCGCCTTCGCGCTTCCGATCGGACCGCTCTTCGCCATGACGATCGCGGACAAGGTCCAGCGCAAGTGGTTGATCGTGGTGCCCGCCCTCGCGGTGATCGTCTTCGGCATCCTGTTCGGACAGATGAAGGATCCGCTGTTGTTGATCGTGTTCGGCGTGCTGATCAGCCTGGCCGGCCAGGTCATTTCTGCGAGCTATCACGCCTACCAGGCTGAGCTCTTCCCGACCGGCGTCCGCTGCCGCGCCAACGGGCTCGTGTATTCGGCCAGCCGCGTCGGCGCCATGTTGTCGGGCTTCCTGATCGCGTTCCTGCTGCGTGACTTCGGCGTGGTTGGCGTGTTCGCGGGCATCACGGGTTGCATGCTGGCGGTCGTCGTGTCGATCGGCATGTTCGGCCCCAAGACCAACGGGCTCACGCTCGAAGAAATCTCGCACTGATCATGAATCGATACCAGTCAGGCTTCGGCAACGAGTTCGCGACGGAAGCGTTGGAAGGCGCGCTGCCGGTCGGGCGCAATTCGCCGCAGCGTTGTCCCTATGGGCTCTATGCGGAACAATTGAGCGGCACGGCGTTCACCGCCCTGCGAGCGGACAACCGCCGCTCGTGGCTCTATCGCATCCGTCCTTCGGCGATGCACGCGCCTTTCGAGCGCGTCGATGACGGGCGCATCGTCAGTGATTTCGGCGCGATCGAGACGCCGCCCAATCAACTGCGCTGGAACCCGTTGCCAGTGCCTTTGGAGCCGACCGATTTCATTCAAGGCATCGTGACGATGGCCGGCCATGGCGACCCGCACGCCCAGTCCGGCGCGGCCGCGCATTTATACGTCGCCAACCGGTCGATGAAGGATCGCGCCTTCTACAACGCCGACGGCGAAATGCTGATCGTGCCGCAGCAAGGCCGGCAGCGATTCGTCACCGAATTCGGCGTCATCGACGTGGAACCACAGGAGATCGTCGTGATACCGCGAGGCGTGCGCTTTCGCGTCGAACTGCTGGACGACATCGCTCGGGGCTACATCTGCGAGAACTACGGCGCCAACTTCAGGCTGCCCGACCTCGGGCCCATTGGCTCCAACGGCCTTGCCAACCCCCGCGACTTCATGACGCCGACAGCGGCATACGAAGATGTCGACGGATCGCACGTGCTCGTCGCCAAGTTCATGGGGCATCTGTGGTCGGCTCGCATGGACCATTCGCCGATCGACGTCGTCGCCTGGCACGGCAGCTACGCACCGTACAAGTACGACCTGCGCCGCTTCAACGCCATCGGCTCGATCAGCTACGACCATCCGGATCCCTCGATATTCCTCGTGCTGCACAGCGCGTCGGACACGCCCGGCGTCAGCAGCATCGACTTCGTGATCTTTCCGCCGCGCGTGCTGGCAATGCAGGACACCTTCCGTCCGCCCTGGTTCCATCGCAACATCGCGAGCGAGTTCATGGGCCTCGTGCACGGCGCCTACGACGCGAAGGCCGAGGGCTTTTCGCCCGGCGGTGCCAGCCTGCACAACAGCATGAGCGGGCACGGCCCGGACGCCGAAACCTTCGAGAAGGCAAGCGGTGCGGACCTGTCGAAGCCGGACGTGATCAAGGACACGATGGCCTTCATGTTCGAGACGCGATGCGTATTGCGCCCGACACGGCACGCACTCGAATCCGCAGAACTCCAGGGCGACTACTACCGCTGCTGGCAAGGGCTGCGCAAGCACTTCGACGCTTTAAAGCCATGACCTTACTGACTGAAAGAAAACCCACCATGACCACCGCCGTAGATGGCACCCACGACGCCGACTTGATCAGCTGGCTGGCATCTGCCAACGATCCGGCCACGGACTTCCCGATCCAGAACCTGCCCTTCGGCCGCTATCGCGGCGAGGAGGACGACGGCTGGAGCATCGCCGTTGCCGTCGGGGACCAGGTGCTGGACCTTCGCCGCGCCGGTATCGTCCAGAACTCGCAGATGAACCAGCTGATGCGCCTGCCGCGCGATGCACGCCAGGCGATCCGGCAGGCGATCTCGGAAGGACTGCGACGCGGCAGCTCGCAGGAGCAAAGGTTCCGGTCGGCGATGGTTGCGCAATCGGACGTGCAATTGGGCCTGCCGTGCGAGATTGGCGACTACACCGATTTCTATACGAGCATTCATCACGCAACCACCGTCGGCAAGCAGTTCCGCCCCGACAACCCTTTGTTGCCCAACTACAAGTGGGTGCCGATCGGCTACCACGGTCGCGCATCGTCGATCTGCGTGAGCGGCAGCAGCTTCGCGCGACCGGTCGGCCAGACGAAGGCGCCGGATTCAGACGTGCCCGCCTTCGGTCCTTGCGGCCGGTTGGACTACGAGCTGGAGATCGGCGTCTTCATTTCGCGTCCGAACATCCTCGGCGAGCGCATCCCGATGGCCGCGGCCGAGGATCACGTGTTCGGCATCGCGCTGTTCAACGACTGGAGTGCGCGCGACATCCAGGGATGGGAGTACCAACCGCTCGGCCCGTTCCTGTCGAAGAATTTCGCGAGCACGCTGTCGCCCTGGATGGTGACGCTGGAGGCGCTCGCGCCCTACCGCAAGGCATTCACCCGTCCGGCGGGCGACCCGCAGCCCCTTCCCTACCTGGACTCGCCAGCGAATCGCGAGATGGGGGCCGTCGACATCGAACTGGAAGTCTGGCTCCAGACACCGGCGATGCAGAAGGCCGGCTCGCCCGGCGAACGCCTGATGCGTTCCAACTACGCTGATGCCTACTGGACCGTGGCGCAGATGGTGGCGCACCACACGGTCAATGGTTGCAACCTTCGGGCGGGCGATTTGTTCGGCTCAGGCACGTTGTCTGGTCCCGAAGCAGGACAAGGCGGATCGCTGCTGGAACTCAGCGCCGGCGGCAAGCAGCCGATCCGGTTGGCCAACGGAGAAACGAGGACCTTCCTCGAAGACGGCGACACGGTGATCCTGCGCGGCTACTGCCAGCGCGAGGGCTTCCGCCGCATCGGCTTCGGCGAATGCCGCGGTACGGTCCTGCCGGCGCGCCCGTAAAAGACGCATAGGGCCGAGATAGCACAACGATTTCGGGCGCGCAGCCTCCGTGAACAAGACCGTACCCGCCCAGCCCACCAGGTTCAGCCACGCGGAACTCCTGGAATGGACCGCTGCCGTCTTCGCCAATGCAGGCATTGCCGAGGACGCCGCGCTGACTGCGGCCGGCGTGCTCGTTCGAACCAGCCTCCGCGGCATCGATACCCATGGCCTTTCCCGATTACCGCTCTACCTGGAGAAGGTGGCGGCCGGTGAAGTCAATGCGCGGCCCCATCTTCAATCGGAAATGCGCGACGGGATCATGCATTGCGACGGGGACGGAGGCCTCGGCCAGGTGGTGATCCCTTTCGCGCTTGAGCAAATGTTGCTCGCGGCCCGTTCCTGCGCACTGGTTGCGTGCCGCGTTCGATCGACGGGGCACCTCGGTGCCCTGGGGACACTCGTGCTTCCGGCTGCGGAACAAGGCTTCCTGGCAATCCTTTGCCAACGCACACCGCCCATCATGGCGATGCCCGGGTCGATCGGGCCTGCGATCGGCAACAACCCCATCGCGTTTGCATGTCCCGTGGAGGGCCGCGCACCCTTGGTCTTCGACATGGCGCACAGTGTCGTGGCGCGCGGCTATGTTGTCCAAGCCGTGCGCGAGGGCCGCGACACGATACCGGGTGACTGGGCGCTCGGTCCTGACGGCGCGCCGACCAGCGACCCGGCCATGGCCCTGCGGGGTGCGATGCAACCTGTAGCGGGCCACAAGGGCATGGGCCTCGCCATGCTGGTGGAGTGCCTCGCAGGAAGCCTGAATGGCGTGATGCCGCAGGAGGACTTGCCAGTGGGGTCGAGCAAGGGCTCCGCATCCAACGTGAGCGCATTCCTCATCGTGATCAATCCTGCACTCGCGATCGGCGAGCATGCCTTCAAGGAAAGTGTCAATGCATGGCTGCGGACCTATTTGCAGGCGTCGGGACAGGACGCCCGCTATCCGGGCCAGCGACAGGGCGCGTGCGAGGCGTTGCGACGTCGGGAAGGGATCCCGGTGCCTGACGGCCTGCTCACTGAGTTGCGGGCTGCTGGCCGCGCGGCGCGCAATCCTTTCGACCTTGCGAGGATTTGAGGTGTTCGGCCGGGATTGGGTCGACCGAAGCCGTATCGCCGGCGAGCCAGCGCCCATTCCAGCTCCGCGGGGTACGTCAAAGCTCAAGAGGGGCGCAACGCAACTGCATTGAAATGGAAGCGACCGCTAAAACGCGTCGCTCGACCCATCTAGCTTGACCAAAGGTCATCCAGTCATCCCGCTTGTTTGTCTGTCTCGCGAACAGCGGGTCAAGGACTGGTGGCAGACGTTCGCGTACGGACTATGGACGACTCGGTCGGGCCCTTGAGCTGAATTTCGAATCGCGTGCTGGAACTTCCGCAATTGCTTGCCTAAGGTCACTCGATTCTCGTGCGCGGTCTTCTTCACGCTCGCGCAGCGCGAATCAACAAGACTTTAGCGCCTGGCGTGCTGGTAGCCGACGCGCTGAACTGGCGTCAACGCACCGAAGCTTGGCCACGCCAGCAGAACGCCTTGCAGTTCCAGCGTGCGCTGGAAGTCCCCGAGCAAGTCCTTGTCGGCGCGTACTGCTCGCAGCGGTTGCTTGCGCGCGAGGGCGAACGCCGCCAGGGTGCCGGCGGCTTCGCCGATGCTCCATTCCGTTGCGTGCTCGCGGTACGCGCCGTTGGTGATGCGTGTGGTGCCCAGGTTCTTGCAAGCTGGCAGCAAGTTCTCGACGCGTACCGGCAGTAGTGCGCCCAGTGGAATCTGGAAAGGGAAGGAGTCGATGTCCACCGTGTTGCGACCCCGTGTGCTTGGGTGCAGGTCGATGCGATAGGCGCCAATGCCCACGCTGTCGGTAAAGCGCTCGGCGCCAGACCCGCCCGGTCGCGCGGCCACACCGATATGCTGCTCCAGCACTGTGAACTCGGCGTGGATCCGGCGCCCTTCGCGGTAGTAGGCCTGCTTGGCCAATCCGTCGGTCGTGCCCAGCACGTCGCCTCGCAGCCTCAGGCCGCGATAGCCGTAACCGCCATCGTGGCGCGGCGCATCGGTCTGCATCCAGTAGAAGAAGGCCAGGCTGAATTGGCGCGCTTCGTCCAGGGCGAGCGCCTGCGCGTCGAGCGACACGCCCACGACCGGATTTTCCCAATAATCCATCTGCGGCCAGTTGGCCAGCGTGATGTCGCTGGAGTAGCTGCCTGGCTCGAAATTCTGCCGGTAGGCAATGCGCCGCGCGTGCCACAGGTCGTAGAGCGAATCGGTATCGGTCGGTCCGACGAACAGCGGACGCTCGCGCGGCTGGTGGGTGACGAAATCACTCAGTGTCCAGCTCAACTGCGGGCCTGGCCAGCAGTCGAGTTGCAGTGTCTTGAGTCGATCGTAGTCACGCGGCTTGTCGATCGTGTGGTCCTCACCGGGCAGGTAATCCGCGGCCAGGCACCAGGTGATGGCCTGCTGGTCGAAAGGATCCGCTTCGGGCAGCGCGTGCAATTCGTTCGTCTGCGACTGCGCTTCCGCGCCGAACACATGCTCGACCTCGGCCAGCTCCAGCAGGTCACCAATCTCCGTGGCATCGACAAAGATGGGGGCGATCAGCACAAGCTCCGTGCCGGCATCCAGGTCTCGCACATGCACTGCGCGGATGCGGTCTCCGTCGGTCTGGGCTTTCAGCATGCGATGTTTGGCCAGCACGGTTACGCGGCCGGCCGCAACGTGCGGCGCCAGCAACTCGTCGATCGCTTTCACCGCGACCCACGGTTCGTGGCACAGCGAACCGACGTTGCCTTGCCCGGGGTTGAGCCGCACACGCGCGCGCGCTGCGTCCGTCAGCGGCAGGTGTCGCCGGTAGTAGTCGCGGATTGTTTCGCGAAACGTGGCGTAGCTTTGCGATGCCGTCAGATATTCGATCCAGGGATATTCGTCCGGTGGGACGCCTTGCGAAGTCAACTGGCCGCCGAGCCAATCGAGTTCCTCCACCAGGATGACTCTTGCACCCAGCCTCGCGGCTGCCAGCGTGGCGGACACGCCGCCCAGCCCCCCGCCGATGATCACGACGTCGGCAGTTCGTTCAGTGGCGTTCATGTTGCGGCTCACTCCGCCTTGATGCCGAGCTTGCGGATCGCGTCGCCATAGCGCTGGGTTTCGCTGGCGATCAGCTTGCCGAAGTCGGCAGGGCTGCCCGGAGTCGCCTCGACGCCGATGCCCTGGAGCTTGGCCTTCGTTTCCGGATCGCTCAGCACCGCGTTGATTTCCTTGTTCAGGCGCGCGACCACTTCAGCCGGTGTGCCCGCCGGCGCCAGGACGCCGAACCAGCCGGTCACTTCGAATCCAGACATACCTTGCTCAGCGACCGTCGGCACATCCGGCAGTACGCTCGAGCGTGCTTTCGTGGTCACCGCCAACGGACGCAGCTTGCCCGCCTTGATGTGGGGCAATGCGCTCGACGGAATGTCGAACCCCAGGTCGACCTCGCCAGACAGGAGGGCCGTCAGTGCAGGGCCGGAACCCTTGTACGGCACCATGACCATGTCGATCTTGGCTTCGTTCTTCAGGAACTCGGCTGCCAGGCTCGTGGTGGTTGCGCCGCCGCCGCCGGCCGCGTAGTTGAGCTTGCCGGGGCTCTTGCGGGCCGCATCGATCACGTCCTTCAACTGCTTGTAGGGCGCCGAGGCCGGCGCCACGATCACGACGGGCGACGCGCCGACCTTGGCGACGGGTTCGAAGCTCTTCAGCGTGTCGTAGCTCAGCTTGGGGTACAGCGCCGCGCTGCCCGCATGCCCGCTGGTCACCATCAGCAGCGTGTAGCCGTCCGGCTTCGAAGCGGCGACTGCGGCCGTTGCGATGGTGGCACCCGCCCCGGGTTTGTTGTCGACGATGACCGGCTGGCCGAGCGAGCTACCGAGCTTCTGTGCCAACAGGCGCGCGAGGCTGTCTGCCGAGCCGCCGGGCGCAAAGCCGACGACCAGGGACACGGGCTTGGCGGGATAGGTCTGCGCGTGGGCAGTGCACAGGGCCAATGTGGCGCCGGCAACGAGGAGGCCCTTCAACAAGGGGCGGATGGAGGGGGTCATGGCTTGTCTCTTTCAAGGGTGGTAGGAATGGCATGGATGCTAGAAACACCCGCCACCCGGGTCCAATACCAATAGCGGCACGCCTTATCGCGACGCCCGAGGCACACACCTTGCAAACGGAAGTCGACAAGGTGTACCGCGGTGTTCAGCACGTGCAGAACGTGGCGACTCACCTGCGCTTTGGCGACCATGCAACGCTGCGGGTGTTGTCGAGCGCCAATACCGCACTACAGCTCGTGCCCGGTGCTACAGCGAAGCTGCTGGAGCGCTTTGTCCATTCGAAAGTGTTTTTCGAGTCCTTGCCGACCCGCGAGATCGTGCAGACCTTGGTCGCCGAAGAGGCCGATGTTGCGATTTCAAGCGCCCCACTGGACCACCCGGTTCTCGATGTGCGGGAGATCGGGCGGTGGACGCTGCAGTGCGTCGTGCCCAAGGGCCACGCGTTGGTGGCGAGGAAGTTCGACCTGGCCACGGCGTTAAGGCAGCGCCTGATCATCTACAGCCCTGAGGCACCACAGAGCCGGATCATCGATGCCTGGCTTGAGAAGTTCGGCATCGCACGGCAGGTGGCAGTGGAGGTGCGCTCGGGCTATGCCGCCTGCGCCATGGCCGCCGCCGGAGCGGGCGTTGCATTCGTCGACGACTTGTCTGCTCGGGCACATCGTTCGGAGAATCTTGCGCTGATCAAGATCCCGGACGCGCCGCAGTTCGCGATCTACAGCGTGACCAACGTCAACCGGCCGCCCTCCCAACTCGGGCAGACATTTCTCGAGATAGTTGCCAGCGAATTGGCGGCCTTCTCGTAGCCCGGGACGTAACTATTGAAGGGCGCTGTACAGCAGCGCGCCTGAGTCGGGCACCGACGCTGCCGTCGCTTCGTCAGGCAATTCCATCGCCAGTAGCCAGCTCCCTTCGATCGCATGCGTCTGGCCGCCTTGAAGCCAAGGCAGGGACGCCGCGTCGGCTCGAACTCACCGTCTACGACGTGCTCCTCGAATCCGCGACGGTGGCGAGGCCCGCCTCACCGCCGACAAGTGCGGCTACGACGTGCTGACTCTGGCGCGGACATCGAATTGCGTCAGAGCAAATACTTGAACAACATCGTGGAGCAGGACCACCGCGCGATCAAGCGCATTGTGCGACCGATGCTCGGATTCAAGTCCTTTCGCTGCGCGCGCATTCTCATTGCCGGCATCGCGTTGACGCACAGGATCAAGAAGGGCCAACTCGAGTGCGCGGAACGCCAGGTCACGCCCGCAGGATCGAAGTTCTATTCGCTGGCTTTTTGAGCGGCAGGCGAAAGCCTGGCTTCATTGCGCTCCGCGCCGTTACAGAACCCGACGAACTCCATCAAGATTCAGACGGCCGTTCCCCGAAAGGACAGACAGCTCTATGACCATCGCAGGCGTCTGCTGTCCAGAGGCCCGCGGTTCAGTGATCTACGCCTACGACAACAAGCTCGACACCAGGAGAAATCACGGGAAGCGATTGGCGGGCTCAGCAGCGCCAGGGGGCTCGTCAGGGCCTCTACACGCTGCGGCTCTGCATCCGCGCTGCTGATCCAAGCGCGGCGCCATCACGTATAGCAACGACGGCGCACTCCCGTGCCGGCAGAAAGGATGCTTCATGCCAGCAAACGCTGCGCTCGCGATCCAGTGGGTCGAACGAGGCCTGGTGCCCGATCTCGTCGTCAGGCAGGGTATTCGCCGGCTTCTGCGCGAGCGGCTGGTCGAGCTGCAGCGTGGCGACCCGGCCGGCAACGCCGACGCCACCCAGGATTTCGTCGACCGGATGCGCTGCGCCGAACTGGCGCCCCTGCCGGCAAAGGCAAACGAGCAACACTACGAAGTGCCGGCTCCGTTCTTCGGCGGCGTACTGGGCCCGCATCGCAAGTACAGCAGCTGCTACTGGCCAGAACACGTGTCGACGCTGGCGCAGGCCGAGGCGGCGGCCCTCGAACTCAGCTGCGAGCGCGCCGGTCTCGGTGATGGCCAGGCGGTGCTCGAGCTCGGCTGCGGCTGGGGCTCGCTGACCCTGTGGATGGCCGAACGCTATCCAGGCAGCACGATCACGGCGCTGTCGAACTCGGTCTCGCAGCGCGAACACATCGAGGCCGAACTGGTGCGCCGCGACCTGCGCAACGTCCGCGTGGTCACCTGCGACATCAACGGCTTCGACACGCCGCAGCGCTTCGATCGCGTGGTCTCGATCGAGATGTTCGAGCACCTGCGCAACTGGCAGCGCGCCTTCGCCTGCGTGGCGCGCTGGCTGCGCCCTGGCGGCAGGTTCTTCATGCATGTGTTCGCGCACCGCGCCGTGCCGTACGCCTTTGTCGAGCGCGACGCCAGCGACTGGATGAGCCGGCATTTCTTCTCGGGCGGAATGATGCCCAGCGACGACCTCGCGCTGCACTGCCAGGACCACCTGAAGCTGCAGCGCCGCTGGCGCTGGGACGGCACGCATTACCAGCGCACGGCCGAGGCCTGGCTGCGCAACATGGATGCGCACCGCGCCACGCTGTGGCCGCTGTTCTGCGCCGTCTACGGGCAGGAAGCCGAACGCTGGTGGGCGCGCTGGCGCGTGTTCTTCCTGTCGGTCGCGGAGCTGTTCGGCTACGAGGACGGCCAGCAGTGGTGGGTCAGCCACTACCTGTTCGAGAAGCGGGCATGACGATGCGGCCGCTCACGCTTCGGCTGGCGAACTTCGTGGTGTTCCAGACCGCGTGGTTTGCCGCGGTGCTCGGCGCGGCGCATGGCATGCCCCTGTGGGGCACCGCCTGTGTGCTCGGAGCGATCGCCTGGCACCTGGTCGCCGCCAGGCAGCCGGCCAGGGAGGCGATGCTGGTGGGCATCGTCTGCCTGCTGGGATTTGCAATCGAATCTGTCCACGCCACGCGTGGCCTGGTGCGCTATCCGTCCGGCCAACCGGACCCGCATCTCGCACCCTACTGGATGGTGGCACTGTGGGGGCTGCTCGCCATCGCCCTCAACGTGACGCTGCGCTGGCTCCGGGGCCGCTGGTGGCTGGCCGCGGCGCTGGGTGCTGCGGCCGGGCCGGCGTCCTTCGCGTCGGGCGTCGCGCTCGGTGGCGCGCAGTTTGTCGATCGCGCGCCGGCGCTGGCCGCACTGGCCCTGAGCTGGGCCTTTGCACTGCCGGCGGTGGTCTGGCTTTCGATCCGCTTCGATGGCTTCGATGGCTTCGGCGGCTTCGGCGGCTACGGCGGCTACGGCGGCTTCGACGGCGGTTCAGGCGGACGTCATGCCGGCTGATTCGCTGATGCTGACGCACTTGGCGCTCGAAGGCCTTGCGTGGTGCGCAGCGCTCGGCCTGCTCACCTGGCTTGCCAGCCTGGCACGGCAGGATGCCAGCCTCGCAGACCGGGTGTGGCCCGCACTGATCGGCGGAGCCGGCCTGCTGTACGTGCTGAGATGGCCCACCGCATATTCGCGCGGCCTGTGCATGGCCGCGTTGGTTCTGGTATGGGCGCTGCGGCTGGGCATCTTCATCACGCTGCGCAACCGTGGCCACGGCGAAGACCGGCGCTATCGCGAGATGCGCGCGCGCAACGGGCCGAACTTCGGCCTGAAGAGCCTCTACCTGGTCTTCGGCTTGCAGGCGCTGCTCGCATGGATCGTCTCCGCCCCGCTGCTGGCCGGCGCGGCGGGCGGGCGTGCGTGGAACTGGCTCGACGGCGCCGGCATGGCGGTGGTGAGCTTCGGCATCGTCTTCGAGGCGATCGGCGACGCACAGTTGTCGCGCTTCAAGCGCGAACCCGCCAACGCTGGCCGGGTGATGGACCGGGGACTCTGGCGCTTTACCCGGCACCCCAACTATTTCGGCGAGGCCTGCGTCTGGTGGGGCCTGTGGTTGATGGCCCTGGCGGGGGCGGGTTGGGCCGGCCTGTGGAGCGCGGTGTCACCGGTGCTGATGTCGCTGCTGCTGCTCAAGGTCTCGGGCGTCGGACTGCTCGAAAAGGACATCCACGAGCGCCGCCCCGCGTACCGCGACTACATCGCACGCACCAACGCCTTCGTCCCCGGCCCGCCGCGCAGGAGCGCCCCGTGAGACGGACGCTGCGCCGGTGGACCGGCGTCCTGTGCCTGGGTATCGCAGTACTGCAACCGGCCACGGCCGGCGTCGATGAGTGGAATTTTCGCGCCTTCCTGGATGGCTCGCCGATCGGCGAACACCGCTTCGTGCTCAGCGGCGCGGGCGACGAGCGGCGCCTTTCGAGCGAGGCGAGCTTTGCCGTCAAGCTGCTCGGCATCACGGCCTACCGTTACCGCCACAGCGCCACGGAACGGTGGCGCGGCAACTGCCTGGTCCGCCTCGCAGCCGACACCGACGACGGCGGCAAGCGCAGCCGCGTGCGACTGGACGCGGAAGGCGACGGCCCGTTGGCTGGCTGCGTGATGAGCTTCGCCTACTGGAACCCCGCGATCCGGTCGCAGACGCGGCTCCTCAACGCGCAGACCGGGCTCCATGAGAACGTGCGGGTCTCCCGTATCGAGGAGTCCGTGATCGACGTGCGCGGCACGGCAACCCAGGCCGTCCGTTGGCGCATCACCGGCCCCGCCGCCGCGATCGACATCTGGTATTCGACCGCGGACGAATGGATCGGCCTGGACTCCACGCTCGAGAGCGGGCGCAAGCTCAGCTACCGTCTCCCATGATCCCCATTCGCCCAGGAGTCCCCATGTCCTTTCGCCAGTTCGCCGTCGCCTATGCCGCCATGTCCGTGGTCTTCCTGGCGCTGGACGCCATCTGGCTCGGCAGCATGGCCGAGCGGCTCTACCGCCCGGCGATCGGGCACCTGATGCGCGAGCGCTTCGCCCTGGGGCCAGCCCTGGCCTTCTATGCGATCTACGTCGCGGGCGTCGTCGTCTTCGTGATCGCGCCTGCACTGGCCGAGCGGCGCTGGCAATCCGCGCTCGGCATGGGCGCCCTGCTCGGGCTGCTGGCCTATGCGACCTACGACCTGACCAACCAGGCCACGCTCAAGGACTGGCCGTGGCGCGTGACACTGGCCGATCTGTGCTGGGGCACTTTCGTCACCGCGGTCTCGGCCGCAGTGGCATGCCGCATGGCCCTGGCGTTCGGTGGACCGGCGCGCTGAGAGCGCCGCCTTCACATGTCGATCAGCGCGCCCAGGGTGCGCGCCACCGCACCGTCGAACAGCATCCGGCCTTCGATGGAGGCGAGGCAGATGCATTCGCCGCTCGCCTGAACCACCGGTTGATGGTGGATGCTGCCGTCGGTCTGGTCGAAATCACCGGCCTCGAACAAGGCGCGTCCGTCGTGAAAGGAACCGTGCAGCACCTGGGTGAGTTCTGTGTCGCTGTGCGTGTGCCGTGCCAGCTTCATGCCGGCGCCGATGCGAAGCAGGAACAGCTTGGCCTGCGGATCGGCAGGCAGCGCGACCCGGCTCCAGCGCATGCCGGGACCCAGCCAGCGCCAGCGCGTCGCGGTGCAGGCCTGCAGCGCGCGCGGCCAGACCATGCCTTCAGGCGGCGCCGGCAGGTGCGCCACCGGGCGCGCCGGCGTCGCTTCGGGCGGCAACGCATCGATGGCCGCCAGCGTCCGGGTCAGCGCCTGCGGTGACAACGTCTCGGGCGCCAGGTCTTCGAGCACCACCGCACCAGCGGCTTCGAGCAGTTGCAGGCGGCTGCGGCATTGCGCACACGCCTCGACGTGAGTGGCCACGACCAGCGAGGGCCCGCCCGGCAGACTGCCCGCCGCCATGGCGAGCAGGAGATCGTCGGCGGGATGGTGTTGGATCATCGTCATGGTTCGAACCCGTCGAGCATTCGACGCAGGTGGTGCACGGCAAGGCGCACGCGCGACTTGACCGTGCCGAGTGGAATGCCCAGCTCGCGCGCGATGCCCGCGTGGGGCCGCTCCTCGAAGAAGGAAAGGCGCAGGATCTGCGCCTGCTCCGCCGACAGCTGCGCCATCGCGACGCGCACGAGGGTCTCGCGCTGGGTCGCGAGTACCTGTTCGTCGAGCGCCGGCATGGGGTCGACGATTTCGTCGATGTCGTCATCGGCGCCATCGACGGTGCGGTTGCCCTGGCGCCTGAAATGGTCCATGCGCAGGTTGCGGGCAATGGCGAAAATCCAGGTCGAGAGGCCGGCGCGCGCCGGATTGAACATGGCGACCTTGCGCCAGACCATCACCATGGCTTCCTGGGTCAGGTCCTCGGCTATGGCCTCGGGCGTTCCAGATGCCATCAGGTAAGCCTTCACCCGCGGCGCGAAATGCTTGAAGAGGGCGGCAAAAGCCTGCCGATCGGCGGACTGCGCCACGGCTTGTACCCAAGCGTTCAATTCCTCGCTGGTCGGCATGGCTCCCCGCCGCTGCTGCGTTGTCACGATCGACAGCCACGGGGTTCGAGGCGCTGCGGGCTTCGAGGCCGATGTGGTGGGCTGTCGCACGGTGGTCATGCGGGTCTTACGTACCGCCGCGGAAATTAGATCACAGCGAACGAGAAACAAATCCAAACGCGCATTGGTTGCGTACAAGGAGCACCATGGCCATCACCCCCACCGCCTCGCAGAACCATCAGTTCCCGCCACGATCCCATGATGACCTCGACGTGCTCGACGTGGCGGTGATCGGCAGCGGCATCTCCGGGCTGTCGGCGGCCTGGCTGCTGTCGCAGCGCCATCGCGTCACCGTCTTCGAAGCCGACGGCCGGCCCGGCGGTCACAGCCACACGGTGGACGTGCCAGCCGCCAGCGGCGCCTTTGCCGTCGATACCGGGTTCATCGTCTACAACGAGGCCGCGTACCCGAACCTCACGGCGCTGTTCGACCACCTCGGCGTCGAGACCGAGGCTTCCGACATGAGCTTCGCGGTCAGCCTGGACCAGGGTGCGCTGGAGTACAGCGGCACCGACCTGCGGGGCCTCTTCGCGCAGCCGCGCAACCTGCTGCGTCCGCGCTTCTGGTCGATGTTGCGCGACCTGGTCCGCTTCTATCGCCAGGCGCCCGTCGACGCCGGCCGCATGGGGCTGATGCCGCTGGACGACTACCTCGACCGGTGTGGCTACGGCCGTGCATTCCGGGAAGACCATCTGTATCCAATGGCGGCGGCCATCTGGTCGACGCCCGCCGCACGGATCGGCGCCTATCCGACCGAGGCTTTCGTGCGCTTTTGCGAGAACCACCAGCTGCTGCAACTCTCCGGCCGCCCGGCGTGGCGCACGGTCAAGGGCGGCAGCCGCCAGTACGTCGAGCGCCTGACCCGCGGTCTTGCCCAACCTTTGCGGCTCGACAGCGCTGCCGTCGAGGTCTGCGCGCTCGCAGATGGCGTGCTCGTGCGCACCGGCCGGCGCGAGGCGCCCGAGCGCTTCGACCAGGTGGTGATCGCCACGCATGCCGACCAGGCCCTGCGCCTGCTGCCGGACCCCAGCGCCGATGAAACACGGCTGCTGGGCGCCTTCGCGTACAGCCGCAACCACGCCGTACTGCACCGCGACCCGACGCTGATGCCGCAACGCCGCGCGGTCTGGTCGAGCTGGAACTACATGGCGGACCGCCGCAACCCGCATGCCCTGTGCGTGAGCTACTGGATGAACCGGCTGCAGCGCCTGCCGGACCCAGCGCCGCTCTTCCTGACGCTCAACCCGACGCGTGAGCCTCGTGGCGATCAACTCATCCGCACCGAGGTTTACGAGCATCCGGTCTTCGATGCCGCGGCGATCCGGGCCCAGCAGGAGCTGTGGTCGCTGCAGGGCCAGCGGCGCCTCTGGTTCTGCGGCGCCTACTTCGGCGCGGGCTTCCATGAAGACGGCCTGCAAGCCGGACTGGCGGTGGCCGAGGCGCTCGGTGGCGTGCGGCGGCCCTGGCGCGTGGCGAACGAATCGGGCCGCATCCGCCTGCATGCGCCGGTGGCGATGGCTTCATGAGCATCCACTCGGCCCTCTACAGCGGCAGCGTGATGCACCAGCGGCTGCGGCCGGCCCGCCACCGGCTGCGCTACCGGGTGTTCTCGCTTCTGGTCGACCTTGACGAACTGCCCGATCTGGCACGGCGACTGCGCCTGTTCTCGTTCAATCGCTTCAACCTCTTCAGCCTCCATGAGCGCGACCATGGCGCCGGCGCCGAGCGGGGCCTGCGCGCCCATGTGGACGCCCAGCTTCACGAAGCGGGCCTCCAGACAGGCGGCGCCATCCGCCTGCTGAGCATGCCGCGCATCCTCGGCCATGTCTTCAATCCGCTGAGCGTGTACTTCTGCCACCGGCTTGAGGGCCCGCTGCAGGCGCTGCTCTATGAAGTGAACAACACCTTCGGAGAGCGGCACAGCTACCTGATCGAGGTGGATCCCGCGTTGGGCGAGCGCGAGACCATCGTCCAGTCCTGCGCCAAGCGCTTCCACGTGTCGCCCTTTCTCGCGCTGGACCTGCGCTACCGCTTCGGCATCGATGCGCCGCACCCGGATCGGGGCGAACTGCGCATCTCGATCACCGCGAGCGATGCCGAAGGCCCGGTGCTCACCGCGTGCCTGGACGCCGGGCGCCGCGCGCTGGACGACAAGGCCCTGGCGATCGCCTTCCTCACGCATCCGCTGCTCACGCTGAAGGTGGTGTCCGCGATTCACTGGGAGGCCTTGCGCCTGTGGATCAAGGGTGTGCGGCTGCATCCGCGGCCGCCTGCGCCGTCCGAGGCGATGACGATCATCAAGCGCAGGAACCCATGAACACTTCCCCCACCTCGGACGCATCCCCGGAGCCGCTGGCGCAAGCGCGGCGTGCCGGCCGGAGCCTGGCCGTCCTCTGGGCGTCCTGGGCAGGCGTGCCGTTTCGCCTGGTGCTGCGGCGCATGCTGCGAGGTGTCCGGTGCGGTGCGCTTGCGGTCGAGCTGCCGAATGGCGAGCGCGCCGAAGGACGCGGCGCGTCTGCCGGCCCGCAGGCCTCGATCGTCCTGCATCGCTGGCGACCGCTGGCGCGGCTGCTGCTGCAGGGCGACACCGGTCTGGCCGCCTCCTACCGCGACGGCGACTGGTCGAGCCCCGACCTGCCAGCCCTGCTCGAATTCGGCATCCGCAACGATTCCGCGTGGGGTCACGCGCTCGACGCCTCGTGGCCGGCACGCTGGTTCGGCCGTCTCGTGCACCTGGCGCGCAGCAACACCCGGCGCGGAAGCCGCGAGAACATCGCCTTTCACTACGACTTGGGCAATGACTTCTACGCCCAGTGGCTGGATCCCGAACTGGTTTATTCGAGCGCCCTCCACGCCACCGGGAGCGAGTCGCTCGAGGAGGCGCAGGCGCTCAAGCTGCAACGCATCGTGGAGCTGGTCGAGCTGAAACCGGACATGTCAGTGCTGGAGATCGGCTGCGGTTGGGGCGCCCTGGCACTCGCCCTGGCCGCAACCCAAGGCGCGCAGGTCACGGGCCTGACCTTGTCGGCCGAGCAGCTCGCGCATGCCCGCCGCCGCGTGGCCGGCAAGCAGTTGGAAGCACAGATCGACCTGCGCCTGCAGGACTACCGCGACGTCGAAGGCCGGTACGACCGCATCGTGTCGATCGAGATGCTCGAAGCGGTGGGCGAACGCTACTGGCCCACCTACTTCGACACGCTGCGCCAGCGGCTGAAGCCCGACGGACTGGCCGTGCTGCAGGTGATCACGATCGCCGATGCGCATTTCGAGCACTACCGCAGCCACACCGACTTCATCCAGCGCTTCATCTTCCCGGGCGGCATGCTGCCATCGCCTTCGGCGATGAATGCGCAGGCCGAACGGGCTGGATTGACAATGAAGACGACGCAGACCTTCGGCGAGAGCTATGCGATCACGCTGGTCGAATGGCGGCACCGCTTTCTGCGGGCCTGGCCGGCGATCGAAGCGCTGGGCTTCGACGACGCATTCCGCCGGCTGTGGGAGTACTACCTGTGCTATTGCGAAGCGGGTTTTCGGGCGGGGCACGTGGACGTGGGCCTCTACACGTTGGCGCATAGGTGATGCGGGACGCGTGAGCAGCATAGGCTTCACTCATCGCGCAGGCACGTGAGCGTAGGCCGACATCGCGTCTCCATCTGCAAGGTGTCTCCATCTCCTACCCTGCTGATAGATTCCGACGTACTTGACGCCGCGCCGAAGTCGCCATGCTAGCCAGGCACTTTTCCGGGAGATGCGTGCATGAGACTCACGAAGGGATCGGGCGATGTTGTCGCCCCGACGAACACCCGGCGGCTGATTTGATCAGGAATTTCCAAGGCCTCCGATGCGCCCGGTCACTCTGCAACATCGACTGCTCCTACTAACGTCCCTCGCCGTCCTTCCCTTGGCTTTGGTCCTCGGCATTGCACTGCTGACGCTCTTGGGCCAGCAGCGAGAGCAAACCGAGCAGTCGACCTTGAGGCTGGCACGCGCGTTGGTCGCTTCGGTCGATTCCGAGCTGAAGCAATCCGTCTCGGCCCTGCAGGCTCTTGCGTTGGTAGAGCAGTTTGGCGGAACGGACGTGGGTGAGAACGCGAGCGCCTATGTGCTGGCCAAGGCGTTTCGCGGGTCTCGACCTGATTGGCGTGGGATTGTGCTCGCCAAGACGTCAGGCGAGGTCGTCTTCGGAACCGAAAGTCCGTTCGGAGGAGCGAAGTGGAGCGTCATGGAGCCAACCACGGTCGCTGATGTAGTGAGAAACCGTGCGCCTGCTGTCGGCCCTTTCGTGCAGGGTCCTGGAGGCAACTGGGGCTTTACGGTTCGCGTCCCGGTGTTCCGCCAAGACAAGCTCGTGTACGTTCTCACCGCCATTGTCGACCCAGGCGCAATCAGTCGAGTGTTGGACCGACAGCGTGTGCCTGAAGGGTGGGTCGCCTCGGTTTTCGACTCCAACAACCGCCGCATCGCACGGTCGCGAGATCAGGAAAAGAACCTGGGCTCGGCTCCGAGTGCCTCGCTGAAAGCCTTGCTGTCGCAGGCGGCCGGTCGAAGCGAAGTCGTCGGCACCACTTTCACCCTGGAGGGCGACAAGGTGCATACCGCCTTGGTCCGGATCCCCCTGGCCGACTGGACCGTGGCCCTTGGAGCTCCCACGGCGGTGGCTGAGACCGCAATGTGGCGCTCGGCGATTGCGTTCGGCGGCGGCCTGTTGCTGTCGTTGTGTCTCGGAGGCATGGCTGCCTGGCGGGTCTCCCGCAGCATCGTGCAGCCAGTCGCCCAGCTTCGCGACAACGCCACGACGTTCGGCAAAGGCGGCCCCTTCTCGCCGATCAGGGCCGGATTCGTCGAGATAGAGGCGGCGTCGGACGCGTTGGTCGAGGCGGCGGAACTACGCTCTGCAGGTGAAGCGGAACGCGAACGACTGCTTGTGGCCGAGCAGGCAGCTCGCGGCTTCGCGGAGGAGGCGCAACAGCGCCTGCAACGGCTTGTCAGCGCCAGCGCGCTGCTGTCGCGATCGTTTGAGGAAGATTCGATCCTCGCGGCGATCGCAGCGGTCATCGTCCCGGACATCGCTGATGTCTGTCGCATAGACCTGCTCGATGGCGAGGGCCGCCTGCAACGCAAGGTGACCAGGCACGCTGATCCCGCCCGGACGGAGGCCATTGCCCAGGTTGTGCGCACAGGGACGGTCTCAGCCGGCACACCTGGTTCCTTCGCTTCGGTGATCGCGTCGGGGCAGACCTATTTGCGCAACTTCGATTCGACCGAACACCAGGACATCTCCGATCCAACTTTTCGCACCTTCGCGCGCACGGTTGGGATGCGCGCTGTCTGCGTGGTTCCATTGGTCGCTCGGGGCCGTACCATCGGCGCGATGGCCGCGGTGCACGCCGAGTCGGGACGCCGCTTCACGGCGGAAGACGGGACGCTAATCGGCGAGTTGGCACAGCGAGCGGCCCTCGCTCTGGACAACGGCCGCCTCTACAGTGAATGCAAAGTTGCCTTGGAGCACGCCGAAGTGGCCAACCGCACGAAGGATGAGTTCCTGGCGATGCTCGGACACGAGCTTCGCAATCCTCTGGCTCCGATGGTCACCGCGCTTGAACTGATGAAGCGCAGGGATGACAGCGTCTTCCCGCGCGAGCGGCAGATCATCGGTAGACAGGTGAAGCACCTCGCACGCATGGTCGATGATCTCCTGGACATCTCGCGCATCACCTCCGGGAAGGTCAAGCTCAATGCGGAATCGGTCGACGTGCATGACATCGTCACCAGGGCGCTGGAACTCACGATGCCCGTGCTGGAGGCACGTTCCAGTCTGCCACTGGTCGTGGCGCCCGACAGTCCGATCCTTGTGCGCGGGGACTCAACGCGGCTGACGCAGGTCCTTTGCAACCTGCTGAACAATGCCGCCAAGTTCACCGCCAAGGACAAGTCCATCCGCATCCAATGGTCTCGCACCGGAGCCGATGTGTCCTTGACAGTTGCCGACGAGGGCATCGGAATACCCGCGGCGCTGCTGCCCCGCATCTTCGATCGTTTCGTTCAGGGCGAGCAGGCCCTTCAGCGTGACAGCGGCGGCCTCGGGCTGGGTCTGGCCATCGCGCGAAGCCTGGTCGAGTTGCATGGCGGGCAGATTCGCGCGGAAAGTGAAGGGCCAGGGCTGGGAAGCGTCTTTGCGCTCAGGCTGCCTGCAATGGCAGGTGAAGTCTTCACCGACGGCGCCGCCTCGGGTCGGGATTCGGCTGCGGCGCCGGTGCGCCCACCAGGCCGGCTGCTGGTCGTGGATGACAACGCAGACGCAGCGGAGGTCCTCGCGCTTATGCTGCAGCTCGACGGCCACGAAGTGAGGACAGCGGGAAGCGGTCCGCAGGCGTTGGACTTGCTAAAGACCTTTGTGCCCGAGGCGGCCATTCTTGACATCGGCCTGCCGGGCATGAATGGCTACGAGTTGGCGCAGACGCTACGCGCTCGCCCGGAGACCCGAGGGATGCTGCTGATCGCGCTCACAGGCTATGGCCAGGAATCAGATCGCATCCGAGCACTGGCCGCCGGCTTCGATCTGCACATGGCGAAGCCTGCGCAAATCGAAGAGCTGCGCGTCGCACTTGACCAAGTTGTTCGCTCTCGGGCCTGACGTGTCTCGGGCACCTGCGTGCGCTGGTATGCAGCCTACCCCCGAACATATTGAGGAATGATGGCCGAGCGCGGTGTCTGCGTCGATCACGCCACGGTCCATTGTTGCGCGATGAAGATCCTGCCGGTGCTGGCCGCGGCGTTTCGGCAACGCAAGCGACCGGTGGGGATGAGCCGGAGGACGGACACCCTTTCGCCCTTCTCGTCCCAGCGGTCCTTCTTGGCGCCGCCCGATCGGCGAGCCCTGCTGCGGCGACGATGCAGAGATCGCCCGGGAAGGAGTGCGCATCGCTCAATTCAGCGTCTGCGTGGAACGCTGACTGGGCCACGCCGCAGGGAGTGCCCCAGATAGCCGGCCGTCGCGGACAGGAGAATCAACAAGGGGAACATTGCGAGCAATGACGAGAACGCCAGGCTGCCGGCCTGGTTGGCGCTCTGGTGCAGCACGTAGTTGCGACCGGCCAGAAAGATGACCCGCAGACCTCGCGTCGCCATCGCCACGCGCGCCAGGCGACGCCAGCTTGCGAGCATCCGGCGCATCGGGTTCATTTCCATGGCATGTGGCGTGCAGTGCCCAGTCGGCAGGTTATCTTCGCTGCATCATGAAAGCCGGGCGCAGACGAATTCAGGAGGGCGTTGTTGCCGGGAGAGGATGCCCGACCGGCACGGACGCCGCCAGGTTGTCCTCCGCCGCCCCGGTAGCCTTCCTGACAACGTCAGAGATCATCCCGGAAATATCCGAACTCCTGAGGATGAGCGTCACGAGCGTGGCGGCGGACAGCAACTTCCACGGCTTGAGGATCCACAGCAGCGCACCCGCGCCGGCACCGTAGGCGACCAGTTTGCCAGGATGTCGTTGAGCGTAACGCTCCAGCAGGGGCTGGCCCAGCTGCAAGGCGCTGTTGAGCGGATGCCGGAGCCACCACCGACCCACCACGCTTCGACTTGCTCTTGCAGCAACGGCCGAAGCGCCCGCGCCTGTCCCGGATCGAGGCAACTCGACGACGCTCACAGCACCATTCGTTGCGCTCTTGACTTCTTCATAGCCCATGGCAGCGACCAGTTCTGCACGTGACAGAGCCAGCTTTGCTTTCGCGGCGCGGGGCTTGACTGCATCAATCATCGTTCGCCTCCTTGATGAGGCGCAACGCCCTGACATCCGCCTCCAGTTCGTCCTTCACATCGTCCACCTTTTCCTTCACCGTTGATCTCAGGGCCAGCAGCAGACCGACGAGCCCGAGCACCCATGCCGCGCCCGGCACCGCAACGAGCACCCAGTGCCAGGAACCCTGGAGAAAACCCAGCATGACGGCAATGCCGCTGAGGCCCAGAGCCAGCAGCAGAGCGAGGATCGCGACGACGGCGCCGGCGGCCCGCGTCGCCAGGGAAGATCCCATCGCGGAAAGCTCGCTCCTGAACAACTCCGCATAGTTCGCCAGATGCCTGAACAGCAATTCAGGGCGGCGCAACAACGCCATGAAAATGGGGTGGATCACGGTGCAGGTCAGTAGTAACGGCTTCGCATCGTGGAGACCAGCAGTGCCGAGATCAGGGAACTCACCACGGCAGTGATGAGGACCGCCTTCAGGGGGTCATCGTTGATCGCCTTGGTCAAGTAGTCGGTCGTCTGGCTGAGTTGAGACTTCACGCTGTCGATTTTTTTGCCCGCGGCGTTGACAGCATCCGTCGCATAGGCCCGACCGGTCGCAACCGCGTCCTGCGCAACTTGCTTCGCGTCAGCGGCGACGCCTTTGGCCTTGTTGACAGCGTCTTGACCGACCTGCTTCGCATCGTCCGCGAGTTGGTCGGGGGATTTGTTGAAGTCGTCCATGAAAATCTCCTTTGTTGGAGCCCGCCCAGCGC
This sequence comes from Variovorax humicola, assembly GCF_037889915.1. Taxonomy (NCBI): domain Bacteria; kingdom Pseudomonadati; phylum Pseudomonadota; class Betaproteobacteria; order Burkholderiales; family Comamonadaceae; genus Variovorax; species Variovorax humicola. The sequence goes on along the minus strand of NZ_JBBKZV010000005.1, from coordinate 318,823 downwards.
CGGCTCGCCGAGCGACTGTTGCTTCGGTCTTGCCGATTCGCTGTGAGGGATATTGACGGACAGGCGTAGGCGTAGGGCGCAGCGCCAGCAGTGCAGCCTTCAATGGACTGCGCGGTTGACCGGATCGGTGCTGCACTTGGCGCTAAAGAAGTGACAAATGCCGCGTTAGCCTTCAGTAGGATTTCGCCTGCCCCGCGAGGAGGCAGCGGTGGGCAATGCGGCGCAGCGACTTGCGAATTCAGGCGCCCGAGCAGCTTGTTGTGCGCGCACGACGAACATTCAGCATCCACGCTTGGCGCGCTGGTGGCGGAGTTCATGCTGGTACCGCGATATAAAAAAAGCGAGCACCTTGCTTGCGGCAAACCCACCACCTCATCAAGACTTTGGCGGGTCGTTCTCGCGCGCGAAGTGCCGTGGCGAACCCGTCGCTGCGATGAATTCGGCGAGTGCTCATCGGCATCACCGGCGTCCTCGAGGATCAAGTCTGGATCGGGCGAGCCGTCCGGCAAGCGCATTGGAATCTACGCATCTGCGCCGTGCAGAAGGCAACCTGCTCCGTCTCGGCGAAGAAGTTGCCGGGATTCCGGTTGAGCAACATGCGACCCACGATTTGCACCGGCATGAGCTCTTCGGGCATGAGCTTGGTGGCGTCGAGGATGTCGAAGCTGAATTGTTCGGCCTGCGCCTAGGTGAAGATCTGCAGGCCGAGCTTGCACTCCGGGTATTCGCCGGCCTCGATGGCTTCCCACAGATCCCGGCGGTGGAAGTCGGGATCCGCGCCAGAGATTTCACGGCCTCCTCCCAGACCATGGAGTGGGTACCGAGCCCGGGTTGCCAATGGAATTTGAGGAGCACCGATTCAACCGCGTCGTTGACGAGGCGAAACGTGTGCACCCCGAAACCCTGCATCATTCGATGGCTGCGCGGAATCGCGCAGTCCGACATCTGCCATATGAGCATGTGCGTCGACTCGGGCATCAGCGAGACGAAATCCCAGAACGTGATCAAGAACGGCCAGCTTGACGACGTCGAGGGCCAAGTCCCTCCCGCAGGATCGAAGTTCTATTCGCTGGCTTTTTGAGCGGCAGGCGAAAGCCTCGCTTCATTGCGCTCTGCGTCGCTACTGCGACAGAACCCGGATGTGCATCCTCTCAGCGAATGCCTTCGCGCTCGGCCACGGAGCGCCGGTCGCGCGACCAGACCTGCAACAGGAAGTCGCGCTCGGCATGAACGACGAGGCGCGGCAGGCCGATCTCGGCCAGCGTCGCATGGACGCGCGACGTGGACTGCGCGCGTTCGCTGAAGTCTGGCCGCCAGTCACAAGCGACCAGCGTGCCGTCCGGTGCGAGGGTTGCCGCGCACAGGGCCGCGACCTGTTGCAGCGCACCCGGGTCCAGGAAGTAGCCGACCTCGCTGAGCACGATCAGGTCGAAGGGCGCCTCCGCTGCCGGCCAGTCGACCGGCAAGCTGTGCGCCTCGATACTCACGTTGGCGAGCTTCGCGGTGCGACGGCGGGCAACGGCCACGGCCTTCGGGGAGAAGTCGCTCGCGAGCACCGCATCGCAGCGCCGCGCCAGTTCCACCGTGAGTTCGGCGGCTCCGCAACCCGGCTCGTAGGCGCTCCTGAAATGCTCACGCGGCAAGCTCGCCAGGAGGATGGCGCGCTTGCGCTGCTCGTACCAGCGCTCGCGCAGTCCGTAGGGGTCGTCCGTGGCGCCGTAGAGGCCTTCGAAGTAATCCTTGCGCTCCTCGCTCATGTGAAGAAAACCTCGAAGGGACGACGAGCACGCGCCACCGTGCTGGCACGCAGGATCGGCTGCGCGCCGGTGGTGTCGTCCGGCTGAAGTTGGCTCTGGAAGGCCAGCGTGGCGCGAATCTTTCGCGGCAATGCATTCGCATCGAGTTGCAGGCGACGTGCACCCGCCCACGGCACTCGTGGATCGCCGGGTGCGGCCCAGTGCCACGCCCACACCGGCACCTCGACCAATCTCGCGCCCACGTGCCGGGCTGCGTGAGCGCTGGCATGGCCGGTTGCTTCATGGTCCGGATGACCATCGAGGCGCCACGTCGTGAACACGACATCGCCCGGCCGCAGCAAGTTCAGAAACTTGTCTTCGAGTACGGACCGCATCTCCGACAGACGCCCGTCGGGCAGGCCCAGGCGCAAGGGAGGCTGCAGCAAGCCGAGCAGCGCCAACGCGCGCCGGCTTTCGAGCGCACGCGCGTGTCCCAGGTCCGCGGGCGTCCACCGGCTCGATCCAGGATGGCTTGCCGTGCCATCGGTCACCGCGATGACGCAGACTTCCCGGTCGCTTTCGGCGAGTTGGGCCAACAGCCCGCCCACCGAAAGCACCTCGTCGTCGGGGTGGGGTGCCACGACCACGGCGCGTGCGCCCGCGGGAACCAGGACTTCGGCCGTGACGGACGGCAGACTTGCTGCGTCGAGCCATGGCAGCCAGTCGCTCTCCGGCGTGCCCTCACCCTGGTCGATCAGGCGATCCCCGTCCATCACAACACCCATGGACAAGTGCCGGCCTGGACCATGCGCTGCCCCAGTGCCGCAAGGTCGCGTTCTGCATGGCTCTGGCGCATGAAGACGGGCAGGTCGGCCATGGCCCGTGCAAACCTGGCGTTGCGGCACAGCGGCCCGGCGCCGAGGGCACGGCCTGCGTGGTGCATCACCGTCCCGGCCGCGGCCTCGACGGCGAGTCGGGTACGCAGTGCCAACGCCTCGGCATTGGCATGAGGATCGACATCGATGGCTGCAGCCGCCTCGCGCAGCAGTGCGGCTGCGCCAGCCATCGCCACATCGATGGCACCCAGGTGCGCGAGCCGGTGCGGATCGCGGCTCGTGGCGGACAGCTCGCGGGCCATCTCCGCAATGCCCAGCGCACCGCCGAACCAGCAAGCTGCAATGCCGGCGGCGCCCTGCCAGAAGCCGGGTCGTCGGGTGTAGTCGCCGGGCGACCCGAGCAGCACGCCATGCGCATCGGCGAACTGAACGTCCACGCTGTGCGAAGCCGCCATGCCCACGGCCTGCCAGCCGGACTGCGTGACCTGCACGCCCGGCTGCTGCATCGCGACCGCGGCGAGGCAGGGTTCGCCGGCTTCGTTCCAGCCACTGACCACGGCATCGGTCACGCTCGCCGCGCCCGAGCACCACGCCTTGGTGCCACGGATCTGCACCCCGTTCCCTTCGCCCTGCGGCACGAACGCCAGCCGTGCATCCGGCGGCTCGGCACACCACGTGCCCCAGCGGGAACGCTCTGGCGGTGCCGGCCCGTCGAGTTCATGCAGGATGGCCAGCGCGTCGGTATGTCCTTCGAACAGCTTCACCAATGAAAGATCGTGCGCGGCCACCGCAGCAAGTTGGCGCCATCGCTGAAGCGTCCTGCCGCTGCCGGGCATCGGCAGTCTGTCGAGGCCGGCGGCAACCAACTGCGCCAGCGTGAGGCTTTCGCCGTGCTCGCGCTGAAGGCGAGCCAGGTCGTCGATATGACCGCAAAGATCGCAGGCGTTATCGCGAAACGTAGCTGCATGCACAAATCCACCGTAGATGACACTCCCCGCGCATTCCGTCAGTCCACGAGGTTGTTCCGTCGCGAAGGATGACGAAGTCATTTTCAAATCTTCGGGGGATCGGTCTCTCGACCAAAATGGCGCTGACGCCCCAAGGCCGCCACAAAATCGGCGATGGCCTCGTCAGCGCTGGCGGCATCAGCAAGGATGAGTCCCGGGTCTGCCTCGCCATCCGGCAGCGCCATGGGAATCTGCGCTTCGGCCAGCAATGCTTCGGATGCGCCAAAAGCCAGGATGGTCTTGCAGTGCCAGTATTGGGCGCGCAGGAACTCGAGAGTGTGGGCGTCCGCATCAAGTGCCTGCAGCGCTTCTTCCCCGTCAGGCAACACCAACGCGTCGAACAGGAAGCCGGGCGAATTTTCCAGCGTGGCATCGGCTGCAAACCTCTCGCCGCCGACGCCGACGTAGGTGCCCAGGCGCGCACCGACCAGACGCGGTACCGCGCCCGCCGCGACAAGTGCCGAGACCACCTTGCCAAGCGATGAACCTTCGACACCCGGCGCCACCAGCACTGCCACCTTGCGCGTTCGGATCCCCCCGTCGCCAGGGCGTGCCATGAGCGAGAGCGCCGGAGACCGGTTCACTTCCGGCGGCGTCGGGTTCTCGAGGGCCTTGGGCAAGGGTGCCGGCAGTTCCATTCCCAGATCCAGCGCAAGGCGAGCGCCCAGTTCCGTTGACGCGTTCAGCAGACTGGCCACCATGCGCTCGCGAATAGCCGGTACCGTGACCTTGGACAGCTCGAAACGGAACGCGTTGCCGATATGGGCTTGCTCGACCGGGGTCTGGCTTTCAAAGAAGAGGCGCGCCTGGGTGTAGTGATCTGCGAACTTCTCGGGCTTGATGCGCACCTTGTCGGCGCTTTCCTTGGCATCCAGGCGGCGCGCCACGCTTGCAAACCCCTGCCCCGCACCGGCCTGAAATGGACATCCCCCGGCCAGCGAATTAGGCTCGTAGGCCACCCGCCCGCGGTGAATGGCCTGGCGATGCATGCCGTCGCGCTGGTTGTTGTGCACCTGCGCGACCGGCGCGTTGATCGGCAGTTCATGAAAGTTCGGTCCGCCGAGTCGACTGATCTGCGTGTCGACATAGGAATGAATGCGACCGGCCAGCAACGGATCGTTCGTGAAGTCCAGCCCCGGCACGATGTGTGCCGCGCAGAACGCGACCTGCTCCGTCTCGGCGAAGAAATTGTCGGGGTTTCGGTTGAGCACCATGCGCCCGACGATCTGCACCGGAACCAGCTCCTCCGGAATCAGCTTGGTCGCATCCAGGATGTCGAAACTGAATGACTCGGCCTGCTCCTCGGTGAAGATTTGCAGGCCGAGTTCCCATTCCGGGTACTCGCCCGCTTCGATGGCTTCCCACAGGTCGCGACGATGGAAGTCCGGGTCGGCGCCGGAGATCTTCACGGCCTCTTCCCAGACCATGGAGTGCGTGCCGAGCTTCGGTTGCCAGTGAAACTTGACGAGGAAGGACTCGCCGTTGTCATTCACCAAGCGAAATGTGTGAACACCAAATCCCTGCATCGTGCGATAGCTGCGCGGGATCGCGCGATCGGACATCAGCCACATCAGCATATGGGTGGACTCCGGCATCAGCGAGACGAAGTCCCAGAATGTGTCGTGTGCGCTCGCAGCCTGCGGAATCTGATGGTGCGGCTCGGGCTTGACTGCGTGGACGAGGTCGGGGAATTTCATCGCATCCTGGATGAAGAAGACGGGCATGTTGTTGCCGACCAGGTCCCAATTGCCCTCGTCGGTATAGAACTTGACCGCAAAGCCGCGCACGTCGCGCGCCGTGTCCTTGGATCCACGCTCCCCCGCCACCGTCGAGAAGCGAACGAACACCGGCGTTACCTTGCCGGCTTTCTCGAACGGCGCGGCCTTGGTGTACTGCGTCAGCGGCTCGTAGCATTCGAAGAACCCGTGGGCGCCTGACCCGCGCGCATGCACGATCCGCTCGGGAATCCGCTCGTGGTCGAAGTGCGTGATCTTCTCGCGCAGGATGAAGTCCTCCAGGAGCACCGGTCCGCGCGCTCCTGCCTTGAGCGAATTCTGGTTGTCAGCGACCGGGACACCCTGGTTCGTCGTCAGCCGCTGGCCGCTCGAATCGACGCGTACACGATCGAGCGTGTCGATGGAGGCGTTGACGCCTTCCGGTGCCACGGTGCCGGTCTTGCCGGAAAAGTTCTCTTCGGACAAGGTGCTTGCACCCGGCAGCCTTGACGGCGGATGCGCCCTAAGCCCCTCGGGGGTCAGAGGCGCGTTTGCCTCGCCATGCTCCAGCGGCTTGTTGGAGTTGACGGGAATAGCGCTTGCGAGCGACTGTGTATCGATGGACTTCTGCGTCGGCAAATCGCCCTTGCCGGCCTCGGGAGGCGCAGGATCCGCTGGCGCGCTGTCGGTATTGCGTGCAGCCGCGTGAGCGGCGTCAAGCTGCGCGGTAGAACGTGTGGGTTTCTTGGCCATGACGTCTCTCAAAGTGGGGCGTGCGAGGCTAGACGCACCGACACTCCTCATTTGTAGGAGACGTTCCATTCCGGACAGGCGGCGGCCATGCGCGCGGTCGCCTCACCCGAACGTGACTCCGCCAGCGGCCAGCGGCCGGCGGGGTGGTTGTCCAAGATTGATCGACAAGTCCCCCCAGTCCGTCTTTCGCCGCCGTCGCGCAACGACGCCTACAACGAATGCCACTGTTCACCGACGACGCCCTACTTGGCCGGGCCCTAGCGTGCCGCCCCCATGTTGGCCACAGGGAGTCCCAACCATGCTCGGAGTTGTTGTGCCCGCCCACAACGAAGCGGACGTGATCGGTGAGTGCATTCTTCGCATTCAGCAGTGCGCGGGCAACCCACGCTTGCATGGTGAAACCGTGGAGCTGGCAGTGGTCGCCGATGCCTGCACGGACGCTACCGCCTTGCTGGCCGCGAAAGCCGGCGCGCTGACCCTCGAGATCAATGCACGCAATGTGGGTCTCGCACGCGCCTCGGGTGCGGATTTGCTCCTGTCCCGCGGTGCACGTTGGCTCGCCTTCACGGACGCGGACACGCTGGTGTCGCGCGACTGGTTGGCCGAACAACTCGCTCTCGACGCGTATGCGGTTTGCGGCACGGTAGGGGTGGACGACTGGACGCCACATGGCGAGCACGCCGACCTGCTGTGCTGGCACTTCGGCGTGACCTACACGGATTCGGACCATCACCGGCACATCCATGGCGCCAATCTGGGTGTGTCCGCGGCAGCGTACCTTCGCGCCGGCGGCTTCCAGCACCTGGCTTGCAGCGAAGACGTCGCACTGATCGCCGCGCTGGAGGCCTCGGGAGCCCAAATCGCCTGGAGCGCTCGACCGCGCGTCTCAACGAGCGCAAGGCGCATCGCGCGCGCCGCGGGAGGATTTGCCGACGCCTTGATGGAGGCCGTCGCCGATCGACTTCGAACCGGCACCTTTCCTGCCGTGTTGCCGACAACCTGATCCGCCACCATGCAGCTTCTCGACCTGATCCAGTCTTACTTTCCGCAGGTCGCCATACGCATTTGCGCTGCGCCCGTGCTGAAGCAGATGGTGGCGCTCGGCGAGGCTGAACAGCCGTAGCACCTGCTCGGTGGTGGGGTGCGCGCAATGTCGTTGCTCGGGATAGATGGAAAGTTCTTCGATGCCCTCGCGCGTCATGGCCTGGCGCAGCTCTCGCTCGACGAGGGCCTGAAGCAGGACCGATGGCGTATTCGTCTCGATGACAAGATCACACGAGGCGCGACGTTCGCGGCGCCGGTAGCAAGCACCCTGAAGAATCGTTCGTTCGCATTGCATCTTTCGCGGCGAAGCTGCGCACATCGTGACCTCGCGCGCTGGCGCTCGATGCCTCGCAAGAAATAGGTCAAGACACATCCGCAAAGCCCAAGGCGACCGCTCGGCTCCCCGTGGGCGAGCGCACTGCTGTCCGCCAAGCCAGACGGAGCGGGTGCGAAGCACGCCTACAGCGCACCCCTTCACAAGGCCTAAATTGAAACCATGCAGCAGCGATCCGGTGCGCACCGCTGCCCAGCTTTCCACCAGCGCACGCAAAGCCAAGGAGATACAGGATGGACTCACGTGACGACGATGACCGCCGCTACAGGCGCCAGCAGGAACAGTTTCAGCGTGGCCGCGGCGGCCAGCAGGGTGATTACGAGACGCCGTACAGCGGCCCAGGCGGCAGATATGGCAGCGGTACGGGAGGATCGGACTATGGTGGCGACAGTCGGGGCGGCTATCGCGATCGCAACACCGGCAGCGGCTACAACCGGATGAGCAGCGCCGACTATGGCCGCGGCACCACGGGCCAAGGCACGGGCCAAGGCAGCTGGCACGGCCATCCGGACGACGAGCGCTACGGCGACTTTGAGCGCGGTCGACAACAATCGCGCCAAGGTCGCGGCGGGGCCGAAGACTGGCGTGCCCCGTGGGGCGGAGAAGACGGTGGCCGTTTTGGCGGGGATGGCGGCAGCGGCCAGGGAGGGGATGGCGGCTACGGCCGCGGATCCGGCGGCCAGAGCCGCTATGGTCAAGGTCGCGACGAGATACAAGGTCAGGCCCGTTGGGGCCACGTTCCCGACCGGTTCCAGAGCCGCCATCGCGACCCCGACTACGACCAGTGGCGCAATGAGCAGATGCAGCAGCTCGATGACGACTACGAGGCGTTCCGCCGCGAGCGCTACGGCAAATTCGCCGACGAGTTCAACACGTGGCGAGCCGGCCGGGCGCAATCTCGGCAGGCAAGCGCCAGCGACACCAAGAGCAAAGCCGGCAGCGGCTCATTGAGCAGCGACACAAGTGGCAGCGGCAAGGGCGGCACGCTCTCGAGCAGTGATGCCGGGGCCACCAGCGGTGGAAGCTCGGGAAGCAAGCAGCAAGGCTAGCGTCGAGGTCGTTGCGACGCTGGGGACGGCGGTCGCGGGGCTCCCGACTATTCGTCAAGAAATCGCTCCGTCGCCGTCCAGCCTCACAAAAGCCGAGCATAGATTTCGACTCGCGAGAGACCCACAATACGACGAGAAAGCCTGCCTCATCTGGCGCGCCGGCAGCGCCTTCAGGGGTAGATCAATGCGTTGGCCGCGAGAGAAAACCCGAGGTCGTTCAGCGCCTGATAGATCTTGGCGCCGACGTGATGTGCGCCATCCTCATTTAAACCCGCGGCGCCTGACGATCTCGCACTCAACCCCGTGCGTTGCCAAGGAGGCGTCCTTCGCGGGACCAAGCATCCGTTCCTGGAAACGGCCTTGAGCGTCGCCGGTGTGATCATGCACCCAGCGAACAGCCTGTTGCTCAGCGTGCCGCAAGGCCTCCATCGAAGACGCATAGGCATCGCTGTCTTGCGGCAATTCCACCTGCTGCACGCTGTCATTGCCGCGGAGATACAGCACCCGAGGTTGAAAAGTTTCGTCGCCCACCCGGTATGCGGCGCACATGAAGTCATGTCCGCGATAGTGAAACGGCTGCGTTACGTAAGGGTGCATGATTCAGGCCTTGTGGGAAGCTTGGCAATCGGCTCGGCCGACACGCCAGTCGCGGTCGCGGAGGGCAACGACGCTTGCTGGGACGCGAGGCGTCGCACTCGTCAGTGGCGTTGCGGGGCGCCATGTTGTAGCCGCCATCGACAGGATCGTGTGTATCGAGCTAGCCATCGGTCGCAAGAAGTCAACGGACATCGCACCTCCTTTGGAAACTTGGCGCGCGAGAAAAGATATCGCCCTCGTCTCTGAGGTGCAAGTCGTAAACAGTCTGACCCTCATGTCGGTGCCAAACCGACAGCTACTGCAACAGTTACCCGCTTGATCACCTTGCGCAGCGACTCGATCATGTCTTCGTCCCGTCCTCAGTCTCGCATCAGCTTACCAACGCCGGCTTGCTCGACAGCACTCAACCCGCCGCGTCAACTCAAGGGATCTGGCCGCCTCTTGGCCCCGCGCGGCGGCTTGCGCAGCACCCGCTCAGGAGCGAATCTTGGCAACTTGACGACTGAGCGCGTGAAGCTGGTTCGGGAATTCTCCGGCCGACTCACGCGCCAGGTAGCCGAGCGGCCCATGGGTGCGCGACAAGGAAGCGCCGGCAAGTGCATGGGTCATCACACCCCATAGGACGAGCGCCGCGGTCGATATAGTCGATGTCGCGTCTTCCGCCCCACTCTCTACTCTCTGCAGAGGCAGCGATGAGCAACCTAATACGAGTGGCGGGGGGCGCTTATCTACCGTGTGGTTGCTAGGCTTGGAGGCTGAGCCCGGCGTGGATGTGCAACTGGGCACGATCGCACTTCGTGGCAACGCTGAGCCCTGACGTACAACCTCCGTCACGGCATGGAAGCGATGGTGAGGCTACGTCCGGCCACTCCGGCGCGAATCGCGCAGGGCTGTCGACTTGGGCATTGTCTGGCCCTCGCATCCGCACACCTGCGAACGCGTTGACCTACATGGAGTGACGCGAAGCCCCCACACCGTCGCTCGACGCATGCGTCGAAATACGGGTGTCTTTCAACACGATTTTCTTGACTGGAGACATTGCCATGAAGCAACGATTATTCGCTATCCATTGCATGACCGGTTTGCTGGTCCTTGCAAGCACCGCGCTCGCCCAAACGACCGCGGTGCCTGCTACACCCGATCCCGCAGTGGGTGGGCAAGCCAGTACAAAGACACCTGCCGGCGTCGCCAATCCGACGCAGCGCCCAGACGGATCCGAGCCGGCATCAAGGGCCGACGTGAAGGCCGAAGCGCGGATGGAGAACAGGAATACGGCCAATACCACGGTGCCGAAGGGCGAGCCATCGACCATGACCAACAACCAGCCCAACGCCGCGCAGCAGACGGGGCAATTGAGCCGCGCCGAGGTCAAGCCGACGCGTAACGAGCTCAAGCCTCAGATCGGCAAGAAGGGCGAACGGCCGGACGTGCCGACCAATCCGACTGAAAAGACGGGCACCCCGAAGTAGGATTTACGTGGCCCGCTCGCTCCCATAGGCCCATAGGGGCGAGCGGGTGGTCACCGCGTACGGGCTGCGCGCCCTGGCGCGGCCACAGTGTCCGTGCGAGCGCGAATGTGGAGGGGCGGCAGCGTTGCTCTCATCCGAATGGCAGCCCCGGCAACTCGGACTGGATGCCACGCGGTCTGCGGGCCAATCGCGGTGGCGATCACTCTATGGCGCGGACGCAGACCTGCCGCGCTGCTCTTGCGCAGACATACGCCGAACGGGGAAGATCACGTGACAGACGATGGACGGTGGCGTGATCATCGTGGAGCAGGACCACCGGGCCACCAAGCGCATGGTGCGGCCCATGCTCTGATTCAAGGCCTTTCGCTGCGCACGCATCCTCATTGCCGGCATTGAGTTGATGCACATGATCAAGAAGGGCCAGCTCGAGTGCGCCGAAGGCCAAGTCTCGCCCGCAGGATCGAAGTTCCATTCGCTGGCATTTTGATCGGTAGGCGCCAGCCTGACTCTGCTGGGCTTCGCGCCGTTACCGCGACAGAACACTTCGGCGCGCCGCAGTGCGACATTGCGTCCGCTGCCCCGCGGCGACCACAGGCCAGTGCCGGCCGCGATGCAGGCAAGGCGTTGTAGGCCGCGGCTGTCGGCAAGGCGGGCGCAATGCTCAGGCGAGCGAGCCTTCGAGCACACGACAAACGGAGGTCTTCCACCGACGCCGCCGCGCATGTTCATCCGAACCGTACCCACAGAGATCATGGTCGAAGGTCGGTCGCTCAACGCGATGCTGACGGCAGGCGCCAGCCGGGTTCCTGGCGTACTGCTGGTGCACGGGTGGGACAGCGACCAGGGCCACTACCGCACCCGGGCCGAGGACATCGTGGCGCTGGGCTGCGTCTGCCTCACCTTCGACATGCGCGGACACGGATGCAACCAGGCGCAGCACGATGCGGTCAGTCGGGAGGACAACCTGCGCGATGTCCTGGCGGCCTATGACCTGCTGGCACGCCAGGACACGGTGGACTCGAAAGCCATCGCCTTGGTCGGTACCAGCTATGGCGGCTACCTGGCGGCACTTGCCTGCAATCTGCGCCCTGTCCGCTGGCTGGCGCTGCGCGCACCCGCGATCTATCCCGACGCGCAATGGGACGTGCCCAAGGAAGCTTTGGACCGTGACGCGATCGACAGGTACCGGCAAGAAGTCAGGGCGCCCGATGCCAATCGCGCCCTGGCCGCGTGCGCAGCCTTCAGGGGCGATGCGCTCATTGTGCGGTCGGAGCTTGATTCGGTGATTCCTCTACCGGTCATCGAAAGCTACGTCGAAGCGCTCAAGCCGGCCCGTTCGTTGACCTATCGCTGCGTCGCCGGCGCGGACCACGCCCTGTCGTCCGGCGCCAGTCAGCAGGCGTACGACATGGTGTTTACCTCGTGGCTGACCCAGATGCTCATCGATTGGCGGGCTGCCTAGCCCATCTTTCTCAACTGGCAGGTGTGGAGCCGGCGAAGTGCTTGATTCGATTGAGCACGAGCTCGAAGGTCTCGCCAGCCTGCAACCGAAGGGAGAACGCCATGCACGGATACGACCTGCTGAAAAGCGGCCCGCGGATCCTCGCATCCGCGGCACTGCCCGCCCCCGAAGTCGAAGCGAACTGGAATTCCCTTTCCGCCAGCACGGAGGGTTGGTCGAGTCGGAAAGACTGATACCGAGTTGCTGCGCAGGCGCATGGACCAGCCCATCTCCAAGCTGTCGCGCTGGATCGATATCTTCAGCCTTAAGTGGAGCTCGCGCACGAGGGTGCCGCTTTTTCACGTCGACCGCTTCTCCTTGGTGCCGCGCCCACCCGCGGACGAGGTAATTCGAGACTGGCGCCCACCCTGGGCGACTGGTCGCTGGCGCTCCGGCGTTCGGCCATGGTCGCCAACAAACCCTCAGGTTCGCAAAAGAACAGTATTGGCTCGGGGTTTAGCCCGAGGAGCAAGTACTTGAAGCCCTGGCCTTCCTCGCCGATGCGATCGTCGACGGGAATCTCCAGCCCTTCGATGGCCAGTTCGTTCGAGTCCACGGCCTTGCGCGCCATCTTCTCGATTTCGCTGACGCGCACGCGCGAGCGATCGAGGTCCGTGTAGAACAGCGTCACGCCTTCCATCGGGCGCGCGCAGTCCTGGATCGGCGCCGTGCGCGCCACCGGCAGGATCTTGTTGACGTGCTGCGCGGTCGAGGTCCAGACCTTCTGGCCGTTGACGATGTAGCGGTCGCCGTCCCGGCGGGCGAAGGTTCGCACGCGCGTGGTGTCGGATCCGACGCCGGGCTCGGTCACGCCGAAGCAGGCGCGATCGGTGCCGGCGATCAGCGGCGGCAGCCTGCGCCGCTTCTGGTCGTCAGTGTGGAACACGACCACCGGCTGCGGCCAAACAGGTTCAGGTGGACGAAGCGCGCCAGCCGACGCAATCACTCATTTCCGACCACCCTCTCTAAAGCTGGCGCAACTTCTGACCAACGAGAGCGCCCGGACGGTCATCGACTTCATCTATACCCGCGGCACCACGATGTGTGCGGCGTTGGGCGGCGCCGGCCCATGGCATGCGTGCCTGCGCGACCACTTTGTGATGCGGTGTCTTAACGCCGTCCGGAGGTCTCCGTCGATGTCGCGATGCCAGGCACCCATGGTCACTGCTCTATTGCTTCGTCACGGCAAGGTCTGTAGAGGCCATGCGCGCGCACGAAGGAAATGGCAAACCTTCTCGGCACAAGCGCATTGCTTCGTCTCAAGAGATCGAACGCGATCGAGCTGCGCGCGACAGCGTCTCTTCGATTCAACGGCAAGCCTTGCTCGGTCAGACGAGTGCTCTGGCAGTGACAAGCGGCGCGTTCGGTGTCATCGCGCTGCGATTGCCAAGGCAGCAACTCGAACTAGGCCGAGTCTTCACCTCATGACCAGGCCGCCATCGACAAACAGCACCTGTCCCGTCATGAAACGGCTCCATTCGGAAGCGAGAAACAGGACCGGGCCGGCAACGTCCTCGGGTTGTGCGATGCGTCGCAGCGGGGTTGCGGCGATCAGCGACTCGCGGAACTCTTCCCGGGTCGCGTTGCTGGCCTGCGTCGGGTAGACCAGGCCCGGCGCGACGCAGTTGACGCGAATGCCGAGCGGGCCCAGTTCGGCGGCCAGGTTGCGGCTGAAGCCGACCAGCGCCGACTTGGCGGTCGTGTAGTCGTGGTACGGAATTACCGGGCGCTCGACCAGGTCGCTGACAATGTTGACGATGCTGCCCTGGGTGCGCTGCCTGAAGTGCGGCAGCACGGCCTTGCAGACGTTATAGGCGCCGCCGACGGCGCCATCGAACTGCGCCTGGTAGTCTTGCCACGCCATGTCACCAAACAAGGTGCGGCGCTGCGGGTCGAATGAATACGGGCGGAAGGCATTGTTGACCACCACGTCGATGCGGCCCGCTTCTTCCAGGGCCTGTTCCACCATGGCCTGAACGGCCGCGTTCGAATTGACGTCGGCCTTCACTGACCAGGCGTCGCCACCGGCCGCCTTGCAACTCGCGACCACATCGGCGGCTGCGGCGTCGTTGCTCAAGTAGTTGACCACCACCGTCGCGCCTTCGCTGCCGAAGGCCTGCGCAATCGCTGCGCCGATGCCACGGCTCGCACCGGTGACCAGTACCACCTTGCCGTTGAACTTCATGGCTTCGAGCTTCATCGCGCCGGCAGCAGTTCCGTGCTCACCACGTCGGAGACCTTGATGTCGTGCTCGATCAGGCCCAGCTTGCGATAGGTGTCCGCGGCCTTTTGCAGCGACGCGAGGTCGAAGGAGCCAAGACCGTCCTTCATCGTGGTCGGGGAGACAGTGGCGGCATTGCGCAGGCGGATCACTTCCAGGTTGGCGGCGCGATCGGTACCGTCGATGGCATATTTCACCGCCAGTCCGGCCGCCTCTTCGGGGTTGGCGATCATCCAGGCCGCGCTCTCTCGATAGGCTTTGAGGAACCGCTTGAGCAAGGGCTTCTTCTGCTGGTAGACCTGTTCCCGCACCACGAACAGGTCGCTCGACACGTTCAAGTAGTTGCGCACTTCCATCACATTGACCTCTCCCAGCCCCTTGCGCTGGCCCACCAGCAAGCCGGTGTCGGTGGCAGCGGTCGCATCGACCTGGCCTTGCAGCAGCGGCGCGAAATTCAACAGCCCGGTAACGACGATGGTGACGTCGGATTCGGACAGCCCTGCCTGGTGCAGCAGCACCAGCAGGTTCTGGCGCGTTCCGCTGGACAGGCTGTAGACACCAATCTTCTTGCCCTTCAGGTCGGCCGGCCTCGTGATGTTGGAGGACTTGAGCGAGACCACGTTGAAGACGTTCTGTGGGTAGATGTCATAGATCGCGCGCAGCTTCTCGCCCTTGTCGAGGGCCGAGAAGAACGCACCCGGATCGGTGAAGGCCACGTCCGCCTGGCCCGTGAGGATGTTGCGGATCGCGTCGCCGCCGCCGGCGCCCGACACGTAGGCCAGATCGATCCCGTTGGCCTTGAAGACGCCCTTGTCGGGTTCAACCAGCAGGTGCGTGATTTCGGTGATCGGCTTGCTCCAGCCGGCCACGGTGATCTTCTCCAGCGTGTCGGCAGCGTGCGCCCTGCTTGCGGCCGGCAAGGTGAAAACCGCAGCGGCTGCCAGCAGCGCGCAACGGCGTGTGATGGGGTTGTGCATGGACTATTCCTTCATGAGGTTCGGGTGTAGGGCAGCAGCAGCCGTTTCTCGACCGCGAGCGTGATTTGGTAGAGCAGGAGGCCGAGCGCGGCGATGACGACCAGCACCGCGAACATCAGCGGCGTGTCCATCATTCCCTGGGAGGCGATGATCAGCGCACCGAGCCCCTGGCTGGCGCCGATGAACTCGCCGACGACCGCCCCGACCAGCGCGAGTACCACCGCCACCCGCAGGCCCGCCAGGATGCCGGGCAGGCCGGAAGGCAGCTTCAGGCGCAGCAGGGTCTGACGCCGCGTGGCGCCCAGCATCCGGAACAGCTCCAGACGTTGCGGGTCCACCTGCTGCAGGCCGGTCATGGTGTTTTCCATCAAGGGGAAGAAGCAGATCAGCGCCGTGATCACCACGGTCGACGTCATGCCAAAGCCGAACCAAACGATGAACAGCGGTGCCAGCGCCAGTTTGGGGATGACCTGGCTCACCACGATGTAGGGCTTGAGCACGCGCTGCAGCAACGCCCACTCGGCCATCGCCACCCCGCTGACGAAACCGATCAGGCAGCCCAAGAACAGCCCAAACACGAGTTCGAGCGCTGTCGTGCGGATGTGGGGCCAGAGATAGCCGGAAGACAGGCCCATCCAGAGCGACTTCATCACCGCCGAAGGCGCCGGCAGAACCAGAGCCGAAACGCCGGAGGCGCGCGATGCCAGCTCCCATCCCGCCAGCAGTGCGAGCAGGAGCACCCAGGAGCCGAGCTGCGTGCGTGCAAGGCTCAGCTTCATGCCGTCGCAACGTCCATCGCATCGCGCACTTGCGCGCAATGCAGGTTGAAGGTTGCGCCGTACCGCATCGCCGGCGCGCGCGGTCTGCTGACCTCGACGCGGATGTCCCGCACGATCCGGCCGCTTTCCATCACCGCGACCCGGTCGCCGAGGTACACCGCCTCGGCGATGTCGTGCGTCACGAACAGCACGGTGGTGCGGCGAAGGCGGCACATGTGCAGCAGGTCGTCCTGCAGGTCGCCGCGAGTGATTGCGTCCAGCGCGGCAAAAGGTTCGTCCAGCAGCAGCAACGCCGGCTCCAGGATCAGTGCGCGCGCCAGGGCGACCCGACTTTGCTGGCCGCCGGACAACTGCCGGGGGTAGTGTTGCGCATGGGCCGAAAGGCCGAGCAGCGCCAGCAGCTGCTGCGCCTTCTCGATCTCCTGTGCGCGTGGCTTGTGTTGCAGCGAGACCGGCAGCAGCACGTTGTCGATCACACGATGCCACTCGAGCAGCGTCGGCGACTGGAACACGAAGCCCAGTTGCGGGCCGGGCGCGACCACCTCCCTGCCCTGCAAACGGATGCTGCCCGTGTGCGGATGCAGCAGGCCTGCCGCGAGCTTGAGCAAGGTCGTCTTGCCGCAGCCGCTGCGCCCCACCAGGCAATGGAACTCGCCTTCCTCGATGGTCCAGTCGACGTCACGAACCACCGGCGGCCAGCCAGGGTAGATGAAGCTCACCTTGTCGATGTCGAGGAAGCTCACGACCAGTCCTTAGTCCGCGTACGGCGCGAGTTTGTCGGCGGCCAGTTCGGCCGTCTGCTCGATTTCGACCATCCGCACCAGGTCCAGCAGGTTGAAGCGGCCGTCGTGATGCCAGCCCGCCTCCGGCGACGTCATCGAGCCGATGGCGCAGATGCGGGTCACGCCGGCGGCACCCAGCAGTTCCGCCAGCCGGAACAGTTCTGCCGGTGCTGCGGCGACGCCCGCCGTCTGGAGGAAGGGTTGGTGCACTGTCACTTGCGCGATCACCTGTTCCAGCGAGTCGACCGCGACCACCTGGATGCTCCGGTTCAGCGCTGTGGGTGCCAAGGCCTGCGCTACGTCCGCGTAGGCGACACCCCAGGTTTCATCGGGCTCGCCGATCAGCGCGGCCGCCGACGCGACGCCTGCCGACATCGACTGCAGCTCGATGGCTTGGCGCCATCCGGCGACGGCGGCCGAATCCTCCAGCGCAAGGGCGCGACGCGGGAAGCGGAGCTGCAGGTTGGCGAGCTCGCTGGCGAGGTACTGCGCGAATTCTCGCGGCGAGACCTTGCCACCGCGTTCCACGTAGAAGACATGGGGCGAATAGCAGCCTTGCTGGTCGTAGCGCGTCGCGTCCCAAGCGGCCAGGCGTGCCGTCGCCGGCCCACGCAGGGTGTCCAGGGCTGCGGCGCTGACCAGGCCGAAGCCGATCTTGTGGCCGTATGGCAGGAAGCGCGTCGTGACCGGCAGCCGGTGGCGGATCCCTTCGAGCGAATCGTTGGCCCCGTAGGCGAGCACCGTATCGGCTTCGGCGTAAAGGGCCGACGCCTGTTCATCCCCGCCGCCTTTCCACCACACCACGGCCAGGCAATCGGCCAGCGGCGGGTGGACCTCGACCAGCAGCCGCGCGAACAAGCCCGCGAACAACGGTTCCGCGCTCGGCACCTTGCCGATGTTGCCCGCTTTCACCAGCAATCCGCAGACCAGACTCCACAGCGGCAGTGCTGGAACATTTCCGGCCCAGCTATGAACCAGCAGGTCCGGCCCGAACGCCCTGGCGGCGCCCCCTTTGGGTCGTGGCTGGAATTCGTCCAGCAACTTGGGGTTGGCGAAGTCTTCCGCGACGAAGCGGTGCAGTTGCGGCGCGCGAAAGGTCTTGAAGAAAGCCGTGAGGCCCAGGCGAACCATATTCGCGTCGTACCCGCTGATGATCGGCAGCAACTGGTCGGCCTGGATGCGGTAGCAATCGGCCGGGTCCAGCAGGCGGGCCATCGCGCGATCCACCACGGCCACGATCTGCGACACGGTCATCGTCTTCAGATGCAGACGGCTCGCCTGCTTGACCCGCAAGGCGAGTGCCGCCATCTGTGTCGGGCTCAACACGGGCGCGGCGACTTCGACCCGCGTGGCCCCCGACTCGAAGATCAGCGGGTGCCATTGCACTTCGGCCGGCGCCAAGCCCGGCAAGTACCCGGCAACCGCTTGCAGCGTCGTCATGCCGTAGCTGCCCGGATGAATTCCTCCACCGCCAACGAGCAGCCCTTGGCGTGCGCGCCCTCGGCGCGACCGAGCAGAAGGAACCCGCCGTCGACTGCCTGACCCACGTCCTCCGTCAGGATGGTGGTGACCGAGTTGAAGTTTGCGAGGTCGCAATGGACCAGGATGCCACGTTCGCCACGCGCGACTTCGCGGCCCGTCAGTGGGTCGACCAGCCGTGAGCGGATCCAGTGCGGCCCCGACTTCACCGACGGCACCGAGGCATTGCCCGCGTCGTAGAACTGCGTGCTCAGCTCGGTCATGCCGTACATGTTGATGCACTGCGATCGTTCGATGCCGAGCAGCGCGGACAGCTGCGCATAGAAGGCGTCGAGTGGCAGTTCGCGCGACTGCCCCTTGTAGCCACCGGTGTCGAGGACGCGACTGCCCGCCGGCAGGTGAAACGATTTCCCATGCGGCCCAAGCTCGTCCATCAGGTGCACCAGGCTGTAGCTCGCGCCCAGCAGCGCGCAGGGCAAGCCGCTGCGCTCGGCTTGTGTCAGCGCATTGCACAGCCCGTCGATATCCAGCCCGCTCGGGCCGAAAAAGTATCGGCTCTCCTCGGTGCCGAATTCACTGCGCGCAAGCGCAAGGTAGTGAGCCAGCGAGGAATTGGGCATCATGGTCTCCGTCGGGAACAGGATGCACATGCGCATCCTGCCGCTGCCGCGCATGAACCGGCGCGAGAAGTTGCTGATCATCGACCGGTCGTAGACCGCCAGCGTCGGGTGATAGTGACGGCCCTTGACCTCGCTGCGGGTCGTGCCGCTGGTCATGAAGACCCGGTCCGTTGGGGCCGGCGGCTGGCACCGCAGGTCCAGCTCCTTGAAGGCGTCAATCGGTACTGCCGGGATGTCGCTCCAGCACTTGACATTGCGCAGGGTTGCGCCGCGCCGCTGGCAGAAGCGTCGATACGCCTGATTGCTGTCGTACTGGAGGGAGAACAGACGCAACGCCAGTCGATCGAACTCGTCGTCGGTGCACCCGTCCTGTGCAATGAAGGCGAGCACTTCGGCGGCTGGACTAGTGGCCGCGGGCCGATCTGCAGGGGTCTGGTTCATGAGGACTTCTTCGTGAGCGTGAAACAGTTGCTCCGAAGGCCACTTCGACTTCGGCAAGATGCGCCGATGGCAAAAGTGAAAGCTCTTCTTCCGCCGGTATGAACCGGTTCAAGTTCACGGGTTTGAATCTCAGCACTGTCGCGTGCACCCCGGAGCGCTACCGATACTACATCCGTTGCGGACCTGCCATTGCAAGGCGCGACATTTCCATCTCCTTTGCCAGAACCTGAATCCGTGACCCTTGCATTGACGTTACTTTGTGACCATTGCGGGGGATTCGGCCAAGTCTGCGCCCTTGCGACAATGTCGCACGCGAAATTGAGATAGTGGCTACGGTATTGGGCTGCGGCGGACCGCGGCCGTCATGGGCGACGGCCCCTGATCGACGTAGACCCGCGGCAGTTTCCTTCGACATGTTGCTTTCGAGCGCATGCAAATTTGAGCGGCCACCACGAATGGGCTGCCCGATCTTTGCGAGCGCGGGTTTCCAGAACGTCTGGGGGAGCGGACAACGGATTCCGCGGCGCTGCCCCAGTCGCTCAGGGCGTAGGGTCGCGTCGGTGCGATGTCGTGATTGCTTCGCGGGCACGTTGGGCTGCGATTTGCAACCAGCTGGCCTTGGCGGGACCTTGATTCGGGCGCGCCTCCGGGTAGTGAAATCGAAGAAGTTCGATCCTCCCCTTTTCCGTGATGGCCAAGACTCTGGCAGCCGCCAGTGGCGGCTCGTCCACCGATGCAATCACCAGGCCCGCCTGCCGCAGGATCCTGACGGCGTCGATATCCTTCGGTGCGGCGTACGACTTGGGCAGGGGCGAGGCAGCGATCTGTCGCAAGAATTCAACGGACATGAGATCTCCTTTGGAAACTTGGCGCGCGAAAAATATCGCCCTCGTCTGCAGGGTGCAAGTAGCAAACAATCTGACCCTTTTGTCGGTGCGAAACCGACAGTGCCCGCGCCCGCGCCGCCAAGGAGACAGCATTTCTCGACCCGCTCGCGCTCCATGATTCATGTGCGAGCCTGAGCTTCGGAGCGCGCGGATGGTATCTCCGAGGCAGCCCGGTATGACGCCACTCCAAGAGCGCCTGGAGTTCGGTCGACCTGTGGGTTTGCGGCCCGTGAGAAGGTACGCGAACCGCCGACTCGCTGAGCGGCCTCCTGCGGTATGCCTGAAGGCTTTGTCTCGGCCTCGCCTGGCTCCTTCAAACTCCAGTACTCGCTGCGAAAGCAGTCGTAGGGTGACTAACTGGCTACTACCGTACATGTTAAGGGTTGCCCGATACCTGCCCTTGCGAAGCGCAGCGCCAAGCACGGCTGCGGCCTGAGGGCAGGTGTTGGGCAAGCCTCGAGGGAGGAAACCGCGGAATGCACCTCTGACGCCTGAGAAGGCTACGAAGCTATGGGGATTCGGGATGCGTGGATCGAGCAGGTGCTGGCGATGCGCCCAAGAATTCGGCCGATGGCGTCGATGAGGTACAGCGGATCGAAGCCGGAGCGTTGAGTCGCCCGGTGGCATGGCCGACGGCAAGGGCTTCGTGAGGCGCGAAGGCGAGACCACCCCACATCGACCCTGGAAGATGGAGAGGCGAAGCTTGGTTTGGACGCTGATGAAGATCAGTACTCATGGTGCCCGAGGCTGCTGAGGCGGTGCGCGGATGGATTGCCCGCGAGCGAAGGTCTGCAGGATGATCATCGGGCCACCGCAGTGCGGGCAGAGGAAGGTCGGTTGCGCGGGACCTGGCTCGCGATCGGCGTCCGAGGCTTGAGCAGTGGCATCGGCTTCTTGCAGCAGGAGTTCGCGAATGCGTACCAAGCTGACCTTGCGAGCGCCGTTGGCCAAGAGCCCGTAGTGGCGGATGCGATGGAAGCCTCCCGGCAAGACATGCAGCAGGAAGCGGCGCATGAACTCGTCGGCGTCGAGCGTCATCGTCTTGTGGCGAGTTCGGCCCTTGGCGCGATAGTCTTTCCATCTGAAGGTGACGCCACGCTCGTCCATCGCGACAAGCCGACTGTTGGAGATGGCAACCCGGTGGGTGTAGCGCGACAGATAAGCCAGCACCGCTTGGGGGCCGGCGAACGGACGCTTGGCATAGACGACCCATTCGCACTTGCGCAGCGGCGCGAGCCAGTCGGCGAAGGCATGCCAGTCGGCAAGTGCCGTGAACGCACCGAAGAACTGTAGGAGGCCGGCGCGATGCGCCTGTTCAAGCGCTTCAAGGAAGCGGCGCCGGAACAGGCGCGACAGCACGCGCACGGACAGGAAGAACCCGGGCTTGCATGCGATCCAGCGTTCGCCGTCCGGCGACAAGCCTCCGCCCGGCACGATGCCATGCACATGGGGGTGGTGCGTCAGGGCCGACCCCCACGTGTGCAGCACCAGGGTTGCGCCGATCCTTGCGCCCAGGTGCTTCGGATCGGCCGCGATGGTCATCATGGTCTCGGCGGCCACGTCGAACAACAGGCCGTAGATCGCAGCCTTGTTGTAGTACGCGATGGCGCTGATCGGCGCTGGCAAGGTGAAGACGACGTGGTAGTAGTCCACCGGCAGCAGATCGGCTTGGCGTGCCTCAAGCCAACGTTGGGCCGCACTGGCCTGGCACTTCGTGCAATGTCGATTGCGACACGAGTTGTAGGCGATCTGGTCGTGTCCGCAGCCCTCGCAACGCAACACGTGACCTCCCAGCGCCGCGCTGCGGCACTGTTCAATGGCCGACATGACCTTGAGCTGGCCCAGGCTCAAGTGCCCACGCTGAGCCTTGCGCCAATCGGGGCCGTGGGTGCGGAAAATGTCGGCGACTTCCAGGGCGCAATGCGCCACAGAGATGACCTACGCAGGTTGCAAGTTCTCCAGCGGGCTGACCACTTCGTGCAGGATCTCGGTGGCCACGTGCGCGTAGATCGATGTCGTATCGAGCCGCTTGTGCCCAAGCAAGACCTGGATCACGCGGATGTCCACCTTCTGCTCCAGCAGGTGGGTGGCGAAGCAGTGGCGAAGCGTGTGCATGGTGACGCGCTTGTCGATCTTGGCCGCGTCGGCAGCGTCATGAACGGCGCGGTTGAGCTGGCGCGGAGTCAACGGATCGACCGGGTTCATCCCCGGGAACAGCCAACCGCCCGGCAGCATCTTGCCCTGTGCATGGGCCAGTCGCCACCAGGCGCGCAGCAGCTCCAGCAGGACTGGCGAGAGCATGGCGTAGCGGTCTTTGTGGCCCTTGCCCTGCTCGACGCGCAGAGTCATGCGCTGGCTGTCGATGTCACCGACCTTCAGCGCGACGATCTCGCCGACCCGAAGTCCTGTGCCGTAGGCAATGGACAGTGCCGTCTGGTACTTCAGGTTGGACGCCGCAGCGATCAGGCGTGCGACCTCCTCGCGGCTGAGCACCACCGGCAGCGTCTGGGGCACACGAACGGGGCTCATCCCGGCCATCAGCTCGCCACGCCCGAGTGTGACGTCAAAGAAGAACTTCAAGCCGGTGATGGTTGCATTGAGCGTGATCGGCGAGACACCCTGATTGACCATGTGCAACTGGAAGCGCCGCAGATCCTCCACGGTTGCAGTGTCGGGAGAGCGCTGCAAAAAGCCGGCGAGATGCCGTACTGCGCGAATGTAGGTGGATTGAGTCTTGGGTTCGAGCTTGCGCAAGCGCATGTCGTCAAGCATGCGTTGGCGCAACGCAGAGACCGCTGGTGTCGCTGGGGTCATGATCGTGCTCCTGTCGAAGAACGAGGCCAATTGCCTCGCTCCGCAACATAGACAGGGGCGCAATGTTTGCCATCCGCCGCGGGCTCAGCGGCGGGCTACCGCGAGCGGTGCGAGCGGTTTAGTCCACCGGCCATGACCAGTCAGTCAGTCGCGCGCCAGCGCGCTGCGACCGGTCGCGCCCGCTTTGCTGTCACCGCAACCTCGCGAAAAACTATCCTCGCCTCGGCGCTAGAACATGTGCCTGGTGCCGAAGTCGTACCCTTTAGAACTGCTTGGCGCATAGCCAGAAACGCCGTTGCCGGTGGAGAGATAGCCGGCGGTTCCCCCGATGGCAGCGCCCATGATGGCAGGGTTGTTTTGCCCATCCTTCACGCGAATGTATGCCGCCGTTGCGTAGATCGCGGTTCGCTTTGACAGGTTGTACTCATAGCCAAAGGCCGGCGCCACCAATCCTGACTTTGCCGGCTTAGGCTCCCTACGCGAAGACTCTTGCCGCATTCAGTATTCCGACGGGGTCCAGCATGGCCTTCAGGCCGCGCATCAATTCGATTTCGCCGGCGCCACGCGAGAGGTGCAGGAATTCTCTTTTGATCACGCCAATGCCGTGCTCGGCAGAGATCGAGCCGCCGACCTTCCTGACGGCCTCGTAGACCACTTGCTCGACCATGTGAAGCGAGTCGGCCGACACATGCGGGCCGGACAGCACGTGCAGATTCCCGTCGCCGATATGCCCGAAAAAGAGATGCCGTTGATCTGGAAACCGGGCTCTCAGAGATGCACGGACCGACTCAACGAACGATGCCATCGCCGCCATCGGCACACCCACGTCGAACGCCGCGTGCGGCCTGAGCTGGCCCAGCATTTCGCCGATCGTTTCGCGGTAAGACCAGAGGCTGCGTGAATCCTCCAGCGACTGAGCGACGATGACATCGCACACGGTCCCGGCTTCCAGCGCTTCACCAAGGAAGCGCTCCAGTTGCTCGCGGTCATCTTCCTGGTGTGCGCCCAGCGTTTCGACCAGCGCGTACACGGGTGAGCCAGTGGCAAAGGCGGGCCGCAAGTTGCCGATCTCCTGCGCGGCTTCCATGAAGTCGGCCCACATGACCTCGAACGCAGAAAGGCCAGGCAGGGCGCGCCGCATGTCCCGCACGAGGCGAGTTGCTGCCTCGAAGGAGGGCAAGGCGCACAGTGCGGTGTTGGCCGCCGTTGGCTTCGGCGAAAGCTTGAGCACCAGCCGGGTGATCACGCCCAGGGTGCCTTCGGCGCCGATGAACAGGTGCTTCAAATCGATGCCCGTGGTGTTCTTGGTCACGCGGTTCATCATGGTCAGCAGCTTGCCGCTGGGCAGCGCAACCTCGATGCCCTGCACCAGCTCGCGCATGGTGCCGTACCGGATCACGCGGTTGCCGCCGGCATTCGTCGCCGCATTGCCGCCGACCTGGCAGGAGCCGCGCGCGCCGAGGTCAAGCGGAAAGTACCAGTCTTGTGCTTCGACGCGCGTCTGCAGTTCCTCGAGGATGACGCCGGCCTGTACGGTCGCCGTACCGCCGACGGTATCGATGTCCTCGATCTGGTTGAGCTTGGCCAGTGACAGCGCCACTTCCCCATGGGTTGGCGTCGCGCCGCCGGCCAGGCCTGTCAGTCCCCCTTGGATGACGATCTTCTGGTGGTGATGCGAGCACAACGCGAGCACATCGGCGACTTGCTGCGGCGTCCGCGGAAACAGGACCCAGGCGGGGGCTACCTTCGTGGCTTCACTCCAGTCGCCGGACTGGGCAGCGACCACGGCTGGGTCCGACACGACGCCGGACTTGCCCAGCACGGACATCAGCGCATCGCGCAGTTCATCGCTCACGAGGGCGGGGGCTTCGATTTCGACCATGCATTTGTCTCCGGTTGCTTTCCGCACTCTAGGGGCCAGGGCGCGCGGCGTGAAATACCGTTTGCGCGCGCCTCCCATGAGGTAAAGCTTATGGGAGCTGGCGGGCCTTCAGGGTGCCGTCGGCGATCAATGACGCGATCACATCGAGTAGCGCGATGCGGACCGCTTCGCCGGCTGGCGTGAGCGGATGGTCGACCATCCACACGACCGACTGGGTGCGCTCGATGCTAGGCTCGACGATGTCACGCGCCACCACGCCGAAAGTCTCCGCATCGGAGAAGGCGTTGCGCGGCATGATCGCGAAGGCCAGGCCTTCTTGCACCACCCGGCGGTAGAGCTCCGGGTTGTTGAGTTCGTACTGGACGTTGAGCGCACAGTTGTGTGCCAGGGCGGTGCGCTCGATCAGCTTGCGCAGGTCATGGTCGCGGTCGGGCGCGACCAGCGGACGATCCCCGATGCCGGCGAAGCGGATCGGGCCGGTTTCGCCTTCGAACAGAAGATCCAGCCCGAACAGACAGAAGCGCTCTTCGAAGGCGGGGATCGATTCCAGGCGGGTGAGCTCGTAGGCGACTGGCAGCAGCGCCAGGTCGACGCGGCGTGCTTCGACCAGCGCGCGGGCCTCGCGCGACATGCCGGTGCTGATCTGGAGGCGAACCTCGGGCGCGCGCTCGGCCAGCAGGCGATAAAGAGGCACCGTCAGCACTTGCGCGACCGAGCCGACGAGGCAGAGGCTGACCTTGCCACGCGCCTGCGTCGTTGCATCGCGCACATCGTCATTGAGCCGGTCGAGCTGCCGCAATATCGAGACGGCACGTTCGAGCAGACGCTGCCCTTCAGCAGTGAGCTTGACGCCGCGGGCATGGCGTTCGAGCAGCGCGACTCCCAGTTCCTCTTCCATGGCCGAGATGTGATGGCTCAGCGCCGGCTGCGCGATGTGCAGGGTGCTGGCTGCGGTGGTGATGCTGCCGGTGCGGGCAATCTCCACGAAGTATTTGAGCTGCCGCGGTGTCACGGCGCCCACTCTAATGCAAGAGCCAGTAGCTGGCCTTGGCGCACCCTTCACTCAGGCGTGTGTCGCGGTCTCGTCCGCTAGTGCATTCTTCGGCACCGGCGTTGCGCCGCCCGCGCCCATTGTTGAGGCGATGTCCACGCCGCCGAGCCTTTCGATCATGGCGTGCTGGTCCGACTTGGCGAGCGCGTCGATCGATTCCGGATCGCAGATGCGCCGCAACTCCGCTTCCATGTCCTTCACGACGTGGGCGAAAGCAGGATCGCCAGCCAGGTCGCGAAGTTCCTCGGGGTCTGCATCCAGATCGAACAGTTCGGGTCGGTGGCGGACGTAGTAGTGAAACTTCCATCGACCCTTGCGCACCATGAAGCCGGCCGTGTTGCTGCCCGCCGCGTGATACTCGCTGAACACCACTCGCTCAGGGTCTGCCGGTGCGGCAGCGAGCGTGAAGAGCGATCGGCCGGGGCGGCTGCCCATCTCGGGCGCGGGATCGAGGCCGACGCCTTCCAGGATCGTCGGAAACAGGTCCAGCAGGTCGACTGGCGTTTCGCAGACGCCCGGCGCCACGCCCGGGCCACTCACGATCATCGGAATGCCCACGCTTTCCTGGTACAGCGTCGACTTGCCCCACAGCCCTCGCGTGCCGAGGTTGTCGCCATGGTCGGAGGTGTAGATGACCGTGGTGTCGTCCCGCAGGCCGGCTTGCGCAAGCGCGTCGACGACGGCGCCGACGTTGTGGTCGAGGAAGCTGCACAGGCCGTAGTACGCGGCGAAGGCTTCGAGCCTTTCCTGCGGCGACTTGAACTGCTCTTCATTCTTCATGAAGTCGGCATACGCTTGCACCCATGGGTGCCGCTGGTAACCCTCGGATGGATGCAGCTTGGGCGTGGGCAAGCCTTCGAGCGGATAGAGCGAGAAGAATTCCTCCGGCGCGATCAACGGGAAGTGTGGCGCGACCAGGCCGATATAGAGCACGAAGGGTTCGTCGTCACGCTGCGCCGCATCGCGCAGCCACTCCACCGCACGCGAGGTGACCGAGCGGTCGTACGAGGTATAGGCCGATTCGCCCGCACCGACCCGGTCGCCCAGCATGCGCTTGTCGGATGGCGTGGAAACGTAGGGGTCGCGAATCGACGCCCAGACCATGCCGTGGCCGCCGACCACGTGCATCGGGATGTGCTCCTTGTCGAATCCGGCGGGATCTTCTTCCGCGCGGTAGTGCAGCTTGCCGATGCTCTCCACGCGAATATGTTGTCGCTGGAGCACGTGACCCCAGCCGCGCGGGTCGCCGGCGTAGGGCATGGCGTTGTCCCAGTGACGGGTCTGGTGCACGCGCATGCCAGTGGCGAAGGCGGCGCGCGCCGGCACGCAGATCGGGCTGGGCGTGTAGGCATTGGTGAATCGCACACCGCGTGCCGCGAGGGCATCGAGGTGGGGCGTCTTTGCGACTGGATGACCGGCGCATCCCATGATCCGCGGATCATGTTCGTCCGACATGATGATGACAACGTTGCGACGTGGCACAGCAACTCCTGGTGTGTGGATGAGCGAACAGATGGATCAGTCTTCCGGCGTGTAGCCGACGGCCTTGGCGATGCGGCCCCAACTCGCGTAGTCGGCGCGCACCTGCTTGTCGAGCGCTTCGGGCGTCATCGTGAGCGGTTCGTATTCGGCCTTCTTCAGCAGGGCGGTGACCGCAGGCGCCTTGACCGCAGATGCCACCGCCTGGCCGAGTTGCGCGAGCGTCGCAGGCGGCGTCCCCGTGCGCGCGAAGAAGGCAAAAGACTCGGTGATGACCAGGTCGGGGAAGCCGGCAGACTTGAACGTAGGCACGCCGGGCAAGGCCGCGTTGGGGGTCGCTTCCGAGATCGCGAGGATCCGGATCTTGCCGGCACGGTGCATCTGCAAGAGATTCGGCGTTGTCGTGATGACGCAGGGGAGGCTCCCGCCGATCACGTCCGTGAGCGCCGCCGAGCCACCCTTGTAGGCGACGTGCGTGAGATTCAGCTTCGCGTCCTTGCCCAGCATGGCGCCGAGGAAGTGCATGGCCGTGCCCGCGCCGGGCGTGCCGTACGCCGCGAACTTGGGGTCCTTGGCAGCCAGTGCCAAGAACTCTTGCAGTGTCTTGACCGGGCTGTCGGCGCCGACTGCGAGTGCAAAGCTCATGCTGCTGGCCGTTCCGACCGCGGCAAAGTCCTTCAGCGGGTCATAACGCAGGGCCTTGAAGATGTGGGGATAGAGCGTCAGGTTGCCCAGCGGCGTCATCAGCAGCGTGTTGCCGTCGGGCGGCAGGGTCAGTAGCGCTTCGGTCGCAAGTCGGCCGGCCGCGCCGACCTTGTTGTCGACGATGGCGGTGTAGCCGCTTTCGCGAAGGCCTTCAGACACGGCGCGCGCCACGGTGTCTGCGGCCCCGCCGGCCGCGTAGCCCACGAGCACGCGCAGCGTCTTGTTCTGCGCGAAGGAAATGCCGGGCAACCCGGCGATCGCGGATGCGCCAAGGCAAGCCGTGAACTGGCGGCGGTTGAGAGTCATGTTGTCTCCTGGCGATGTTCTGGTGTGGCACGAGTATTGGGGCAGCGCGGCAACTTGTGAAATACCGTTTGCCAGGACTAGGCATGCGAAAAAAGTTATGCCCCTCACGATACGCAGGCAACCCGAGAAATAGTGCCGGTCCGATTTCAGCGATCGGCACATAGAGCGTTCTTGCCGGGCGGCGGGTCAGGTCCGTTGCCATCAAGCCCGATGGCAACAGAGGTTCTCCTGCTTATTGCAGTGGATGCATCAATACGTCTAAATAATGCAATTCACTTCATCTCCGATGCGCCGCAAACTCCATCCGCAAGTACTGCTGCCATTCGGTGCAGTCAACGAAGGAGACAAATAGTGGAAGCCCGGCAAGAAGAGTTGCAATCCTGGATTGGACGCAGCGAGACGGTTCAAGACGCCGTCAACCCCACCCCCGTGGTCGCACTCACCGCGACGCTTGACCATCCCGCGAGCCCGGTCGCGGCCGGCACCGTACTTCCGCCCCTGTGGCACTGGCTCTATTTCTTGCCGATGCATCGGCAAAGCGAGATCGGTGCCGATGGCCACGCCAAGCGCGGCGGCTTCCTGCCGCCGGTGCCGCTGCCGCGACGCATGTGGGCCGGCAGCCAGTTCGAGTTCCGTTCGCCGATCCGCGTGGGTGACCGCGTCGCCCGCACCTCGACGATCGACGATGTCACCACCAAGGAAGGTCGCACCGGCAAGCTGGTGTTCGTGAAGGTACGCCACGAGGTGCGTTGCAACGAGGCCGCCGAGCCGGCGCTGGTCGAGTTCCACGACATCGTCTACCGCGAAGCGCAGGGGCCGAACGACGTTGCACCGCCGCCCCAGGCTGCACCGGCCGAAGCCGCATGGCGTCGCGAGATCGTGCCGGACGACGTGCTGCTGTTTCGCTATTCGGCACTCACTTTCAACGGTCACCGCATCCACTACGACCGCCAGTACGTCACGCAGGTCGAGGGCTATCCCGGCCTGATCGTGCACGGCCCGCTGATCGCCACGCTCCTGATGGACCTGTTGCGCCGCAAGTTGCCCGACGCCGAAGTCGCGAGCTTCCGCTTCAAGGCCGTTCGACCGACCTTCGACCTGAATGCTTTCCACGTCAGCGGGCAGCCGCAGGCCGACGGCAAGACGATCCGGCTCTGGGCCTCCGACCACGAGGGCTGGCTGACGATGGACGCGACCGCGGTCCTGCGCTGATTCACCCAAACATCCAGAGAGACAAGCACATGCAGCCACTCAAGGGCACTACTGTCGTCACGCTCGAGCACGCCATCGCCGCGCCTTTTGCCACCCGGCAATTGGCCGACCTCGGCGCCCGCGTCATCAAGATCGAGCGCCCCGGCTCTGGCGACTTCGCCCGTGGCTACGACGAGCGCGTGCGCGGCCTCGCCTCTCACTTCGTCTGGACCAACCGATCCAAGGAAAGCCTCACGCTGGACGTGAAGCACCCCGAGGCGGCCCAGGTGCTCGAACGCCTGGTCATGGAGAAGGCCGACGTCGTCGTCCAGAACCTCGCGCCCGGCGCGGCAACGCGCCTCGGGCTAGGCTACAAGAAGCTCTCGGCGGCCAAGCCCGGCCTGATCGTTTGCGACATCTCCGGCTATGGCGACGACGAGGACAACCCCGGCCCGTACCGTGACAAGAAAGCTTATGACCTGCTGATCCAGAGCGAAGCCGGTTTCGTCTCGGTGACGGGCACGCCGGACGAGCCTTGCAAGGCCGGCCCGTCGATTGCCGACATCGCCGCCGGCATGTACGCGTACAGCAGCATCCTGGCCGCACTGCTGCAGCGCGGCCAGACCGGGAGGGGCCAGCGCATCGACATCTCGATGCTCGAGTCGCTGGCTGAATGGACCAGCTACCCGCTTTACTACGCCTTCGAAGGAGCAGCACCGCCACCGCGCACTGGCGCCAGCCACGCGACCATCTACCCGTATGGCCCGTTCCCGGCAGGCGACGGCACCACGGTGATGCTGGGCCTGCAGAACGAGCGTGAATGGGTCAGTTTCTGCGACAAGGTGCTGCAGCAGCCCGACCTCGCAAAAGACCCGCGCTTCACTGCCAACTTCAAGCGCGCGGCCGAGCGCGTCGCATTGCGCCAGATCATCGTGGACGCCTTCAAGCCGCTGACCGGCGCGCAGGTGGTCGAGCGGCTGGAGCATGCGCAGATCGCCAATGCGCAGGTCAACACGATGGCAGGCGTCTGGGCGCATCCGCAATTGGAGGCGCGCGGTCGATGGACCGAGGTCGGCACCGCGAAAGGCCCTGTGCCTGCGATGCTGCCGCCCGGCACCTGGGATACCGGCCCGCGCATGGACCCGGTCCCCGCGCTGGGCGAGCACACCGATGCGATCCTGGCCGAGCTGGGCTACAGCGCGGGCCAGATTGCCGCGCTGCATGCGTCCAAAGCCGTCTGAGGTGCGAGCCATGAAATCCGATGCCCCGACACCGGCACGCACCTACCTTTTCGTGCCCGGCACGCGGCCCGAACGCTTTGGAAAAGCACTGGCGAGTGGCGCCGACATGGTCGTCCTGGACCTCGAGGACGCCGTGGCCGCGGACGACAAGGCAACGGCCCGCAGCGCGATCGGGACTTGGTTTGCGAGCGCCTCCACCGAAGCCCGCTCGCGCATCGTGGTGCGCATCAACGATGCCGGATCGACGTGGTTTGGCGACGATCTCTCCGCGATGCGCGACGCAGGAGTGCCCTCAGTGCTTCTGCCCAAGGCCGAGTCGGCCGACCAGATCGCCGCAACGCAAACTGCGCTACCCGGCGCCACCGTGCTCGCGCTCATCGAAAGCGCCCGCGGCGTCGCGCAAGTCGATAGCGTGGCATCTGCCGGCGCATCGCGCCTGGTGTTCGGAACACTCGACTTTGCGCTCGACCTCGACATGGACATCGGCACCGACGCATCCGGGCTGGCTTACGCCGCAAGCCGCATCGCGATCGCCTCGCGTGTCGCAGGCTTGCCTGCACCGGTCGCAGGCGTCACGCCGCAACTCGACGACGAGGCGCGCTTGCTGGCCGACTTGATCGAGGCACGTCGCTTTGGCTTCGGCGCCAAGCTGTGCATCCATCCAAAGCAGGTGCAGCCGATCCACACCGCCCTGCGCCCCGACGCAAAAGCGCTCGACTGGGCGCGCCGCGTACTGGTCGCCGATGCTGCATCCCCCGGCGCCGCACGCCTGGACGGCCGCATGGTCGACCGCCCCGTCGTGCTGCAGGCGCAACGCACGCTGGCGATGGCCCGCGACTGATCCCATTTTCCAAACTTCCAGAGCAGAAAGAGACAACCCACCATGGCCTCCACCATCATCGACTCCCGCATCTTCGGCGACATGTTCAGCGATGTGCGCATGCGCGACGTCTGGTCCGACGAGAACCGCACCGCCAAGTACCTCGACATCGAACGCGCACTTGCCAAGGTGCAAGGCGACCTCGGCATCATCCCGACGGAAGCGGCCGACGAGATCGTCAAGAACTGCGAGCTGTCGCAGATCGACTGGGTCAAGCTCAAGGCCAAGACCGAGCAGATCGGCTATCCGATCATTGCGGTGGTCAACCAGATCAACGCCAACTGCCGCGACAAGCTCGGCGAGTTCTGCCACTGGGGCGCGACCACGCAGGACATCACCGACACCGCCGCCGTACTGCAGATGCGCGAGGGCCTGGCGCTGGTCGAGCAGGACCTGGACGAGATTGGCGACGCGCTGGCCTCGCTCGCGAAGAAATACCGCGATACACCGATCATCGGCCGCTCCAACCTGCAGCAGGCCACCCCGATCACCTTCGGCTACAAGATGGCCAGCATCCTCGCGGGCATCGACCGTCATCGGGAGCGCTTGCAGCAACTCAAGCCGCGCGTCTTGATGGGCGAGTTCGGCGGCGCGTCGGGCACGCTGTCCTCGCTCGAGAAGGGCGCAATGGAAACGCAAGCCGGCTTGATGAAGGAACTCGGCCTGGCCCAGCCGCTGATCTCCTGGCACACGGTGCGCGACACCATCGCCGAAGTCGGTGCCTTCCTCGGCCTGGTCGGCGGCTCACTCGGCAAGATCGCAATGGACGTCAAGCTGATGATGCAGACGGAAGTGGCCGAGGTGTTCGAGCCCTTCGCGCCCGGCCGCGGTTCGTCGTCGACCATGCCGCAGAAGCGCAATCCGATCTCGTGCCTGTACATCCATGCCAATGTTTCGGTGGCGCGCCAGCATGCCGCTGCGCTGATGGACGCAATGGTGGCGGACCATGAGCGCTCCACCGGCCCGTGGGAAATCGAATGGGTGTCGCTGCCGGAGATCTTCTGCCTGATGTCGGGCGCGTTGAAGCAGACCAAGTTCGTGCTCAAGGGCCTCGAAGTCGATGCGACGCGAATGCGCGCCAACATCGACATCACCAATGGCCTGGTCATGTCGGAGGCCGTGATGATGGGCCTCGGCCCGTACATCGGCCGCGAGTACGCGCACGACCTGGTCTACGACCTGTGCCGCCAGTCGATTACCGAGAACCGGCCGCTGATCGAGATCCTCGCCGCGCACCCGGAGATCAACAAGCACGTCACCCGCGCGCAGCTCGATGCCATGTGCGACCCGGCCAACAACCTCGGCCAGGCCGGCGTGATGGTTGACCGGGTGCTTGCCGCGCGCGCCTGACCCGCCCAAACAGGAGACAACACCATGAACATCAAGAAGCTCTTGAAGCTCCTCTACGTCCAGGTCCTGATCGGCCTGGTCCTCGGCATCACGGTGGGCCACTACTGGCCGGAGTTCGGTGCCGCACTCAAGCCGCTGGGCGATGGCTTCGTCAAGCTGGTCAAGATGATGATCGCACCGGTCGTGTTCTGCACCATCGTGACGGGCATCACCTCGCTCGGCGACTCGAAGGAGATCGGCAAGACGCTGTTGAAGGCAATGGGCCTGTTCTACGCGCTCACGATCGTCGCGTTGATCACCGGGCTCGTCGCGGTGTTCGTGCTGCAACCGGGTGCCGGCATGCACATCGATCCGAAGAACCTCGATGCCTCCGTCGCGACGAGTTTTGCAAAGCAGATCCATATCCATGGCTTCACCGACTTCATGCTGCACATCATCCCCAACGCCTTCTTCGGCGCGTTCGCCGAAGGCGAGGTGTTGCCGGTGCTGCTGTTGGCTGTGTTGTGCGGCTTCGGCCTGACACGCATCGGCGCGGCGGCCAAGCCGGTGCTGGACGGCATCGACGGCTTCTCGCACATGCTGTTCGCGGCCTTCAGCATCATCATGCGGCTCGCGCCCATCGGTGCGTTCGGCGCGATGGCCTTCACGGTAGGCCGCTACGGCATCAAGT
Source organism: Variovorax humicola (assembly GCF_037889915.1). Lineage (NCBI taxonomy): Bacteria > Pseudomonadati > Pseudomonadota > Betaproteobacteria > Burkholderiales > Comamonadaceae > Variovorax > Variovorax humicola. The sequence continues at coordinate 285,027 of NZ_JBBKZV010000005.1, read as the reverse complement.
CGATCGGCTCGCTCGGCCTGTTGATCGGTACGTTCTATGTGGCCTGCATCTTCTTCGTGGTCGTGGTGCTCGGCGTGCTGGCCCGCCTGCACGGGTTCAAGCTCTGGCAGTTGTTGCGCTACATCCGCGAAGAACTGCTCGTGGTGCTGGGCACTTCATCGAGCGAGCCGGTGCTGCCGCGCCTCCTGTTGAAGCTGGAGCGGCTGGGTTGCAAGAAGGGCGTCGTGGGCCTGGTGCTGCCGACCGGCTATTCGTTCAACCTCGACGGCACCGCGATCTATCTCACGCTGGCCTCGATGTTCATTGCACAGGCCTGCGACATCCATCTGTCCTGGGGCCAGATCGCGGCAATGCTCGGCATCATGTTGCTCACGTCGAAGGGCGCGGCAGGCGTCACGGGCAGCGGCTTCGTCGCCCTGGTCGCCACGCTCACGGTGATGCCGGAACTGCCCGTGGCCGGTGTGGCGCTGATCGTCGGTGTCGACCGCTTCATGTCGGAAGCCCGGGCCCTGACCAGCACGATCAGCAACGCGGTCGCCTGCATCGTCGTGTCGAAGTGGGAGAACGCCTGCGACCATGAAGTGCTGACGCGCGAACTGTCGACCAACTACGCCAATACCGAGCATGAACTCGAGGTTGGGGACGGGCAGCCCGCGGCGGTCGGGGGGCACGGCATGGCTCACTGATTTGCAGCGGCATGATTCTGCGCGGCGGCGCGGCCCCTGGCCGGCTTGCCGCGCTTTGCTTTCATCTCCAGGAAGAATCCGTAAAGCTGCTGCGCCGCCGGCGACAGCGAGCGGCCCTTGCGCCTGATCAGCCCGATCTTGCGCGTGATGAGCGGTTCGATCAGCGGCACGCTCACCAGCAACGGGTGATCTGCCGCGGGCATGGCCATCGATGGCACCGCAGCCACGCCCAGCCCCGCCTCCACCAGCCCCAGCATCGTCGTGACGTGCTGCGTCTCATAGATGGCCTGCGGCCGACCCGGCACGTTCGACAGCGCCTGGTCCAACAGCAGGCGATTGCCTGACACCTTGCTCACCGAGATGTAGTCGTACGCGGCCAGTTCGGTCCATGTGACGCGACGCTTCTTCGCCAGCGGGTGGTCGCGCCGGCAGGCCGCGACAAAGCGCTCTTCCAGCAGCGGCGTGAAGTCGATGTCGGTCTCCTGGCTGCCGACGAAGTTGAGGCCGAAGTCGGCATCGCCATTCGATACGGCAGACAAGACGTCGTTGGCGCCGGCGTCGAGCACCTTGACCCGGATCTTCGGATAGCGCTCGTGGTAGCGCGAGATCACCTGCGACAGATAGTAGTACACGGTCGACGGCACGCAGGCGATGCTGACTTCGCCCATGCGCGTCCCCGCGACGCCACGGATGCCGAGCAGGGTCTGGTCGAGGTCGTCGAGCAGCTGCTGCACCTTGCGGTCGAATTCGCGACCCACCGAGGTCAGGCTCACGCGCCGCGTGGTGCGCTCCAGCAGTCGAACGCCCAGCGCCTCCTCCAGTTTTTCAATGCGCCGGCTGAAGGCAGGTTGTGACACATGCAGCGCCTCGGCCGCCTTGCGGAAGCTGTTGAGTTCGGCCACGGCACGGAAGGCTTGCAGGTCGTTCAGGTTGAAGTTGATGGCCACTGGCGGTGCTCCGTTGATGCGTCTCAGTGATCCAAAGTGTGCATCAATCCATCGTAAACATGCAATTCACAGAACTTCTCCTGGCGCGGAACATACACGCATCGGTCCAGGTCACCAGTTCCACAGAGACCGCGTTCCAGAATCCACCGGAGTAGACAAATGCAGTTCATGAAACATCCCCTGGCTGGCGCCGTCGTGCTGGCGTCGGCGCTGGCCAGCGGCAGCGCCGCCGCGGCCTTTCCCGAGAAAGCGATCACGCTCGTGGTGCCCACGGCGGCGGGCGGAGCCAACGACGCCATGGCGCGCGTCATCGGGCAGTCGATGTCGGCGATCCTCAAGCAGCCGGTCATCGTCGACAACAAGGCCGGCGCCAACGGCGCGATTGCCAGCGAATTCGTCATGCGCGCCGCACCCGACGGCTACACGATCATGCTCGGCTACGTTGCCACGCATGCCATGAATCCGTCGCTGCAGAAGCTGCGCTACGACCCTGTGAAGGATTTCGAGCCGGTCGGCATGGTGGGCTCCTCGGCCACGGTGATGGTTGTCAATCCCACCGTCAAGGCTGGCAATGCGAAGGAGATGGTGGCGCTGCTGAAAGCCGCGCCCGACAAGATCAGCTACGCCTCCGCCGGCAACGGCACGGCGCCGCACTTCGCGGCGGAGATGTTCAAGCTGTCGACCGGCACCAGCATGCTGCACGTGCCATACAAGGGCTCGGCGCCGGCCATCACCGACACGCTCGGCGGCCAGACGCAGGTGATGTTTCCGAGCCTGTTCACGGCCATGCCCTATGTCAAGGCGGGCAAGCTCAAGGCGCTCGGCATCGCCGGCAGCAAGCGCTCCGCATTGATGCCGGACGTGCCCACGCTGAAGGAGCAGGGCATCAACGATGTCGATGTGTCGCAGTGGTATGGCATCTTCGCGCCGGCGAAGACGCCCAAGCCGGTGATCGAGCAACTCAACAAGGTGCTGAACGAGGTGCTGGTCGACAAGAGCGTCATCAAGCGCCTGGAAGACCACGGCGCGGAAGTCTCGACCATGACCACCGACCAGATGCGCACCTACGTGGCGGACGAGCAGCTCAAGTGGAAGAAGGTCGTGCAGGCCGCAAAGATCACTGCGGATTGACAATGAGCCAAAGCATTCCCTGCGTGCTGATGCGCGCCGGCACTTCGCGCGGCCCATTCTTCCTGCGCGAATGGTTGCCCGAAGGCGACGAGGCGCGCGACCAGGCGTTGATCGGCGCCATCGGCGCATCCGATCCGCTGCAACTCGATGGCGTTGGCGGCGGCAGCACGCTCAACAGCAAGGTCGCAATCGTCTCGCGCTCGAAAGAGCCGGGCTGCGATCTGGACTACCTTTTCGCGCAGGTTGGCGTGGGCCATCGCTCTGTCGACACGCGGCCCAACTGCGGCAACATGCTGTCAGGTGTCGCGCCGTTTGCCATCGAGCAGGGCCTGGTGGCCGCGCGGGACGGTGTGACGCAGGTGCGAGTGTTCAACGTCAACACCCGCTCGCGCATCGACGTGACGGTGCGCACGCCCGGTGGGCGAGTCACCTATGAGGGCGATGCGCGCATCGACGGCGTGGCGGGCACGGCGGCCCCGATCCTGCTCAACTTTCTGGATGCATGGGGCGCGGTCACAGGGCAGTTGTTTCCGACCGGCAGGCGAATCGACACCATTGACGGCGTCGAGGTGAGTTGCATCGACGCGGCGATGCCTCTGATGATCGTGCGCGCCGCAGATCTGGGTGTGACGGGCCGCGAGAAGCCTGCGGCGCTCGATTCCGACACAGCGTTGCTCGAACGCCTGGAAACGCTGCGCCTGCAGGCCGGCCGCTTGATGGGCCTGGGCGATGTGTCCAACAGCGTGATCCCGAAACCGGTGCTGGTGAGCGCCGGCGACTCGCCGAACAGCATCACCTCGCGCTACTTCACGCCGCGCAAATGCCATGCGTCGCACGCGGTCACCGGCGCGATCGGCGTGGCCAGCGCATTTGCTTTGCCGGGCACGGTGGCGAGCGCCGCCGCACGCGCGCCGGGGCGGCACAGCCTGGTCGTGCTGCATCCAGCCGGGCAGATCGATGTCGAGGTGGAGATCGAAGGTGAAGGCGCAAACGCGGCGGTGTCACGCGCGGCGCTCGTGCGTACGGCGCGCAAGATCATGCAGGGTGAGTTGCACTTGCCGGACTATGTGTTCTCGCGGCCCGAAGCAGCGGCAGCGACGCCTGCCGCTTTCCCGCGCAAGGCAGTCACGATCATCGTGCCGACCCGCGCCGGCGGCGGCAACGACACCATGGCGCGCATCATTGCCACCAGGCTCGGCCCGCTGCTGGGGCAGGAAGTGCTGGTCGACGCGCGTGCCGGCGCCAACGGCGCGATCGCCAGCGAATACGTTGCGCATGCGCCGCCCGACGGTCACACGCTGATGTTCGGCTACATCGGCACGCACGCCATGAACCCGGCCTTGCAGAAGCTCGGCTATGACCCGGTGAACGATTTCGAGCCGGTGGGGCTGGTCGGCTCATCGCCGACGATGATGGTGGCGCATCCGAATCTGCATGTGACCGATGTGTCGGCGCTCATCTCGCGGCTCAAGGCCACGCCGTTTTCCGTCGACTACGCCTCGGCAGGGGATGGCACGCCGCCGCATTTTGCGGCGGAGTTGTTCCAGCTCAATACCGGCACTTCGATGGCCAACACGAGCTATGACGGCGCGGCGCCGGCTATTGCCGACACCGTCGGTGGCCGCACGCAGGTGATGTTTCCTAGCCTGTTCACGGCGCGTCCGTACCTGCGCAGCGGTCAACTGCGCGCGTTGGCTGTGGCCGGGCCGCGGCGGCTCGACGACCTGCCGGGCGTTCCCACGTTGTCCGAGGCGGGCGTCGATGGTGTCGACGTCACGCAGTGGTACGGACTCTTTGCACCCTCCGGTACGCCGCCCGCGGTCATCGCCCAACTCAATCGCGCACTGAACACGGTGCTCGCCGACCCGGCCGTGATCGATCGCTTCGAAAGCAACGGGGCGCATGTCGAGTCGGGTACGCCGGCCGCGCTCAAGGCGCAGGTCGCGTCGGAACTGGCGCGATGGCAGCAAGTGGTGACGCTCAGCGGGCTTGCGCCGCAGGAGCAGCGCCTGGCCGTTTTGGAGTAGCCACAGTCGTCCGAATATGCAATATCGGGGTGCCGCCAGGATGCCGCGGAGCTACGACCGCATACCTTCAGACCGGCGTTGATGCCGAGGTCTTCTTCGGCCTGGGACGACGGGAATCGGCTCCACAGTGTGAGTTGGTCGAGCAACCCTCATAGACAGCTCCCGCTGCGGAGCTGCCCCTGCCCGCTGCAGGCCCTTCGCACCTCGTTCGCTTTTGGGGCAGCCATATCGGACCAGAGCGCGATGCCTCAATGCCTCCCGACCGGCGCAAGCTGGCCAGTGCGCTAAGCACCTGCTCGAACGAAGGTTCCAAGTCGGTCGCGGTCATAGTATTCAAGCGTCACGCGATCACTCGCAAAGCTGGCCTTGGAAATCGTGCCCGGCTCCGCGTTTTCGCTGACCAGCGTGAACGTGAAGACGTCACCGTCCCAATGCGCGAGCGGCAACCGCAGCGGCGTCGCGCCGAGCACCAGCATCAGTCCACCCGATTCCTGCACCACCCGCAGCGGCCCGTGATACGCGTTGCCATAGGTGCCGATGTACGCCGACAAACCCTTCGCCGGCACGGGCTGCGTGGGCGGCGCCACGCCAACCAGCGACCCTTCGGGGGCGGCGAAAGGCAGGAACGCACGCGTGTAGATCTCCGACCAGGGCTGCTGGATCGAACCGAACTGCACCAAGTCGAAGAACTGCGCAATCAAAGTCTCGGGAACGCCGATTGGCGCGGCATTGGTCAATGCCACCATGCCGAGGCCGGTGGACGGCACGACCGTGAAGGCGGTCCCAGTGCCCAGCGCGAACGCGCCGGAGTGGCCGAACGAGGCCCGATTGGCGGCCGTGGTTCCAACGTTGAAGCCAAAGCCGTAGTAGCTCGCGGCGCGCCCGTCGGTGGCTGGCGCGGTCATGTATTGCGGCGAGACCGCAGGCGCCAGCGCCGAGGCATCGACGATCGTCTTGCCGGCAAATACGCCCTGCCCCACCATCATCGACAACCATCGGGCCACGTCGTTCACGGACGAGCTCACGCTGGCGGCGGGCGCCTGCGCGTCGGGCATGCGCACCGGTCCGGGCACGTACACGCCATTGGCCTTGACGTGGCCGATCACGCGGTTCGACCTCGTCTGAAAGTCGGCGAAGCGCGAGCTGGTGCGCGTCATGCCCAGGGGCACGTACAGCGCGCGGTCGCACAGCGTCGCCCAGTCCGTGCCAGCCGCGACAGCGACCGCCGCGGCGCCTGCCGTGAGGCCGAAGTTGGTGTAGTTGTAGGACTTGCGGAACGGGCCCAGCGGCAGGAAGCGCAAGCGCTCAAGCACTTGTCGCTGGTCATAGCCGATGTCCTCGAGCCGGTCGCCCGCATGCTCGGGCAGGCCGGAGCGGTGCGAGTAGAGGTCGCCGATGGTGAGTTGCGGGTTCACCGCCGGGTCCTTGAGTTCGAACCACGGAAGGTGTTTCTGCACCGGTGTGTCCCACGCGATGCCGCCCAGCCCGACCTGGTACGCCACGGCGCTGGCGCCGATCGACTTGGACATCGATGCAAGCTGGAACACGGTGTCGGCATCCACCGGCGAAGCGGATCCGGCAACCCGATTGCCGAAGCCCCTGGCGTAAACCGTCTGGTCCCCGCGTACAACAGCGACGGCCATGCCCGGAAGCCCTGACTTCTGCATCAAGGCGCCCACCATCGCGTCTATCTGGTCGATGGCGGCCCGGACCTTCGCCTCGTCCGGCGGCGCGTTGCCGCTTGCGTCCAGCGCAGCGCTGCTGGCTCCTCCGCCCCCGCTGCCGCAGCCCGCGAGCGCCAGCGGCCCGCAAGCCGCAAGGCCACTCCACACGGAGTTGCGAAGGAACCGGCGGCGTTTCTGCAAGTAAGCGTTCATGGCGGTGATCCGGTGAACCTGGCGTTGAGGGGCCGACGCACGAAGCGTGTGCCTTCGGCGCTTCGAGGATAGCGTTCAAAGCTCGCGGCGAGCACCTTGCCGAATCGATTGCGGCCCGCGTGTTGCTGGGCCGATGCGGCAATTTAGGGGCGGTCAGCCTGCACAGCGCACGGCTTCGCTCTCCACCATGTCCCTGATGTCGCCATCAGGTCGACGACGGGTGCAGGGCACCACCCGTGGCCATGGTCATTGGGCTACTGCCGTGCCGAAAGTTCGTTCAGCAGCAAGTCCAGCCGGAAGCTCGACGAATAGTGATAGCCCACGCGGGCCAGCTTTCTGGCAATCGGGGAAGTCGGTGAAAGACTGGTTGCAGCCAGTCGACTTTCGCTGAGGGACGGCGGAGGCCGAGGATTCCTGACGTTCGCGCTTCCCTTCGGCGACAGGCTGGTCTACTTTGGAACTTGACCTTTGCTGTCCGTTGCTGCCAACAGCCAGCACCACGTCGGCTTGAATGGCTGCTTCCTAACGTCGCGAAATGGTGTTGAGGGCCCTCTGCGGTCTGTTGCCAATCGCTGACGAGCGCCAGAAAAGCATGCTAGACCGGTCGTCGGGCCTTCGACTGATTTCAGAGAATGAAGTCCGTGCTGATGAACTTTGACTTATGTCCCCGCACGATGGAGTTCAGCAGTTTCTTGCTTTGATCGGTCGCTTTCGTGGCGACCATGGATCGGATCGAGAAGGCTCTCAACGCGTCGGCGACCGAGAGCGTGCCTTCGGCCGAATCCTTTCTGCCGGCGAACGGGAAAACGTCAGGTCCGCGTTGGCACTGGCAGTTGATGTTGACCCGGCACACCTGATTGACGAGGGGGTCCACCAAGGCGCCGATCTGTTCGGCGTCTGATCCGAACACGCTGACCTGCTGGCCGTGGTCCGAGGTGATCACGTATTGGAGTGCTTCTTCGACATCGTCATAAGCCATCACAGGCACGACGGGTCCGAACTGCTCCTCGCGATACAGCTTCATGCCCTCACGCACCGGGTACACGACGGCGGGCAGGAACAACGTCTGGCAGAAGGTTCCGCCTCCGTCGTTCTGGATCGTTGCGCCCTTCTCTGCGGCTTCCTCGATGGCCGCGGTCATGTAAGCCGTGCGGTGTGGTCCTGGCAGCGGCGTGATCTGCACACCGGGTTCCCATGGCATGCCGACCTTCAGCTCATTTACAGCTGCCGCAAATCGCTTCAGGAACTTGTCAACGATGCTTCGGTGCACGATGAGCATCTTGAGAGCCGTGCAGCGCTGACCGTTGAACGAAAGTGCCCCGAGGACGCATTCCTTGACTGCAAGGTCCAGGTCGGCATCGGGCAGCACGATTGCAGCATTCTTCGCGTCCAAGCCAAGCACGGCCCGCAGGCGATGCGATTTCGGATGCTGCTTCTTCAGATGATCCGCGACTCGGCTCGAGCCGATCAACGCCAGTACGTTGATGTCACCCGATGCGAGCATTCGCGGGACAACCAACTCGCCCGGCGCATAGACGGTGTTGATGACGCCCCTGGGGAAGGCGGACCGGAACGCCTCCAGCAAGGGCTCGAAAAGCAGCGTGCCGTACTGCGGAGGCTTGAAGACAATGGTGTTCCCCATCAACAAGGCCGGGATCAACGTGCAGAACGTTTCGTTCAGCGGATAGTTGTAGGGTCCCATGCAGAGCACGACGCCAAGCGGCGTGCGCCGTACTTGTCCGATGGTGCCTTCGACAACCGCGAAGCGCGAGTTGCCGTTGTCGAGTTCCTTGAGCGCTTCGATCGTGGCCTGGATGTACTCGATCGTGCGATCGAACTCCTTGCGCGAGTCAGCAAGGCTTTTACCGATCTCCCACATGATCAGCTTGACGACCAGTTCGCGTTTCGCTGCCATCTGCTGAACGAAGTCTTGCATGCACTCGATGCGACCGGCCACGGACATAGTCGGCCACTCGCCGCGGCCGCTGTCGTATGCCGCGACGGCTGCGGCAAGAATCGCATCGCTTTCGACGATGCCCATTTCCGGATGGCTTCCGAGTTCGAACTGGCTGACGCGCCCGGAGGCATCTCTGGTGCACACTGGCGAGAGCACCGTTTTCACCGGGCCGCTCCATGTAGCAAGTTGACCGTCAATCACGTATGTGCGCTGATGGATTTGCGCGGCAAGGCGATGCTCTGCGGGGATCTCTTCCAGAACGGGGAAAAGGTTGCTCAGCGACTTGGGGTCGATCATGAAAACTCCAGGTATTGCCGGGCAAGCCGGCGTGACGGCGCGCTAAGCGCCTGATTCGTTTGGCTATGCGGCAGCTGCTGCAATCGCCACAAATGACTCGGAAATCAGCGACGCACCTCCAACGAGGGCGCCGTCGATGCCCGGCATTGAAAACAGGTCCTTCGCCCCCGATGGCTTGACGCTACCGCCGTACAGGATGCGAATCGACTCGGCTGCGACCGCGCTGCCTTCTGCGATCCGACTGCGAATCCAACCGTGCGCCTCGGCTGCCTGTTCGGGCGTGGCGGTAAGGCCAGTACCGATGGCCCAGACCGGTTCGTAAGCAACGATGCAGCGTTCTCGTTCGACTTCATCCAAGGTGCTCATGACCGCGTCCAGTTGACGCAGGATGATGGACTTGGCGAGCCCTGCTTCGCGATCGAATACTGTTTCGCCGACGCAGACGATCGGTGTCAACCTGGCTTGGAGGGCGGTGCGAGTTTTGGCGGCGACGACTTCATCTGATTCACCGTGCGCGCTGCGCCGCTCTGAATGTCCGACGATCACGTAGGAACAGCCAAATTCGCGCAGCATGCGCGCGGAGACGTCCCCTGTGTGCGCCCCGTCTTCGTTCTCGCTGAGTGTCTGCGCTCCCCACGCCACGGTGCTACTGCCCAGGGTCTCCTCTGCCAACTGAAGAAGAGGAAAAGGAACGCACAGCGCGACATCGACAGGTCGCATGCTCACTCCCGAGGCGATGGAGGACATCAGCTCAACTGATGAAGAGCGCGAGCCATGCATCTTCCAGTTGCCTACAAGAATGGGATGCCTTTTCATGATCTGCTTGTCGTTGGTTTGTGATGAATGGACCGGTGGGTGAGCGCTTCAGTGCGAGGCGAAGCCGTACAGCCGCTCCGGGTTGTCGACGAGCAATCGGTGCCGCATTGCTGCCTGAGCGGTCCAGTCCCAGACGAGTCCGAAATTGCGCTGGTCGTCTTCCTTGCGGAATGGTTCGAGGTCCGTAGGCTTGTAGTCCGCCGGGCGGTTCGAGCCACCGGTATGCGGCCAATCGCTTCCCCACACGACCCGTCGCGGCGATGCCGAGATCAGCGCCTTGGCAATCGGTGCAATGTCGGCGTAGGCGGGCGTCGCATCCGAGATTTGGTACGGCCCCGAGAGCTTCATCCAGACGTTTGGACTCTTCATCAAGTCAAGGAGCGCGGCAAAGTCCTGATTGCCAGTGCCTTGATTCGTCTTGGCCAGGCCAAAGTGATCGATCAGGACCTGCTGGCGCATGCCTCGGAGCATCGGACCACATGCCAGGATGACCGGCAATGCAGCGTAGACCTGGATGAGCATGGGTGCGTCACCAAGGGTGTCGACCGTCGCGCGCAAGCGTCTCAAGGCGTCAGAGGTATCGGAGTCTTTCGAGACTTCGAGATTGATGCGCACGCCGCGAACACCTGCGCCATGCATGTCCTCCAGCTGAGTCCGACTGAACGTGCTGTTGATCACCGCAACACCACGGGCACGCTCCCCGAGTTGCTTCAACGCGTCCAGCAGGCATTCATTGTTCGTACCGTACACGCTGGGCTGAACCAGCACGACTCGTTCGATCCCGATACTGTCGTGCATGCGCAGGAGTTCCGGCACAGTCGCCGGAGGAGGCGTGTAGCGCCGCGCCGAGGAGTAAGGAAAGCGGGTCGGATCGAATATGTGCGCGTGGCAGTCGGTCGCGTGTGGCGGAGCTACGCCACGTTTCGATGCCATGGGATTCGTCTCTTTTGCAAGCAGGGGTGAGGTCATGGTCCAAGCCGTGGATGCGCCGATGGCCGCAATGAGGGAGCGTCGATTGAGCACGTGTCAGGTTCCGTCGGTTATTGCCACCAAGGCCCCGAATGGCCTTTTGGTAGCGTGATGGGACAGCGTCTCGCGCATTCGAAGCCGCGAAAGCCACTGGTACCCAGATGTCTCGCGTTTGATTGTACTAACGCATTTATTAATACACAATAGTAGAACTACTCAATGGAGAAGTCAGCTAGCCGTTTGGTTTCCATGAGTTAATTGGAACAATATTGCCGAGTAAGCTTGACCTTGAGACACCAAAAAAAGGCCGCCTGAAGTGGGCGGCCTTTGACCTCGCGCAGTTTCGGCGTCAGAACGCGTGTCGCAGCCCCAGGTCGTAGCCAAAGTTGTGCGAATTCGGCGACCCGGTGATCGGCGTCGCGGAGTTGTTGTTGCCATTGAACCCCGCGATAGCCGAGCCGTTCTTGTTGTCGATCTTCGCCACCGTGGCGTAGAGGGCAGTCCGCTTGGACAGGTTGTAGACGTAGCCCAGCGCAATCTTGCTGACGGTGGGATCCGGCGTATCTGTGGCCAAAGGAACTCGAGCTGCTCCAACAGTGACGACGGTCGTGGAATCAGGCAAGCCCGTGGCCACGCGCGAATATGCAAACTTGATCACGTGGGGACCGATAGGTACTTGGGCGCCGACCAGGAAGCCTTTGCTGTTGGCCGACTCCGAAACCGGCAGCCGAGTGACGGCGCCTGTCAAAGGGTTCGTGAAGACGGGCTGCCCAAAAGAGGTCTTCACCTGCGACAGTTCCGCGGTGATCTTGACAACGTCAAAGTCATATCCAATGCCAAAATTCGCGGTCTTGATGTTGGCGTCGTAGGCGTTCGCGAAGTTGGCGGCCGCGAACGGCGCGGTGACCGTGCCACCAAAATTTCCAAGCGTGCTTTGTCCGTATGCAAGGGCAACGTCGAACGGGCCTTTGGCATATCCGACCCGCCCGCCGACATAGCGGCCACGCTGGCTGGAGGTGTTGAACGGCAAGCCGTTGGGAAGCGGCGCGTCGGTCTGGACGTTTTCGTTGAACGAGTACATCGCTTGCCCGTAGACGCCGCCCAGTACTGGCGGCAAAAAATAGCCCACGGAGTTGGGAGCGCGGTTGTAGTTCGGATCGGCCGTGAGAACCGTTCTATTCGACCGATTGACGCCGCTCGTCTGGTTGATGATGTTGGTCCCGACCCCGTTGGTCTGGAACGGATCGAAGATGCTGTCGTTGTAGAACGATGGTACATAGTCGCGACCCAGCCGGATCTCACCAAAGCCGCCGATCAGGCTGACCGTTGAACGCCGCGTGAAATTTGGCGGTCGCACGATGCTTCCATCGTCATTAGACAACGGTGCCTCCAGCCAGAAGCCGGCGGCCAAGCCGCCGCCAAGGTCTTCGGTGCCGCGAAATCCCAATCGGCTCGAGACGCTGTTCCCGTTACCCAGAACGGTCTGCCTACGTTCAGAGGTTGCGCTGAAAACCGGCTGGCCTGTGGTTGGTGAAATGGTGCTACTGGTTGCTGAGCCCACCTTGTAGTGACTGATAGAGGCGTCCAGCACACCGAACAGCGTGACGGACGATTGGGCCGAAGCCGCACTTACGCTGAGAACCGCCACGAGCGGAAGTAGAGATTTTTTCAAGATCGGAGTTGTCGCTACGTCGCTACGCGTTATTGCGTCTGGATGTTTGAAGACTTGGCGACCTGTTGCCATCTCTTCAGCTCGTCGCCGACGAACTTCTGGAATTCCTCTGGCGTGCCAGGGGTTGGCGTCGCGCCCAGTTCCGAGAGCTTCTGGACAACTTCAGGCGCGCGAAGCGCCTTGACGATCTGCGCATTCAGCGCGGCGATCACGGCCGGCGGCGTTTTTGCAGGCGCTACGACGCCGACCCAGTGCGTGACCGAGAAGTTCTTGATGCCTGCCTCTTCGAAGGTCGGCACGTTTGGAAGCTTCGGCGAACGGGCGGCCTGGCCGATGGCAAGCGCCTTGACGCGGCCGGACGCCAGCGGTGTCGCCGTGCTGGTGATGCTGTCGATCAGCATGTCGACCTCGCCGCCCATCAGGGCCCTGATCGACTCACCGCCGCCCTTGTAAGGCACATGGAGAAACTTCGCACCCGTGACGGAGCCAAGGAGTTCAGTCGTTAGATGCGGCGTGCTTCCGGACCCGCCAGATCCGTACGTCAACTTGCCAGGATTCTTTCGAGCGAAGTCGAGCACCTCGCCCGCGGTCTTGAACTTGGAATCGGCGGGCACCATCATCAGCATCGGCGACTCGGCCACCTTTGACACCTCCACCAAATCCTTCAGCGTGTCGTACGGCACCTTTGCCTGAATCGCAGGGACCATCGTGAAAGGCGCGCTGACGAACCCGATCGTGTAGCCGTCCGGTGCAGCCTTCGCGACCTGGTCTGTCCCTATCACGCCACCCGCACCGGCCTTGTTGTCGACGATGACAGGCTGCCCCGTATCCTGGTTCAAGCGCGTTGCGAGCACCCGGGCCATCACGTCGTTGGGTCCGCCGACCGCGAAGGGGACGATCATCCGGATAGGCTTCGTTGGGTATGCAGGGGCGTTTTGAGCGTTGGCCGCGAGCGGCAGCGCGCAGCACGCCGCGAGGGCCAGGGCAGCGAAGAAGCGCTCATGAGAAAGAGATGTCATGAGGAAAAACCTTGTGTGTGGGGGAGGGGGCGACGAATGGAAGGGGCGAGCCGCAATCATTCCGGCTTGATGTTGTGGGTCTTGACGAGCTTCGACCACCGGTCTGACTCGGAGCGGATGAACGCGCCGAACTCTTCTGGCGTACCGCCCGCGATCTCGTTGCCTTGGGATGTGATCTTCTCGGCCACATCCGGCTCACGAATGGCTTTGTTGATGGCCTGGTTGAGCTTGTCGATGATGGCGGGCGGCGTGCCCTTCGGTGCCACCACGCCGAACCAGTTCGACATCTCCATGCCCTGAATGCCCACCTCCTTGAATGTCGGGACATTCGGCAGCATTGGTGAGCGCTTCTCGCTGGTGACGGCCAACGGGCGCAATTTCGCGTCGTCGCCTTTCAGGTAGGGCATGACCGCGTAGATCCACTCGAACATGATGTCCACGTTGCCGGCGATCAAGTCGTTGGTCGCCGGTGCGCCGCCCTTGTAGGCCACGTGCACCATGTCGACCTTTGCGTTCTGCTCGAACAACTCCCCAGCGAGATGGTGCGAGCCGCCCAGACCGCCAGACGCGTAGCTCATCGTGCCCGGCTTCGCCTGCGCGGCCGTGATCACATCCTTCGCCGTCTTGCTCGGGGAGTTCTTGCTCACCGACATGACCAAGGGTCCGCGCTCGATCAAAGCAACAGGGACCAGGTCCGTGGCCGGGTTGAACGGCAGCTTGGCGAAGAGCGCCTTGTTGACGGCCAGAGGTGCGAAATTGCCGAGCCCGATGACGTACCCGTCTGGTGCTGCCTTGGCGATGTAGTCCGTGCCGATGTTCCCGCCTGCACCTGGCCGGTTGTCGACGATGACAGGCTTGCCGAAGTAGATCGACAGCTTCTGGGCGATCTGACGCGCACGGATGTCGGAGCTGCCGCCCGCGGCGTAAGGAACGACGAACGTGATCGTCTTGGCTGGATAGTCGGCCGTCGGTGCTTGCGCGAAAGCTGCGCTGCTCGCTGCCAGCATGGCACCGGCCAGGCAGACCGTCCTGAAGGCGGTGCGTTGCAGAAGGAATCGTCTGTTCATGGTGTCTCTCCGTTCAAAAAAACGCACCTTGCGGTGCAGGCTTGGGTTTTCCCTGATTGTATCTATGATGTGTCTAGTACAATCAGTGCGAACCCTAACGGTAGAGAGACATGGAAAAACTTGCACGAAGAATTGCGCTGATACATGCGACACCAGTTGCGATGTCGCCGATCGCGGACGCGTTTGGTCGCCTCTGGCCGGAGGCTCTGCTGATGAACGTGCTGGACGACAGCTTGTCCGCAGATCTATCCAGGGCGGGTGGTCTCGATGCAGCACTGACGCAGCGTTTTGTTGATCTCGCCCAATACGCCGAGCGCGCAGGAGCGCACGGCATCCTGTTCACCTGCTCTGCCTTCGGCGCTGCGATCGAGGCTGCAGCCAATGCGGTTCAAGTGCCTACGCTGAAGCCTAATGAAGCGATGTTTTTGGAAGCGCTGACCAGCGGAAACGGGCGCGCAGCGACCCGAATCGGCTTGGTGTCAACCTTTGCGCCATCCGTGCCTTCAATGGCCGAAGAACTGATGGGCCTCGCCAAGGCGCGTTCGCTGAACGTGGAACTCTCAACCGAATGCGCTGATGGCGCACTCAAGGCATTGAGCGCTGGAGATGCTGCATCACATGACCGCCTCGTGGTCGAGCATGCCGCCCGGCTCGCTCAGTGCGACGTCGTCATGCTCGGGCAGTTTTCGATGGCTCGGGCCCAGCAACTTGTGATTGCACGGACTGAAAAAACAGTGCTCACAAGTCCCGATAGCGCGGTGCGTCTTCTGAAAAAAGCACTCGTTGACGCGTAGTTTTCTTTTCAATCACCCTCACTCATCACCACTGGAGAACTCATGAAATTCATCGTGTTGCCTTGCGACGGCATTGGCCCCGAAATCGTTGCCGCGTCTGTGGACGTGCTCAAGGCGGCAGACAAGCGCTTCAACCTCGGGATTTCGTACGACTACGAAGACGCTGGCTTCACCAGCCTCGATAAACATGGCACGACGCTGCGCCAGGAGACGCTGGAGAAGGCCAAGACGTACGACGGCATCATTCTGGGTACGCAATCGCATGCGGACTACCCGGTCCCCGAAAAGGGTGGACGAAACGTTTCGGCAGGCTTCCGCATTGGCCTGGACCTCTACGCCAACGTGCGACCGGCACGCACCCGTCCCTACCTGCAGTCCAACATGCGCGAGGGCCGCACGATGGACCTCGTCATCATGCGCGAAGCGACGGAAGGTTTTTACCCCGACCGCAACATGTCCAAAGGCTGGGGCGAAGTCATGCCGAGCCCGGACATGGCGCTGTCCATCCGCAAGATCACGCGCCATTGCAGCGAACGCATCGCGCGTCGCGCCTTCGAGCTCGCCATGACGCGCCGCAAGAAGGTGACTGCCATCCACAAGGCAAATAGCTTCCACATGACCGATGGCCTGTTCCTCGAAGCAGTGCGCCACGTCGCCAAGGACTTCCCGGAAGTCGCGCTGGACGACCTGCTGGTCGATGCGTCGACCGCCCACCTGGTCAAGGAGCCCGAGCGCTTCGACGTCCTGGTGGCGACTAACTTCTACGGCGACATCATCTCGGACCTTGCCAGCGAACTGTCGGGCAGCCTGGGCCTCGCCGGTTCGGTGATGGCCAGCGATGACATCTGCTGTGCCCAGGCTCAGCACGGCTCTGCACCCACGATCGCCGGCAAGGACCTGGCGAACCCGGTCTCCATGATCCTGTCGGTTGCGATGATGGTTCGCTGGGTCGGCGACAAACAGAAGAACAAGGCGATGCAGGACGCGGGCGACGCAATGGTGCGTGCGGTCGACAAGGCCCTGGAAAACCCGCAAACCCGTACCCGCGACATTGGCGGCACGATGGGCTGCAAGGACTTCACTGCCGAAGTCGTCAAGGCAGTCGCAACCGCCTGATATCCACCGAGCACGCCATGACCAAGCCGTTTCTCGGTTGTATCGCCGACGACTTCACCGGCGCGACCGATCTTGCCAACAATCTCGTGCGCGCCGGCATGAGGGTGGTGCAGACCATCGGCGTGCCCGATGGTGCCCTCACCGATGAAGCCGATGCGGTGGTGGTGGCGCTTAAATCGCGAACCATCCCCGCGGCCGAGGCGGTCGCGCAATCCCTGGACGCGCTCAAGTGGCTGCAGGCCGCAGGCGCGAGCCAGATCTACTTCAAGTACTGCTCGACCTTCGACTCCACGGCCGACGGAAACATCGGCCCCGTCACAGAGGCGTTGCTCGATGCGCTAAAGAGCGATTTCACTATTGCCTGTCCCGCGTTTCCGGAGAACGGTCGCACCGTTTTCAAGGGCTACCTGTTCGTGGGAGACGAACTGCTGCATGAATCAGGCATGCGCAATCATCCACTCACACCGATGACGGATTCGAACCTCGTCCGCGTGTTGCAGTCGCAGACCACGCGTTGCGTGGGCCTCATCGACTACCGGACGCTCGCAGGTGGCGCAGGCGCAGTCGAAGCGAAGATCCAGTCGCTGCGCGCGGAAGGTGTGGCGATGGCGATCGTCGATGCGACCAGCAACGCGGACTTGATCGCCATGGGCCCGGCATTCAAAGCGCTTCCGCTGGTGACGGCCGGCTCCGGTGTGGCCATCGGCCTGCCGCAGAACTTCGGAATCCACGCAGTTGGAGAAGCGGGTCGGCTTCCCGTGGCACGCGGCATGCGTGCCATTGTCTCGGGCAGTTGTTCGACGGCGACCAATGCCCAGGTCGCGGACTTCACATCGAAGGGCGGCGCTGCATTTTCGATCGACCCGCTGCAGCTGGCCAATGGAATTGACCTTCCGGCCGAAGCCTTGTCCTGGGCGCAAGAGCGCATCCAGAAGGGCCCTGTGCTGATCTACGCGACCGCGAAGCCCGAATCTGTGCGTGCTGTTCAATCCCGGCTTGGCGTTGCCCGGGCCGGCGAAATTGTTGAGCACGCGCTTGCATCCATCGCGCGCGGTTTGGTTGAGCGCGGCGTTGGCCAACTGGTTGTTGCCGGCGGCGAAACCTCTGGTGCCTGCATCCAGGCACTCGGCATCCAGAGCATGCTCATTGGACCTCAGATCGCGCCTGGGGTGCCGTGGTGTCATGCCGCGACCCTCTACTCGAATCAGGGTTCGGTCCATGTAGCGCTCAAGTCGGGCAATTTCGGCAGCACCGACTTTTTCACAGAGGCATTCCAGATCTTGAAATAGGCGATTTCCGGAACATTGTTCTACGGATAAAGTTGATACTTTTATCGAGCAACTCGTCATGCCCTTCGCCATGCCCGACCCAGGTTCTTCGTCCAACGTCAGCTCGCTGACGCCTACCTTGGCGCGCAAGATCGTCGAAATGATTCGGCGCGAAGGCTATGCCATCGGCTTTCGGTTGACTGAACAGTCGCTTTGCGACGAACTGGCCGTGTCCCGGTCTCCCGTTCGCAAGGCCCTGCAGTATCTGGAGACCGCAGGGGTCGTCACCTCTGAGCCCAACAAGGGATACCAGGTTGCCAAGCGGGCATCCGAACTGGGCGAGCTCGAGTTCTCGCCCAATCCGAGCTCGGAGGAGACGGTGTACATGCGTATCGCGAACGATCGCATCCACGGCCTGCTGCCGGATGAGATCGCCGAAGCAGATCTGATGAACCGCTACGGCCTCGCGCGACTCCAGGTTCAGAGGGTGCTCAATCGGATGTCGCGTGAAAGCATGATCGACCGCAAGCCCGGACGTGGCTGGATTTTTCGGCCGCTCTTGAGCAACGTGGAGTCGCACCGCGAGAGCTACAGGTTCCGCATGATCATCGAGCCTGCGGCGATCCTTGAGCCAGGCTACCAGGTGGACCTGCCCGAATTGGAGAAGTGCCGTCGGGAGCAGATCGAACTGCTGCAAGGTGGCATCGAGCGTTGTACGCCGACGGAGCTCTTTCGCGCCGGCGTGCATTTCCACGAAACGGTGATCGCGGGAGCAAACAACCGCTTTCTGCTGGATTCGCTGCGCACGCTGAACCAGATGCGGCGAGTCGTTGAATATGGAACCCGACTTGACCGCGCGCGCCTCCATCGCCAGTGCGAGGAGCACCTGGTGATGATCGACCTGCTGGTCAAAGGCGAGCGAATGGAGGTTTCGCAATTCCTGCGCCAGCATCTCAACACAGCGCGCATTACCAAGACGGGGGAGAACGTTTGACTGAAGACTTGGCACGCCAGGAGATTTGTCGTGTCGGCCGCAGCCTCTTCGAACGAGGCTATGTGCACGCGACGGCGGGGAACATCAGCGTGCGCCTTCCCAAAGAAAGCGGTGGTGGTTACCTGATAACCCCCACCGATGCCTGCGTCGGTTTTCTTGAACCGCATCGCCTGGCACGAATCAATGAGGACGGATTGCAGGTCAGCGGTGATCGGGCCAGCAAGACCATCGTCCTTCACCGCAAGATCTATGAGTGCTCCCAGCCGACGACTTCGCCTGCGAGTTGCGTGATCCACGCGCACAGCACACATTGCGTCGCGCTGACATTGCTGCCGCAGCACGTTGAAGGATCTGCCGAGGCCGAGTTGCTGCCTGCATTGACCCCGTATTTCGTCATGAAAGTCGGCCGTGTGCCTTTGATTCCTTACGCAAAGCCCGGCGATGCAGGCACCGCGCAACGCGTAGGGGAAGCAATCACGCGCTACAGCGACGCGGGCGCCGCCATTCGCGCGGTGATGCTTGATCGGCTGGGGCCCAATGTGTGGCACGACTCTCCGTCTGCCGCAATGGCAACCCTGGAAGAGCTTGAAGAAACAGCACGCCTTTGGATGTTGTGCGATCGCAGGTCGGGCCCGTTGCAAGCTGAGGCGATCGACGAACTCCGAAGCACATTTTCTGCGCGCTGGTAGTCGCACGAAAAAAGGGCCGGTACATGTTTGCTTACGTAGGTTCGAGGACCACCCGCGCGCGCAACGCCCGCGGTGCGGGCATCAGTGTTTATCGGCTTGACGAAGAGCAACGACGTCTCACTCTCGTTCAGGTGCTGGGGGACCTGGTCAATCCGTCGTTCCTTGCCTTGAACGAACGCGGCGATTGCTTGTACAGCGTTCATGGTGACGAGCAAGAGGTCAGCGCATTCAGGGTGGATCGCGCAAGCGGGGAACTCATGCTGCTCGCGACACAGGGATGTGGCGGTAAAAACCCCGTTCACCTGGCCCTCGATCCAGCGGGCCGGGACCTGGTGGTATCGAATCACCTGAGCGGGACAGTCGCTGTGCTGCCAGTTCTGGGCGATGGTTCATTGGGACCAGTCAAGCAACTTGTACCGCTACCTGGTGCCCCCGGGCCGCATCGAATCGAACAACCGTTTTCGAAGCCGCACTTCAATCCGTTTGATCCAAGCGGCCGTTTCATCGCACTGCCCGACAAGGGGCTTGATCGAATCTTCACCTTCCGCTTCGATGATGGTCACCTGAGCCCGACAACGCCCGCGCATGTCGAAGCGCGAGAATGTTCCGGCCCACGGCACATCACGTTCCATAAAAACAAGCCCTGGGCCTTTGCGGTAAATGAACTTGATTCGACGGTGACTGCGTATGCGTTCGACAGTAACGCTGGTACGTTGAAAGCGCGCCAGATCTTGTCAACGCTGCCGCAAACGTACACCGGAAATAGCCGGGCGTCAGAGATTGAGATCGATCCGAGCCAGCGATTCCTGTATGCATCCAACCGAGGCTTCGACAGTATTGCCGTTTTCGCCATCGACGAAACAACCGGACTGCTGAGCTTCATTGAAGCAGTCCCTTCGCAAGGGCGCACTCCGCGCTATTTCACGATCTCGCCCAATGGGTGCACGATGTTCGTCCTCAACGAAGACAGTGACAGCATCATCACCATGGCCAGGTCGGCGATGACCGGGAAACTGACCCCAATCGACGACGCCATCAGTTGCGGTAGTCCAGTCTGCATGGTGTTTTCTCCCGAATCTTGATGAACGTCCCTCGTCGAGCGCGCAGTCACATGTCATTGATCCAGACTGCGGACCACTCGCGTCGCGGCATCGCCCGATCAAGACACCTGCGTTCTGCGAGCGCAGGAGTCATGACTGGCCCATCGATCGCCTCCACGCCCAAGGCCGTTGCGAACCGCCGGTGACATTGCCTGGCACGCGAGGTGTGGTCCAAACGGCCCGTTGCCCAGCATGTTCACCGACCGGCGAAAGCGATGCGCACGTTTCTGACCCTTTCCGGCTGGATGCCTTAATGTATTAAGCGCGCATGGGAGCCGTCGCCTTCAGCACGCCGGTGAACGACGAGAGCACATAGGGCACCTTGTCCACGTTGACCAGCTTGTTCATGCCGATCACGCCGCGCTGGGGCGTGCCCTGGCTGTCCTCGTAGACGATCGAGAACTTGCCCGGCAGCATCTTGTCGGCGTTGATGTGATCGACCGCGATGTTCGTGCCGGCCATGAACAGATCGCCATAGGAGCCCTGCGGGCCGCTCAGGGGGAAGTTGGCGCCGATCTTGAAGTCCTGCGCCTGTGCCGGACCGGCAAGAGTCGCAGCCGCAAGCAAGGCCGAACCGAGTAGGAACCTGATATTCATTTCTGTTGTCTCCGTAGTTGAGAAGCCGCCCTCCGGGAGCGGGTTGACCCCTTCTCGAAAAAGTGTAGGAGCGGACTGCCGGCAAGAGAGGCATAGCAGGTATCGCGCATGCTTTGCGGAATATCGGGCGATTCTTGGCAGCCCCGCGAGCCCTTCGCTGGTTCTGTCGCAGCAAGCCGGTTGGTAAGGTGATGCGAGACTGAGGACGGGACGAAGACATGATTGATTCGCCGCGCAAGGTGATCATGCGGAAGCACTACCCGCTGGAAGTGAAGCGCCCCGGGATTCGCGGAGGCCTCTTGGCTTGAGACAGGCCGACTATCAAAGGTCCTTGAGAAGCGCGGCTAGGGTGGGGTCGTTTCGCTCAGCAGTCGCTCTGTGCCGGGCGGCGCCACTGTCTCGCCGTAGGGATCGGTGTGGAAGAAGAACGGCATGTCGCCAACGCTCAGCAGCCGGCCCGGCGCCTGCCGGACGCCAGCAGCGCGGGCGTGTTCGCCCAGCAGCACCGCCGGGTTGCCACAGAACGGAGAGGCGAAGTACCCCACGTTCTTTGTGCCGCCTGGCTACATCCAGTACATGCTTCGTGCCGAGGACGCGAAGCCGCTTGGATTCTTGCCGTCGTGAAAGTGTTGCAAGGCCAGACCCTTTTTAACAGGGTGGGTCGCGACGCAATGACGTAAATAGAAAGCGCCCGCGCCGTGGTGGTCACAGGGCGGGCGAATGGATGGCCACTTGCAAGAGCCATCCGAGGCGACGCTGTTTCAGTCGATACCGTGCCCAAGCTCGCGCATTTCGCGCAGCGCGGCCAGGCGATCCTTCTGCCCTGCATCCAGAGGTATGGGGGGCGGTACGGGAACTGGCTCGGTGTCCGGCTGGTCCGGCTGGTCGGGCTGTTGGGCAAGCCATGCCGCAAATCTGGATTGCTTTGTGTGCATAGATTGATCGGATTGAATTCGGCTGCCCGCTGAGCAGGCGGCGGCTGGAGCTTGTTGTTGTGGGTCAGATCTGACCCGGCGCCAGATGGCGCCTCGACATCACCCGGCGGCATCGCCGAATGTGGTTACGGTGGTCGGCTTCGATCCGACGACTTGCCGGGTATGAACCCGCGACTCTACTTGCCTGGGCTACACCGCTGAAACTTCAGTGCGTAATAGTTGTGTCTCGCGCCGGCGGCGCGCGGTGACGACCGTGCGTCGGTCAAGAACGCGATGCGGACCTCGCTGATCTTGGCGCGTTTGGAATGCCTTGCAGGCGCGCTCCATAGCCAGCTCTGGCAGTGCCAACCATCGGGGCGTAGGGCATTCAATGCCGATGTCCAGCGCTTGCGTGTCGCAGCAGGCACCGTGGCCAGGATTCCTTGACTCGTCGTTGCTTCGAGTTCGACCAGCGCCGCCGCGACCATGGCGCGAATGGCGCGGTCATGCACGATGAGAAGCCGGTGGTCGTACAGCCACTGGCGGGCAAGGACAAGCAGCCGCTCGCGGTCGGTGCAGTGCGTGACTTCGTCACGCAGCACCCGCACCATGGCGCGGCGCTGGTGCTCGGTCATCCATTTGAAGCCCAGGCACTCGCAGGCCTGCTGCTGGTGATCGAACAGTGTGCGTCCACGGGCGTACAGCGCACGCAGCGAAACCAAGTCAGGTGCGAATGCCCAGTTCGTGGCCAAGATGGCGTTGAGACCCCGTATTCGCGACCACGAATCCCGAAGTGGTGAAGGTGCATGTCCTTCCGGCCGAACGCGACCTTCAGGATCTGGTGAAGCCGGGCGACGCTCGTATCCCCACGCACCAGAAGGCGCCGCCAGATCAGGGGGAATGCTGCGCAGCACGGCGCGCAGCTGGGGGACCTCCTGCCCAAAAGTTGACCCGCCTTCCATCCCCAAAGCTTGCTTTGCTGCTCTGCACTCCCCCAGGAAAGTGATGCTCTCCATTAGCGGCCATATGTGCGAGGAGAAGTCAACAATGACCGACGACGTGCAGGCCGCCTCGTCCAGCGCCAAACGCCGCCGATCACAGTCTTGATTTGATACCCGGGCCGCTCGCGGGATCACCGGACTCGAACGGCGCTCCCCGTTTTTGCCGTCTTGTCCTTCGCGTCTGCCGCGGCATGACCGCGCATGAAAGCCTTCATACGCGGGGCGATTTCAGCTTTGTAGAGCGAGCCGTTGAACACACCGTAGTGCCCGACGCCTTCCTGTACATGATGCTCGCGCAAGCGCGCCGGCAGCCCCGCGCACAGACCTTGCGCCGCCTCGGTGACGCCCACGGCGACCAGGTCATCCTGGGCGCCCTCGAGCGTGAGCAGCGCAATGTCTTTCAGGGCGGTGCAATCGACACGTCGCCCGTGCACTTCCAGCGTGCCCTTGGCGAGTTGCTGGTCCATGAACACGCGCTCCAGCGTCTCGAGATAGAACTCGGCCGTGGCGTCCATCATGGCGTTGTACTCGTCGTAGAAGAGGCGATGCTTTTGCGCGGCGGCCTGATCGCCCTGCGCCACATCCTTGAAGAATTGCACATGCTTGCCGATATGCGTGCGCAGATTCAGCGAGACGAACGCCCCCAGCTGCAGGTAACCGGGGTAGACGAGACGCCCTGCGCCTGGATAGCGCGATGGCACCTTGTGCACGTTGAGGCGCATCACGGCCAGGGGAACGCGGTCCGCGAATTTGGTAATGGTGTTTCGATTGACACGGATGTCGATGGGACCGGCGAGCAGCGAAAGCGTGCGCGGCCGATGCGGATGCCTGTCCTCGGCCATCAAGGCCGCGGCACACAGCGCAGGCACCGCGGCTTGGCACAGGCCAACGAGATGCACGTTCGGCCCCAGCGCATCGAGAAACTCGAGCACGTATTGCACATACTCGTCAAAGCCGAAACGCCCTTCCGCCAGAGGCACTTGCCGGGCATCGACCCAGTCCGTGATGTAGACATCGAAGTCCGGCAGGAATTCGCGCAGCGTGTCCTTCGAAAGGGTGGCATGGTGACCGGACATCGCGGCGACAAAAAGAACTTTCGGCGCGTTGGCGGTGTTGGCATGATGAAAGCGCCGCAGCTGGCAAAACGGCTTCTCGACCGCGACCTCTTCGACGATGGGTGCAGGCTTGCCGGCGACGGTGATCGGCTCAAAGTCGAAGGCCTGCTTCGGATACTGGCGGATCAGACGCAATACCGATTCGACGCCCGCGGCGTGGTAGCGATTGAGCCGGGTGCGGCGAAGCGGATGGTTAGGGTGCGTGACGAGCCGGTGATGCCAGTTCAGTGTCGTGTGGACGGGTTGGAGCAGTTGCTCGACGAGTGTGCGAAGGCGGTAGCGCGTCAATATTGTCTCCGGGTGGTCGCTGTGGTCCAGCACCTGAGCGCCGCCGGGGCGCGTACGACGATCGTCTCGACGCCGGCGACATGGTGCTGATGCTTTCGGTTACCGCGGCGCATGCATCGCAATGACATCGACCTGTGCCGCGGCGGGGCGCAGTATGCCAGACATGGTCACCGGCAATGGAAAGCGACTGCTCTGCAACGAAGTACCTCTGCGCGCTGGCCAGCAGCTCCTTTACTTCGGCCAGCGACAACCCAAGTGGGCTCGCGGTGGATTCACGTTCGATCACTGCCACGCGAACAGGCGCGGTCTCGCCGAGATCGTCGATCAAGCGGGCTCAATACGCATTTGCATGGCAGCCTCCAGGCGAATGTCTCCCGCCAGTTGCCTCAGAATGTGAGCCCCCACTTTGGCGCGCTCTCCTTCACGGGGGTCGAGGGTTTGAAGTAGAACTGTCGATAGGCATTGCTGAGCAACGCGACCGCATCCAAATCCGACATGGTGGATACCGGTCAGATAGAAGACCATGTAGGGGATTGCACTTAGACGAGGGTCAGCTTTCTGGAACTGAGACGGAGCCACAGTCCCGGCCATGACCCGAAGGTCAGCCGACAGTGCAGTCAACGATGCGCTGCAGCCATTGGGACGCGTGACATTCGGATCGCAGCAGAGGCGTCGTCCTTTTCCGACAGGTTCACAGGCCGAAGGGTGGTTGACGGCACTCTGCGCGGACGCGAGAAAAATCGCGGCAAAACGCCAGCGCAGTGACGAGTGCTGGGCCTCAACGGCAACGCTGTAGGCAGCTTCCCACGCACGAAACTCCCCTGAGCCGCGGTGGCTTTCGCGTACCGAGGCAGAGCATGAATTTGCCACATACCCCGTGGCGTGTCTCATCACTCCAGGAGAACAGCCAATGGACACGATGACTCCGCAGACCTTGACCATACTCGCCATCGTGGCGGCAGTCGCGTTGATTGCGCTGGCCGCCTATCTGATCCACCGCAGCAGACAGTCGCAGCGGTTGCGGGAGCGCTTCGGCTCGGAATACGACCGCGCCGTAAGGACGCACAAGAACCGAGGCCAGGCAGAAGCCGAACTGCTGCGCCGAGAGGATCGCGTCGAACACCTCACGATCGTTCCGCTGACGCCCGCCGATGCTGCGCGATTCAGTGAAGCCTGGACTGCTTTGCAGGCCGATTTTGTCGACAACCCTCGCAGCGTGGTCGATCAGGCCGATGCGCTGGTTCGGGAGCTGATGGCCAAGCGAGGCTATCCACTCGCTGATTTCGAACACCGCGCAGCGGATGTGTCGGTCCACCACCCCTCCGTAGTGAGCAACTACCGCGCCGCCCAACTCATTCGTCAGCGCAATCTTCAGGGCGAGGTCGAGACAGAAGAACTGCGCAAGGCAGTGGTCCACTACCGCGCGTTGTTCGATGAATTGCTGGAGGTCCGTGAACAGCGGCCGGGAGTCCGGCCCGCGCAGTCAATCCGGCCGACCCGGCCGATGGAGGTTCGATCATGATTTTCGATTCCAAGCGTCGCCATGCCCAAGAGGCCGAAGAAGATGAGGCGGTGACCCTCGCCAAGGCGCCCTATGAAGCGAGCGCAGTTCCCCCTGACGAATTGCGGACACCGCCCCCCGCTGTAGTGAACCGTCTTGCCGAGCGAGGCGCCTACCCCGAAGACCGCCAAGACATCGAGCGGAGAGCGGACGCAGCGGTCGACCAATCTGCTACCCGCGGAACGCCCGAGCCCGATCGCACCGTGGCGCACACCCACATCGGGACCGATGCCGGAGCTGGGACCAAGAAAGGCGACCTCGATGACCTCGATCCCGTCCTCCCGCTGGAGGTGGCGGAAGATTTCCGCCGTGGCTGGGATGCGGTACAGATCGCCTTCGTCGACGACCCACAGCAGGCAGTGCGAGATGCCGATCAACTTGTGAACGGGGTCTTGCGAAGGCTGGGCGAAACCTTCACCCTCGAACATACCCGGGTCGAAACGCAGGCTGCACATGCCGACTCGGATTCCACCGAGAACCTGCGAGTTGCCATGCGACGCTATCGCTCGTTCCTGAACCGTCTGTTGTCCGTATAGCGAATCGCAAACCTGCTCGCCCCCGTCGCGGCTGGGCGTCGACGGGCGAGGTCACTTCGTCAATGCGGGCAATGAGAATGCGCGCGCACCGAAAGGCCTTGAGTCCGAGCATCGGCCGCACCATGCGCTTGGTGGCCCGCTGGTCCTGCTCCACGATGCGACAGAACCGGAGGACACGTCGATGCGCCCCAATGCTCGTGCAGCAAGGCGCATCGACCGCTTGCGTCGGTGCGCGGATTGCGATCTGCTTTCGCGAATGAGCGCAGACCTGTCCCGGACAAATGATCGCAACGTGCGCGTACGCGGCGCGCGCGAGCACAACCTGAAGGACGTCGACGTCGACATACCGCGCGATGCGCTGGTCGTCTTCAGCGGTGTCTCGGGCTCGGGCAAGTCATCTCTGGCGTTCGGCACGATCTACGCCGAGGCGCAGCGCCGCTATTTCGAGTCGGTCGCGCCCTATGCGCGGCGCCTGATCGACCAGGTGGGCGTGCCCGATGTGGACAGCATCGAGGGGCTGCCGCCCGCGGTGGCCCTGCAACAGCAACGCGGCACGCCGAGCACACGCTCGTCGGTCGGCAGCGTGACGACCCTGTCGAGCCTGCTGCGAATACTCTATTCGCGCGCCGGCAGCTACCCGCCGCAGCAGCCCATGCTGTATGCCGAAGACTTCTCTCCGAACACGCCGCAGGGCGCCTGCCCGACCTGCCACGGCCTTGGTCGCGTGTTCGAGGTCAACGAGAAGACCATGGTGCCCGACGACTCGCTGACGATCCGCGAACGCGCCATCGCCTCGTGGCCGCCGGCCTGGCAAGGACAAAACCTGCGCGACATCCTCGTCAGCTTGGGCTACGACGTGGACACGCCGTGGCGCGACCTGCCGCGGAAGGACCGCAATTGGATCCTCTTCACAGAGGAGCAGCCGACGGTGCCGGTGTACGCCGGCTTCACGCCCGCGGAGACCCGCGCTGCCCTGCGCCGCAAGATGGAGCCCAGCTACCAGGGCACCTTCACCGGCGCCAGGCGCTACGTGCTGCACACCTTCGCGAGCACGCAGAGTGCGTTGATGAAGAAGCGCGTTTCGCGCTTCATGATCGGCACCACTTGCCCGACCTGCGACGGCAAGCGGCTCAAGCGCGAAGCACTGGGCGTGACCTTTGCGGGCCATGACATGGGGGAGATTTCGCGCATGCCGCTGAGCCAACTGGCCGAAGTGCTCAAGCCGGCTGCCAAGGGACAACTGGTGGGCGCTCAAGCAGCGTCGACGCTCAGCCGCGCGGCTTCGCGCAAGGACACCGAACGCCGCATCGCCGCCGGCGGCGCCAGCCACGAGGCATCGCCCGATGTGCGCCGCACGCCCAACCTGTCGGAAGAAAAGCGCATTGCCGCGCAGCGCATCGCACACGACGTGCTGGAACGCGTCACCACCCTCACCGAACTTGGGCTCGGCTACCTGTCGCTCGACCGCAGCACACCCACGCTCTCGCCGGGCGAACTGCAGCGGCTGCGCCTGGCGACGCAGATCCGCTCCAACCTGTTCGGCGTCGTGTATGTGCTCGACGAACCCTCCGCCGGGCTGCACCCGGCCGATGGCGAAGCCTTGCGCGTGGCACTGGAGCGCCTCAAGCGCTCGGGCAATTCGATCTTCGTCGTGGAACACGATCTCGAAGTGATGCGGCATGCGGACTGGCTCGTCGATGTCGGCCCGGATGCCGGCGAACTGGGCGGACGCGTGCTGTACAGCGGTCCGCCAGCGGGGCTGCGCGGCGTCGCTGGCTCGCATACCGCGCGCTACCTGTTTGCCGCAGCGGTGGAGCGTGCTCGTCCTCCGCGCCAGCCTGTCGGCTGGCTGCACCTCGCCAATGTGACGCGCAACAACCTGCACCAACTCGAAGCCGCCTTCCCGCTGGGCGTGTTCACCACTGTCACCGGTGTCTCGGGCTCGGGCAAGTCGAGCCTGGTCAGCCAAGCCCTCATCGAACTCGTCGCGGCGCATCTCGGCCATGAGCCGCCCGAAGCCGAGGACGAAGCGGAGGACGCGGAAGCCTTGCCGCCAGGTGCTGTGTCCGGGCACATCGCCAGTGGTGTCGAAGCGATTCGGCGCATCGTGCGCGTCGATCAGAAACCGATCGGCCGCACGCCGCGCTCCAACCTCGCGACCTACACCGGACTGTTCGATGCGGTGCGCAAGCTTTTCGCGGGCACTGCAACCGCAAGGCGGCTGCGCTACAACGCCGGCCGCTTCTCCTTCAACGTGGCCAAGGGCAGGTGCGACACCTGCGAGGGCGAGGGCTTCGTCAGCGTCGAGCTGCTCTTCATGCCGAGCGTCTATGCACCCTGCCCCACTTGCCACGGCGCCCGCTACAACGAGGCCACGCTGAAAGTGCAATGGAACGGCCGCAACATCGCCGAGGTGCTGGGCCTTACGGTGAGCGAGGCGGTGAGCTTCTTCGCCGCGGAGCCGGCCGTGCACAGGCCGCTGGCGCTGCTGGAGGCGATCGGCCTGGGCTACCTGCGGCTGGGGCAGCCCGCCACCGAACTCTCTGGCGGCGAGGCCCAGCGCATCAAGCTCGCGACGGAGTTGCAGAGGGTGCAGCGCGGCCACACGCTCTATGTGCTGGACGAGCCGACTACCGGTCTTCACGCGGCCGACGTCGACAAGCTCATGACGCAACTCGATGGACTGGTCGAGGCCGGCAACACCGTGGTCGTGGTCGAGCACGAAATCCGCGTGATCGCCGCGAGTGACTGGGTGATCGACATGGGGCCCGGTGCGGGCGATGAAGGCGGGCGCATCGTGGCGCAAGGCACGCCGGACGCCGTCGCCGTATCGCCCACAAGCGTGACCGGCCGTTTCCTTCGTGCGCAGGACGAAGTCCGCCAAGCTTGAACCGCCGCGCCGCCATCCCGTGCCGGCCACCTTCGGGCAGGCAGGAGACCACGAAGGCAATGCCACTTCGGTGCTGTCCGACCGCCGGGCGGTGGGAACTCCAACATGCTGGACCGGTCGCCGACACGCAATCCCGAAGCGGCACTCCTTATCACTAGGAATCACCGTGGGCATCCTCAGCAACATCTTCAGCAAGATCTTCCCCGCCGCGCACGGCCAACGCACCGGCTGGCACCGCCAGGTGATGAACAAGGTCGCGGCCAATGGCGGCAGGGTGCCGGCCAACCTCAAGGACTGAGCACCAGGCTCCGGGCCGCGCCGCGGCCTCGCACCGGCCGCACGAAGTCCGGATGGAAGGAGCGCTTGCTGCCGTCGGCAAACTCGATGTCGACGGCCAGCGCATTCGCCGTCACCACCTGCCCGACGCCATAGCGCTTGACGCGCACCGAGGCCTGCGGCACGAAGATCGGCGCAGCGCTTGTTGCTGGCGTCGGCGCGGCGCTTTCGTCGGCCTGCTCGGTGGATTGCGCTTCGTGCAAGGCGACTCGCCGGCAGTTGTCGCAGGTGGTGCAGCGCTCGCGCGGCGCCTCGCCCTCCAGATGGGTGAGCAACAGTTGCCACCGGCACAGGCCTGCCTGCGCATAGAACACCATGCCCTCCAGCGCGGCCTGGTCGTGCTCGCGCTTTGCGCGGTAGCTGTCCAGCATCGCATGCATCGCTTCGGCGCCCACCGCGGGTCGCAACAGCTTGAGGGATCCGTCCACGCCCTGCCCCACGATGCGCCGCTGCCGCAGCAAGGCCAGCGCCACCTGCACCTTGCCTCGAGGCGCTTCTACTGCGGCTTGCAGCGTGGGCAAGGTCCAGCCGGACGCACCCGCCGGCTTGGAGCGCAGCGCGGCAAAGACGCTGTCGAGCTCCTTCGCATCCGGGTAGCGGCCGGCCATGAAGAACTGCTGCACCGCCTTGTCGCGCCGCAGGTAGAGCAGGACGCAGTCGGCCGGTTCGCCGTCGCGACCCGCGCGGCCCGATTCCTGGTAGTAGCTGTCGAGCCCACCCGGCATCTGGTAATGCACCACGAAGCGGATGTCCTGCTTGTCGATGCCCATGCCGAAGGCGTTGGTCGCGACCATGACGCGCACGCCGCCGGCCATGAAGGCGTCTTGCGCTTCGCGCCGCTCGCTGGCGTTGCGCCCGCCGTGGTAGATCGCGACCGCCTCGCCGGCCGCATGCAATGCATCGTGCACTTCCTGCGCCGCCTTGATCGTGGCCGCGTAGACGATGCCGCTGCCCCCGAGCTGCTTCACCAGCGCCAGCATGCGCTCGCGCTTGTGCCCTTCGCTCGTCAGTTGTTCGACGGCATAGCGCAGGTTGGGTCGGAAGGTACCGGTGTCGTGCCATCCGGCGCGCGGGATGCCCAGGCGCGCCATCACGTCGCGGGCCACCGCATCGCCGGCGGTGGCCGTGAGCGCGAGCACGGTCGGCTTGCCCAGCGCCTGCCATGCGCTCTCGATCTCGAGAAAGGCCGGCCGGAAATCATGGCCCCATTGCGAAATGCAGTGCGCCTCGTCGACCACCAGCAAGGCGTTCGGGGTGGCCTTGAGCAGCACCAGGAAGTCCTTGTCAGCCAGGCGTTCGGGGGTCGTGAGCACGATGCGCGCCGTGCCATTCGCGATGGCACTTTCAGCCGCCTCGGTCTCGGCAGCGCTGCACTGGCTGTTGAGCTGCACAGCCGCCACACCGCAGGCCCGGAGCTTTTCGCACTGGTCCTTCATCAGCGCGATGAGGGGTGACACGACCACGGTGCGGCCTTCGAGCAGCATCGCCGGCAGCTGGTAGCACAGCGACTTGCCGGCGCCGGTGGGCATCACGGCGAGCGTGGAGCGCCCTTCGAGGATCCGCGCGATCACTTCCTGCTGGCCCGGGCGCAGGCGCCGCAGGCCGAAGACCTTGCGCAGCACGCGCTGAACCGACTTGGCGTCTTCGACGGCCACGCGTTCAGGCCGGCCCATCGGCGTCTTCTTCGTCGTTGTCTGCTTCGTCGTCTTCAGAGGCGGCCAGCTCTTCCACCGAGGCCGCTTCCGGATCGTCGATGGACACGGCGGCATCCATCGCATCCTGCGGCACGATGCCGATGCGGTCGGGGAGGATGTCGGCATCGGCGGCGGGTGCGCTGGCATCGGCCGAGGCGCGCTCGCCAGTGCCGCCGGCGTCGCTGCTGCTGTCGTGCGGGATGGGAAAGGCGCCTTCGTCGCCCTCGTCGGGCAGTGCGGAATGGTTGCGGTCGGTCTGCACGTCGCTGCCGCTGTCGCTGGTGTTGCTCGGGCCGAGCGCGTCAACGTCCGTGCCGCGCGGATGCGTCGGCGCGTGCTCGCCGCCGAGGATGCTGCTGTTGCTCATGGGGTGTCCTTGAATGGGAGTGCGGATGGGTCACGATATGTCGCGGCAGGCCAGGTCGCGTGGGAGCCGTGGGGGCCGTGGCGTCGGACACCACCGCATCGGCTGGGACTACGTTCGCGTGTCCCATCTGCTGGCGTTGCCACGCCTCGGCTTGCCGCACCGTCGATGCATCCACCTCACGGGATGCGAACCTTGACCACTCCTGCCCCCATCCGCCCCATGCTCTCCCGCGTCGCCGCGGCGCTGCCCGAGCAAGGGGACTTCCTTTTCGAACCCAAGTGGGACGGCTTCCGCGCGATCGTGTTCCGGCACGGTGACGAAGCGCAAATCCAGAGCCGCGACCTGCGTTCGCTGAACCGCTACTTCCCGGAACTGATCGAGGCCTTCGAGCAGTTGCTGCCCGAGGGCTGCGTGCTCGATGGCGAGATCGTGATTGCAGGTGCGAAGGGGCTCGACTTCGACGCCCTGCAGCAGCGCATGCATCCTGCCGAGTCTCGCGTGACGCGGCTCGCGCGCGAGACGCCTGCCTCCTTCGTGGCCTTCGACCTGCTGGCGCTCGACGGCGCCGACACCACTGCGAGGCCGCAAGCCGAGCGTCGCATGCTGCTCGAAGCCTTGCTCTGGCAGGCCAGCCCGCCCGTGCACCTCACGCCCATGACCACCGACCGCGCCACCGCCCAGCGCTGGCTCGAGGAGTTCGAAGGCGCGGGCCTGGACGGCGTGATGGCCAAGCATGCCGACCTGCCCTACCGCCCCGACGAACGCGCCATGTTCAAGGTGAAGCACGTGCGCACCGCCGACTGCGTGGTGGCTGGATTTCGATGGCACAAGAGCGGCAACGACGCCATCGGCTCGCTGTTGCTCGGCCTGTATGACGATGACGGCGTGCTGCAGCATGTGGGATCGTGCGCCAGCTTTGCGATGGCCACCCGGCATGCGCTGGCGAAAGAACTGGCCCCGCTGCACGACCAGGCCGCGACCGGCCACCCGTGGGCGTCGTGGGGCAGCGCTCTCCAGGCGGAAGGCGGCGGCCAGCGCATCCCCGGCGCGCAAAGCCGCTGGAGCGCCGGCAAGAACCTGGCATGGGAGCCGCTTCGGATCGGGCGCGTCTGCGAGGTGCGCTACGACCATTTGCAGGGCCGGCGCTTTCGGCACGCGGCCGTCTTCATGCGCTGGCGCATCGACAAGCGGCCGCAGGACTGTCGTTTTGACCAACTGGAAGTCGTGCCGCCCTACGCGCTGGCCGAGGTGTTCCGCGGCGCCGTGACCGCGTGAGCTTCAGTGCGCCGCCTTCGCCGGCTTGCCGAACGCCTTTCTCAGCGCATTCTTCGCCTTTCCCAAGCGCGTGCGCTGGGCGACCGTGAGCGACTTGCCCGCGCGGTTGATGTAGAAGTTGAGCATCGACATGGCCGAGCGGAACGGTGCGCTCTTGCGACGCCGGCTGTGCTCGGCAGAGGCCTTGAGCGAGCGCGCAATCGCTTGCGGCGACTTGTTGAAAACCCCATGGCGAAGGTCCAGCGCATCGCTGGTTTCCGTCACGTGCTGCGACCACTTTCTTTGCTTGCGAGCCGATGAGGTGGACATGGTTCGTCTCCTTTCAGTCCCGACTCTACGAACGCACCGTGATGGCGCTGTAGGACATCGCGCTCAGGGTTGCGATTGACCAGCAGACCGACGCGTGCGGCGGTGCGTCCCGCGTTTTGCTTTTTCCCACCAACGGACGCACCACTCGCCAGTGGCCGTACATTGACTTTGCTGCTGGCGGCTTGAGCCAACTCCGTAGGGCGCGCACAATGGTGCGACAACACCTACAGGAGAGCAGACATGGACAAGCGATCTTTCTTGTCAGCAGGGCTTCTGGGCGTGCTCGCCGCGGCATGTACCACCACCTCCACCAAGGGCGGCGATGCGGCAGCCAAGCGCGCCAGCATTGACGCTGGCGTCGACAGTTCACTGTCCAAGCTCTACTCTCAGGCGCCGGGCTCGCGTGAGATGACGAGCAAGGCCAAGGGAGTGCTGGTGTTCCCCGCAGTGGTCTCCGCCGGGCTTGGCGTGGGCGGCTCCTACGGGCAGGGGGCGCTGCGCGTCGGCGGCAAGACCGTGGGCTATTACAGCACCACCGCGGCATCGGTCGGCTTGCTTGCCGGCGCCGACTCCAAGGCTGTCTACGTGCTCTTCATGACCCAGGAGTCGCTGGACAAGTTTCGCGCGAGCAACGGCTGGACCGCCGGCGCCGATGCCTCGGTCACCATGCTCAAGCTCGGCGCCTCCGCAGCCGTCGACACCCAGACCGCGCAGCAACCCGTCGTAGGTTATGCCCTGAGCAATGCCGGCCTGATGGCCAACCTGAGCCTTGACGGCACCAAGATCAACAAGCTCGATCTTTGATCTTTTCCGGCGCCGACACTGAAGAAGGCCATCGTTGCGAAGAGAGCACGGCGCGGGATCGTCATCCGGTCGGATTCGGACCCACGAGAGTGCAGGTCCTTGCGACGGCATGCTTGTCACCACACAACCGACGAAAAGGAGCCTGGGATGACAAAGACGATGAAGGCTGCCGTGGTCCGCGAATTCGGCAAGCCGTTGACGATCGAGGAGGTGCCGGTGCCCGAGGTCGTTCCCGGGCAGGTGCTGGTGAAAATCGCCGCTTCGGGCGTATGCCACACTGACCTGCATGCCGCCGACGGTGACTGGCCTGTCAAGCCGTCGCTGCCCTTCATACCGG
Source organism: Variovorax humicola (assembly GCF_037889915.1). NCBI lineage: Bacteria > Pseudomonadati > Pseudomonadota > Betaproteobacteria > Burkholderiales > Comamonadaceae > Variovorax > Variovorax humicola. The sequence continues at coordinate 250,577 of NZ_JBBKZV010000005.1, read as the reverse complement.
GCCACGAGGGCGTCGGTCATATCGCCGCCGTCGGCGCCGGCGTGAAACACGTCAAGGAAGGAGACCGGGTGGGTGTGCCCTGGCTGCACACCGCGTGCGGTCATTGCGAACACTGCATCACCGGATGGGAGACCCTCTGCGATCAGCAGCAGATGACCGGCTATTCGGTCGACGGAGGGTACGCGGACTATGTTCTGGCCGATCCCGGCTATATCGGGACCCTGCCATCGAACGTCGGCTTCTCCGCGATCGCTCCTGTGCTCTGCGCCGGCGTCACGGTCTACAAGGGCCTGAAGGTGCTCGATTGCAAGCCGGGCGACTGGGTCGCCATCTCTGGCGTCGGTGGACTCGGGCATCTCGCTGTTCAGTACGCGAGAGCCATGGGCTTCCATGTCGCGGCCATCGATGTCGACGACGCAAAGCTGAAGTTGGCGACCGAGGTAGGTGCCGAGCTGGTCGTCAACGCTTCCCAGGCGGATCCGGCTGCGACGCTGCAGCGCGAATTGCGCGGGGCCCACGGTGTCCTGGTCACGGCAGCTTCGCGCCCGGCCTTCTCGCAGGCCATAGGCATGCTGCACAAGCGCGGCACGATGGCGATGGTGGGCCTTCCGCCCGGTGATTTCGGACTTCCGATCTTCGATGTGGTGCTCAATGCCAAGACAGTTCGCGGGTCGATTGTCGGCACGCGGAAGGACTTGCAGGAAGCGCTGGCCTTCGCGGGAGAGGGCAAAGTTCATACCGTTGTGACGGAGGACCGCATCGAGAACATCAATGGAATCCTTGATCGCATGCGGCGCGGCGAGATCGAGGGTCGCGTGGTGTTGCGCCTCACCGACGAGCCATAGGCTTGGCGTGCATGCCTGGCCGCCGGCGCGCGGGCGCATGGTTCGATCCCACCCACGCAGCGATCAACGCCGCACGCCGCCACCGCCCCACCTGAGGAGCCGCCAGCACGGGTGTCGCCGACTACCGGCGCGGCTGGTGCGGCCGCAGCCGGGGGCCCGCCTCATCGACGATCTCGGCGAAGGTCAGGTCGCGCGGAAGCGCTCAGTAACCGCCGCGGCCACCGCCGCTGCGATTGCCGCCACCGCCACTGCGACCACCACCGTAACCGCCGCCGCCACCACCGCCGTAGCCGCCGCCACCACCGAAACCGCCAGGGGAACGGGGTCGGGCACAGCTCCCGCCGCTACGGGGTCGGCGGCAGCACCGACGCCGATGGCCGAAGTCGACGTCGAAAGGTTGCTCAACGACATGGCGCAGAAGTCGCCCGAGAAGCTCAACTGGAGGACGTCGATCGTCGACCTGATGAAGCTGCTGGGCTTGGACAGTTCGCTCACCGCCCGCAAGGAACTGGCGCAGGAACTCCACTACACCGGCGATACCAACGATTCGGCTGCCATGAACGTCTGGCTGCATCGCCAGGTGATGAACAAGGTCGCAGCGAACGGCGGCAAGGTGCCCGCAGACCTCAGGGAGTGAGCAGCGCGTGCAAGGGGGCTCGGTGACGGGCGCGGGCTTGGCGCCACCTCCTCACCTGCTGGCGATTCCCACACTTGTCCCTCTCACGCACTGAGGCGACCCATGGTGTTGGCACCTCTTGCCTGGACTGTCATTGAAGACCCCGACTCGGACCGCCGCTTTCGCTGGTTGCTCCTGCAGGCTACCGGCGACAGCGACCGCGACGAGCCGTACTCGGCGTAGGAAGACTGCTTCAGGTCGGCAAGCGCGGCGTTCTATGCAGATGTCGTCGAAAGCCTCCAACAAGCCGGTCATGCAACGGTCTAAGGGTATCGCACCGACAAAAGGGTCAGATTAATTGCTACGGGACGAAGAGTACACAGGCGCCTCGTTCATCGTCGCGACTCGGGCTGACTTCATTTTCCTTGTTCCGCTCGAGGCCGCTTGGCCAATTCAAGCTTGGCAATGGCATTGCGGTGCACTTCGTCCGGACCATCGACGATGCGCACGGTGCGCTGGTGCGCATAGGCCTCCGCCAGCCAGAAGTCCTGGCTGACACCGGCCGCCCCGTGCGCCTGGATCGCCCAGTCGACCACCTTGCACGACATGTTGGGCGCCACCACCTTGATCATCGCGATCTCGGCACGCGCTTCCTTGTTGCCCACCGTGTCCATCTTGTAGGCCGCGTTGAGCGTCAGCAGGCGCGCCTGGTCGATCATGCAGCGCGACTCGGCAATGCGTTCGTGCCAGACCGACTGCTCGGCCAGCGGCTTGCCGAAGGCGATGCGCGAACGCAGGCGGTCGCACATCAGTTCGAGCGCACGTTCCGCAGCGCCGATGGAGCGCATGCAATGATGGATGCGCCCCGGGCCAAGGCGGCCTTGCGCGATCTCGAAGCCACGGCCTTCGCCCAGCAGGATGTTGCCCACCGGAACGCGCACGTTCTCGAGCAGGACTTCCATGTGGCCATGGGGCGCATCGTCATAGCCGAACACCGACAGGTGGCGCAGCACGCTCACGCCGGGCGTGTCGCGCGGCACCAGCACCATCGACTGCTGCGCATGGCGCGGCGCCTCGGTGTCGGTCTTGCCCATCACGATGAAGATCTTGCAGCGCGGGCTGCCGGCGCCCGAGGAGAACCACTTGCGGCCGTTGATGACGTACTCGTCGCCATCGCGCGTGATGGTGCACTGGATGTTGGTGGCGTCCGACGACGCGACGGCCGGCTCGGTCATGAGGAAGCCGGAACGGATCTGGCCGGCCAGCAAGGGCTCGAGCCATTCGTCCTTCTGCGCCTCGGTGCCGTAGCGCTCGATGGTCTCCATGTTGCCGGTGTCGGGCGCCGAGCAGTTGAACACCTCGCCGGACCATGACACCCGACCCATCAGCTCGCACAGCGGCGCGTAGTCGAGGTTGGAGATGCCGGGCACGCCGCGATGCTCATGCGGCAGGAACATGTTCCACAGGCCGGCCGCGCGTGCCAGCGGCTTCAGCTCCTCGATCAACGGCGAGACTTGCCAGGCGTTGCCGGCGCGGCGGAACGTGTCCATCTCCTCGTGATAGCGCGCCTCGTTGGGGTAGATGTGCTGCTCGAAGAACTGCCGCATGCGCTGCAGCAGGTCCTGGGTCTTGGGGGAGGGGTCGGCAAACATATGTGTCCTTTCTTGAGGCAACGTCAAAGGCTGTCGCGCGTGGAGATTGGAACGCTTCAGATGGAAAGAAGCCGTCGCTCATGTGACCACGCGGCCGGCGAGACGTACTTTATGAAGTTGCGCGGCTGTGCGCCCCGGTAGCCGGCGTCGCACCCACCTCGATGTGGGGCAATTTCATACGGGCAGCACCCAGCCAGAGAACGTGGTTCAGGGCTCTCCAGAGATCAGACTGATGCAGGCCCGTTTTTGTACCAGCGACCGCAGGCCTCCACAGCAACGAGGCTGTCGGGATGTACGGGCACGCAACCCATTTTCGGAATCGGTTCCTAGACTCCCGTTACCGGATCAGCAGCCGCGAACCGCGGCTCGCCTTGCGGCTGCGCCTTCGGCGGTCCGAAGCTGAAGCTGGCATACCCGTCCTGCACGGCCGCCGCCGAGTACTGGCGATAGGCATGAAAGCCTCCTGTGAAGAGCGTGAGCCCCTGCGGCTTGTCCTTCACGTTGGCGCCCACCCACCACGTCTTGGCCTTGTTGATCAGCGAACGCTTGGCCAGGTTGCGCACGACACCCATCCAGTCCTCCTCGGCCCTGGAGGTCGGCTCGATGGTTGTGAGGCCGTTCCTGTGCATGTGGGTGATGGCCCCGGCGATCCAGTCCACGTCGTGCTCGCTGATGCGGATGATGTTGGCGAGTGCCGCTGGGCCGTTGGGACCGGTGGTCATGAAGAGGTTCGGGAAGCCTTCCATCATCAGGCCCAGGTACGAACGCGCGCCGTCCTTCCACTTGTCGTTGACCTTGCGGCCGTCGCGCCCGATCACATCAAAGGCCATCAGGGCGCCCGTGAGTCCGTCATAGCCGGTGGCCAGGATCAACATGTCGAGTTCGATCTCGCCAGATTCGGTGCGCACGCCTTTCTCGGTGATCTCGACAATCGGGTCGGTGAGGCAATCCACCAGGTGCACGCTCGGCAGGTTGTAGGTCTCGTAATAGCTCGAATCCAGGCAGGGCCGCCGCGCGAAGATCGGGTAGCCCTTCGGCTTGAGTTTCTCGGCGGTCACCGGGTCCTTCACGATCTCGGGAATCCTGTTGCGTACGAATTCGGCCACCTGCTCGTTGGCCTCCTCGTTGATCATCAGGTCCGAGAAGGTGCCCAGCATCGCCAGGCCGCCCTGCTTCCAGGCGTCCTCGAGCAAGGCCTGGCGCTGTGCCCGGGTCACGCTGAAGAAGGCCCGGGTCGATTGCGGCCGCGTGCCGCCCACCGCGCTGTTGCGCGCGGCTTCGCGGATACCCGCGTAGTTGCGCTTGACCTCGGCCATGTACTCGGCGTCGAGGTCGACGTTGCGCATCGGCATGGTGAAACTCGGCGTACGCTGAAACACGAAAAGCTCGCCGGCCTTCGGCCCGACCTCCTGCACGATCTGGATGCCGGTCGAGCCGGTCCCAATGACGCCCACGCGCTGGCCCTTGTAGCTGACGGGTTCGTGGGGCCACTTGGCGGCATGCAGCAGACGGCCCTTGAAGCGCTGGACGCCGGGGATGTCCGGCTCCTTCGGGATCGACAGCGGGCCGGTCGCCATCACGCAATACGGCGCCTCCCAGGTCTCGCCGCGATCGGTCTCGAGCACCCACAGCGAGCGCGCCTCGTCCCAATGGGCCCGATTGACGCGGGTGTTGAACTGGAAGTGCGGCCGAAGGCTCAGCTTCTTCGCGACGAAGTCGATGTAGCGCAGAAGTTCGGGCTGGGCCGCGAACTGCTCGGACCAAGTCCATTCCTGCTCGATCTCGGGCGAGAAGGAGTAGCTGTAGTCGATGCTGGGCAGGTCGACCCGCGCGCCTGGGTAGCGGTTCCAATACCAGACGCCGCCTACGTCGCCGCCGGCCTCGAAAGCCTGAAGCCTGAGGCCCATCTCGCGGAATCGGTAGACGGCATACATGCCGCCGAAGCCACCGCCGACCACGAGCACGTCTACGCGTCGGGCGCCGGGCCGGGCCGGTGCCGGGGCGGTGTTGGAGTTCTTGGATGTCTCGACGTTCATGCGCATCTCCATGGAGGTTCTGGTCAACAAAAGGGTTCCCGCGCCAAGGCGGTTCATACCGGCAGAGGCCGGGTCAGCCGGATTTCCAGCCGGACATGGTCAAGCTGCCCATCAGCACGCTGGAGAGCGCGCCGTCGACCAGCAGGTCGGTGCCGCTGACATAGCCGGCGTCGGGGCCGACGAGGAAGGACAGCGCGTTCGCCATGTCCTCGGCCCGGGCAATGCGACGCAGCGGCACGCACGCCTCGCGCTGCGCGCGGGACTGGGCATCCGCGTAGACCGCCGCGGTGCCCGGCGTTTCGGTGATGCCGGGCGACAGCGCGTTCACGCGGATGCCGTCGGGTCCCCATTCGAGCGCCATCTGCCGCACCAGCATGAGCGCCGCGGCCTTGCTCGGGCTGTAGGCGGCCAGCGGCGCGGTCGGCTGGCTGCCCGAGATCGACGTCGTGACCACCATGCTGCCCCGCGCGGCCTTGAGCAGGGGATGGGCCGCTCGGCCCAGCAACCAGGCGGCGCGCACATGCAACGCGAAGACCTTGTCCCAGTCCTCCAGCCGCGCCTCGAGCAGAGAAGCCGGAATCGCGGCGCCTGCATTGCTGATGACGGCGTCGAGGCCACCGAATTCCGCCGCGGCCGCAACCAGCTGTGCCGGTGTCGCCGGGTCAGCCATGTCGGCGCCGATCGCATGCACCTCGGCACCGTCCCGGCGCAACTGCGCGGCCAGCGATTCGACTTCATCGCGATGAAGATCGGCCAGCACCATGCGTGCCGGCAAGCCATGGCGCTGCAGCGAATCGCGCGCCAGCCGCTCGGCCATCGCCCGCCCGATGCCGCGCGCCGCGCCGGTCAGGATGATCCGCATGCCGTGAGATACCGCTGTCATGTCCATCGGTCCTCGCGTCATGCGGCCAGCACGCCGCCATCCACAGGCAAGGTCACGCCGGTGATGTAGCTGGCCATCGAAGAGGCCAGGAACAGCGCCGGCTCGGCGATCTCGTCGGGCTGGCCCACGCGGCCCAGCGGCGTGCGGCGCAGGAAGCCGTGCAGCCGCTGCGGATCTGCGCGGGTGGCATCGGTCATTGCCGTCTCGATCACGCCGGGTGCGATCGCGTTCACGCGGATGCCATCCGCCGCGAGGTCGACTGCCATCGATTGCGTCAGCATCTTGACCGCGCCCTTGGAGCCCGAGTAGCCGATGCAGCCGGCCTGCGCGATGAACGCGGCGCCCGAGGCGATGTTGATGACGCAGCCCCGCGTCTGGCGCAGCGCCGGAAGGAAGGCATGCAGGACGTTGAAGCCGCCCAGCACGTTGACATCGAATACGCGGCGGATCTTGCGATGCGCGTCGGGTGTGTCGATGCCTTCGCGCAGCAGGATGCCGGCGTTGTTGACCAGCACGTCCACCGCGCCGATCTCGCGGCCGATCCGTTCGGCCAGGGCAACGCAGGCCGGCACGTCGGTGATGTCCAGCGCGAAGGCCCAGGCGCTGCCGCCCGATTCGATGATCTCGCGCACGGCGGCCTCGCAATCCTCGGCCCGCAGGTCGGCCAGCACCACGCGGGCACCGGCGCGTGCATAGCGCAACGCGATGGCGCGGCCGATGCCGGCGGCGGCGCCGGTCACGAAAGCGAGCCGGCCTTGCAACAAAGGGCCGACGGAACGCTCAGGCAGTGGCAGCTCCAATGAATGCCGCGGGGCGCGCAGGGTCATGGCATCCCCTTGGGGCCCGTCGCGGAAACGTCCTGGCCGGCCCGTGGTTTCGGAGGAGGCACCGCCGACGCTTCTGGAGGTTGAACAAGTCTGGCGCGTCGGGCCAGGAAGGCGTTGATTTCGCCGACGATGCCGCGGCGGAAGAGCATGACCACCACCACGAAGACGGCGCCCTGGACGATCAGCACCGCCTCGGCGAAGGCGGACAGCTGGTTGGCCATCGTCACGACCACCATCGCGCCCACCACCGGGCCAAGCATGGTCTGCAGGCCTCCGACGATGCCCATCAGCAAGGCTTCGCCCGAGGTGACCCAGCTCACGTCGGTGAGCGTGGCGATCTGGAACACGATGCTCTTCATGCCGCCGGCCAATCCGGCCAACGCGGCGGAGAGCGTGAAGGCCAGCAGCTTGTAGCGATTGACCCGGTAGCCCAGCGAAATGGCGCGCGGCTCGTTGTCGCGGATTGCAGTCAGCACCTGGCCGAAGGGCGAATGCACCACGCGCCAGATGAGCCAGAAGGCGGCCACCACCGTGACCATGACCACGTAGTAGAGCGTGAGGTTGTCCTGCAGGCTCACCAGGCCGAGCAGTTTTCCGCGCGGTACGTTCTGGATGCCGTCCTCGCCGCCCGTGAAAGGTACGCGCAATGCGATGAAGTAGACGAGTTGCGCGCAGGCCAACGTGATCATCGAGAAGGCGATGCCCGCGCGACGGATCGCCAGCACGCCGGTCGTGGCGCCAATCGCCGCCGCCACCGCGGCACCGAAGAGCACACCCAGCGCGGGCTCGAAGCCCCACACCTTGACGGCATGCGCCGTCGCATAGCCGGCCGCGCCGAAGAACATCGCATGGCCGAAGGACAGCAGCCCGACGTAGCCGATCATCAGGTTCAGCGAGGCCGCCAGCAGCGCGAAACACATCAGCTTCATCAGGAAGATCGGATAGGCCACGGCCGGCGCCAGCAGCAGCACCAGCGCGCCGGCGATCAGCAAGGCCATCCGGTGACGCTCGAAGAAAGAGGGGGTTGCGGTCACGTTGTCTCCTTCGACCGATTCAGCGCAGACTGCCGAACAGGCCCTGCGGACGCACGGCAAGCACGATCAGCATCACCACGAAAACGACCATGCCGGCACCGTCCGGATACACCAGCTTGGTGATGCCTTCGATCACGCCCAAGCCGAAGCCGGCCACGATCGCGCCCATGATCGAGCCCATGCCGCCGATCACGACGACCGCGAAGACAACGATGATCAACTGCGAGCCCATGAGCGGATTGACCTGGTAGATGGGCGCGGCCATCACGCCGCTGAATCCCGCCAGCGCCACGCCCAGGCCGTAGGTGAGCATCAGCATGCGCGGCACGCGCACGCCGAATGTCCGCACCAGGTTCGGGTTCTCGGTGGCGGCACGCAGGTAGGAGCCGAGCTTGGTCCGCTCGATGACGAACCAGGTCAGGATGCACATGCTCATGGAAGCTGCGATCACCCACAGCCGATACCACGGGAAGAAGGCCATCGACGTATCCAGCCCGCCCGCGATCGGGTTCGGATAGGGCTGGCCGGTGGCGCCAAACTTGTAGCGGAACGCGCCTTCGAGAATCAGCGCGAAGCCGAAGGTCAGCAGCAGCGCGTAGACGTGGTCGATGTGATAGAGCCGGCGCAGCAGCGTGCGCTCCAGCGCGACACCGCTCAGGCCGACGACCAGCGGCGCCAGGACAAGGGCCCACCAGTAGTTCAGGCCCAGGTACTCCAGCAGGCCCCACGCCACGAAGGCGCCGAGCATGTACTGCGCGCCGTGCGCGAAATTCACCACGCGCAACAGCCCGAAGATGATCGCCAGGCCCAGGCTCATCAACGAGTAGAGCGAGCCGTTGATCATGCCCACCAGCACCTGGCCGGCGACAGCGGCCAGTGGGAATCCAAACAAGGTGTCTGGCATAGGGTGTCTCTCTTTGGTTCTTTGGTCGGTTCGCGTCAGACGCCGAGCAGCGCCTCGATTCGCGCGTGGTCCGTGACCAGCGTCTGCCGGTCGAAATGCTCGACGACCCTGCCCTCCTCGACCACGTAGAACCGGTCGCCGACACCCGAGGCGAAGCGGAAGTTCTGCTCCACCATCAAGATCGTGAAGCCGCGCTGGCGCAGGATGCCGATGGCCTCGCCGATCTTCTCGATGATCACCGGTGCCAGGCCTTCGGTGGGCTCGTCCAGCAGCAGCAGCTTGGCGCCGGTGCGCAGGATGCGGGCGATCGCCAGCATCTGCTGCTCGCCGCCCGAGAGCCGCGTGCCGGGGCTCTTGCGACGCAACTTGAGGTTGGGGAAGAGCGTGTAGATTTCATCGATCGTCATGCCGCCGGGCATCAGCACCGGGGGCAGCAGCAGGTTCTCTTCCACGTCCAGGCTCGCGAAGATGCCGCGCTCCTCGGGACAATAGGCGACGCCCAGGCGCGCGATGTCCTCGGGCGCCATGCCCTGGGTGGAGCGGCCGTCGATCGCGATGTGGCCCCGGCGCTTGGCGAGAAGGCCTACCACCGCACGCAGCGTGGTGGTCTTGCCGGCACCGTTGCGGCCGAGCAGGCACACCGCCTCGCCCGGTTGCACGACGAAGTCGATGCCGTGCAGCGCCTGCGTCTCGCCGTAGTAGCCGGTGAGGCCGCGCACCTCCAGGCAGGGCACGTTCTGTTCAGGCATGGGCGCCTCCCACGTAGGCTTCGCGCACCCGCGCGTCGTTCGAGACCTCGTCGTAGCTGCCTTCGGCCAGCACCTCGCCGGCCTGCAGCACGGTAATGCGGTCACACAACTCGGCCACCACCTTCATGTTGTGTTCCACCATCAGCACGGTCCGGTCCCTGGCGACCTGCGCGATCAGGCGCGTCACCGGGCCGATGTCCTCGTGGCCCAGGCCGGCGATCGGCTCGTCGAGCAGGATGAGCTCGGGCTCCAGCGCCAGCGTGGTCGCCAACTCCAGCGCGCGCTTGCGGCCGTACGACAGGTCGGCGGCGGCATGGTTCGCATAGGGCTCGAGGTTGACCGCGGCCAGCAGCTCGCGCGCGCGCGTGGTGAAGCGCTCCAGCACCCGCGCGCTGCGCCAGAAGGCGAAAGTCCCGCCCGCCTTGCGCTGCAGCGCCACACGCACGTTGTCCAGCACACTCATTTGGCTGAACACCGCGGAGATCTGGAATGAGCGCACCATGCCGCCGATCGCGACGCTGGCCGGGTCGCTCTTCGTGATGTCGTGCTCGTTGTAGTAGATGCGCCCGGCGCTGGCGGGGATGAACATGGTCAGCAGGTTGAAGCAGGTGGTCTTGCCGGCGCCGTTGGGACCGATCAGCGCATGGATGCTGTGGCGGCGGATATTCAGCGAAACGTTTTTCACGGCATGGAAGCCAAGGAACTCCTTGCTGAGCCCTTCGGTGCGAAGGATGAAATCAGGGGCGCGCGCTTCTACTGTCATTGGAGGCCTCCGTCATCGAAGAAAACCTCGGGCAGGCCGCGCACGCCCAGTCCGTGGAAGGCGAACAGCGCACCCGCATCCGGATGGTCGCTGCGCAGGAGGTTGCCGGTGTTGCGGATGCTGGTCAGGTACAGCACATCCAGGTCGGGACCGCCGAAGCAGGGGCAGGTCGGGAACGGCGTCGGCACGTCGAGCAGCGTGAGCAGCGTGCCGTCGGGCAGGAAGCGGGCGAGCTTGCCACACTGGACCAGCGCGATCCAAAGGCACCCTTCGGCATCCACCGTGGCGCCGTCGGGCGCCGAGCCGTGCGGTCGCGTGCTGAAGAGCGTGCGGCGCGGCCCGACAGCGCCGGTCACCGGGTCGTAGTCGACCACACTGACGTTGCCGCTCAGGCTGTCCGCGTGATAGAGCCGTCGGCCGTCGGGGCTGAAGCAGGTGGCGTTGGCCAGCGCGATGCCGTCGAAGAGCGGCGTCGCGCTGCCGTCGGCCTCCAGCCTGTAGTAGCCGCCATCGGTGTCGTGCCGGCCCATCACCATCGAGCCGGCGACGAAGCGGCCCTGCCGGTCGGTGCGGCCGTCGTTCATCCGCATGGCCGGGCCCTTGTGCCGCACCTCGGCCAGCCGCCGGACCGCGCCCGTGGACAGATCCATGAGGTGGAAGCCGTCCTCCAGCGCCAGCACGAGCCGACCGCTGCGCGTCAGCGCGATCGAGCCCACGTCGCTCGGCGTGCTCCATTCGCTGTACCGGCCCTGCGACATGCGTCGCACCAGCCTTGCCTTGGAATCGACCCAGTACAGCGACTGGTCGCGCACGTCCCACAGCGGGCATTCGCCAAGCCTGTCGCGCGTGTCGCCGATGATCTCGTGTCGTACGCTCATGTGGCACCCTGCCCCGGTCGTGCTTACTTCTTGACGAAGTCGCAGCCGCCTTCGGACAGCGGACGGAAGATCTGCTCGCCCGGGATGGCGGTGCCGACCGTGTAGAAATCGTACTTGCCCTTGGACTGCGCGGGCGTCTTCACTTCCACCGGATAGACCGGGCGCATCACCTGGCCGTCCTCGCGGATCTTCACGTCCTTGGACATGAAGTCGTTCACCGGCGTGGCCTTCATCTTCGCCACCACCGCCGGGCCCGCGTCGGTGCCAGCCGCCTGCACGCTCTTGAGGTAGTGCGTCACGGCGCTGTAGACACCCGCCATGATGTAGGTCGGCACCACGCCGTTGTTACGCTCCATGAAGCGCTTGCTCCAGGCACGCGAGGCTTCGTCGCGGTCCCAGTAGAAGGGCACGGTGATGCTCAGGCCCTGCGCAGTCTCCAGGCCCATCGCGGCGACGCTGTTGATCGTCATGCCGAACACGCTCACGCTCTGGCCGCTCTTGGTGATGCGGAACTCGGCCGCCTGCTTGAGCGAGTTGGACAGGTCCAGCCCTGCGTTCAGGATCACGATCGCCTTGGCGCCGCTCGATTGCGCCTGCAGCAGGTAGGACGAGAAGTCGGTGGTGCCCAGCGGATGCTTGACCGAACCCACCACCTTGCCGCCCGCCTGCTCGATGAAGCGCGTGGCCTCGGTCTGCAGCGCCGCGCCGAAGGCGTAGTCCACGGTCACGAAGAAGAAGGACTTGATGCCCTTGTCGATCAGTGTCTTCACGCCGGCCTTGGGCAGCGAATAGGTGTCGACCAGGAACTGGAAGGCCATCGGCGAGCAGGCCTTGCCGGTGAGGTCGGACGTGACGGTGCCCGCGATCAGGTAAGGTTTCTGCTTCTCCTTCATCAGGGTCTGCACGCCCAGCGCGATCGACGAGGCCGAGCCGCCGACGATCGCGTCCACCTTGTCCGTCTCCAGCCATTTGCGCGCGCCGTTCAGGCCGACGTCGGGCTTGTTCTGGTCGTCCAGTGTCAGCAACTCGACCGGCTTGCCGTTGACTTTGCCGCCGAAGTCCTCGATGGCCATTTTGGCGGCGAGCACCGAGCCGGGCCCGCCGTTGCCGGAGTACGGTCCGCTCAGGTCGCCCATGAGGCCGATGCGCACCATGTCGTCCGAGATCTGGGCCTGGGCCAGGCCGGCGAGCGCGGCCAGTCCGGCCGTGGCGAGCGCGGCACGCAGGGCCGCGAGGGAGTGTCGAAAGGACTTCATGCTGTGTCTCCTGTGCTGTCGTTCGTGAAAGGATTGGCGGGGGTATCAGGCACGGCCCGAAGGCAGCGCGAGGATCTGCTTGGCGAGGATATTGCGCTGGATCTCATTCGACCCGCCGAAGATGGCGGGCATGCGCGAGTCGAGGTATTGGTTCATCACGTCGACCGCGATGCCGCCGATGACCACGTCGTCGATCTGGCCGCCGTGGTCGCCCGCGAGCTGCACCAGTTCGTCGGTGATGCGCTGGTAGGTCTCGGTGCCCCAGACCTTGAGGTAGGACACCTCGGGCCCCAGCTCTTCGCCGCCACGCAGCCGTCCCATGAAAAGCTCGAACGCGGATTTCAGATCGCGCACATCGAGTACGAGCTGGGCGTAGCGGTCGCGGAAATCGCCGCGCGCGAGCGCGTTCGTGGCCTCGGCCAGCCGATCGAGCTGGGCCAGTGCGTATTCGCACTGGCGCGGCGTGCCGAAAAAGATGCGCTCCTCGCGAAGGAAGGAGTTGGCCACGCTCCAGCCGTCGTCGATACGGCCGACGACGTTGGAGACGGGCACGCGCACGTTATCGAAGAAGACTTCGCTGAATTCGCCCTCCCCCTTGAGGTTGACGATGGGGCGCACCTTCACGCCCGGCGTCTTGAGGTCGATCAGCAGGAAGGTGATGCCACGCTGCTTGGCGCCGTCGACCTTGCTCGTGCGCACCAGGGCGAACATCCAGTCCGCGCCCGGGCCCAGCGTGGTCCAGGTCTTCTGGCCATTGACCACGAGAAAGTCGCCGTCGCGCTCGGCGCGCGTGCGCAGGCTGGCCAGGTCGGAGCCCGCGTTGGGTTCGGAATAGCCCTGGCACCACATGATCTCGCCACTCAGCACGCGCGGCAGGTGATAGTCGATCTGCTCGGGCGTACCGTGCATGAGCAGCAATTTGCCGATGGCCAGACCGTGGTCGGGAATGCGCGCGCAGCCGTAGCGCGCGATCTCCTCGGCGTAGATCACCTGCTTGGTCGCCGACAGGCCCATGCCGCCGGCCGTCTTGGGCCAGGAGGGTGCGAGCCAGCCCTTTCTCGACAGCGCCTGGTACCAGTCGGAAATGTCGGCGTAGTAGGCGCGCTTTTTCATGAAGCGCTTCTCGGGCGGGTAGTTGGCAGCGATCCAGGTCGCCAGCACGCGGCGGAACTCCTCGTCGGGCAGCTCGGCCACGTCCACGTCGTCGGCCACCACGAGGGGCGAGTCGTCGGACTGGCGCACGCGGCCGGTCTTCATCAGTTCGTCCAGGAACTCGCCGCGCTGCCAGAGCGGATTGCCGAGCCAGGCGGACAACGCCAGCGCGCGCTTCAAGCACAGGCCGATGTCTGTCTCATCGGCGATGCCCATGCCGCCGTGCAGGTGGATGGAGGTCTTGCCGACCAGCAGCGCCGTGGCGCCGGCGCGTGCGCGCGCTGCGCGAAGTGATTGGGTACACGTGGCGCCGCCAGCCGGGCGCGTCCAGTCAAGTAGCGCGTTTTCGGCCGAGGCGCGCGCCAGCTGGCAATGCATCCACATGTCCACCATGCGGTGCTGCAGCGCCTGGAACGACGCAATCGGCTTGCCGAACTGGACGCGCTGAGAGGTGTAGGCCACGGTGGCCTCCAGCGCGCGTTCGGCCACGCCCACGAGTTCGAAGGCGCTCGCCATGCGAGCCAGTTCGACGGCCTGTGCGACCGCGTCGCGTACGGCCGGGCCGCTCGCGAGCCTGGCGTCGGCCGGCAGCGTGAGGCCTTCGAAGTCCACCTCGCCGAAGTCCAGTCCATCGATGGTGCGGGTCGTGCGGATCGCTGCGGACTGCGTGATCCAGAACAGGACCGGGTTGCCATCTTCCAGCGCATAGACCAGGAAGCCGTCGGCGGCGTCGGCCAAGGGCACGAAGCGCTTGGTCGCCCCTTCCAGTTGCCAGCCTTCGCCCTTGCGCACGGCGCGCATGCGGATGTCGTCGATGGCCAGCTTGCCGGCCGCTTCCTGCCAAGCCAGCGCGACCAGCGTCTGGCCGGCCAGCACCTGCTCCAGCAATGCACGGGCGGGCGCCGAGTCCGCGGCGATCGGTACGAGGGCCTGCACCACCATCAAGCCGCTGGCTACGTAGGGCTCCGGTGCGAGACCCCGTCCGAGTTCGCACGCGATCAGCATCGCCTCAGCCGCGCCGAGACCGTGCCCACCGAGAGATTCGGGCACCATCACGCCACTCCAGCCCGCCTCGGCCATGTCGCGCCAGACGCTCCGGTCGAAAGGGATGGCCTCATTGCGAAGGCGGCGCGTGCGCGCGGGGCCGGGGTGTCGCTCATGAAATGCCTGCACGCTGTCGCGCAGCATCGTCTGGGTTTCGTCGAGATGAGTCATCATGGGTTGGAAGTCCTGGGGCGGTGCGGAGGAGTCGGGCGTCTCACTCGGCGGGGGCGTTCGAGGCCTCGACTGTGGGGAGCTGGTGTGACCGGAACTGCTCGCGCAGCTTGAGCTTCTGCAGCTTGCCGGTCGCGGTATGGGGGAGCGCATCGACGAAGACCACGTCGTCGGGCATCCACCACTTGGCTACCTTGCCCACCATGAAGGCCAGGATGTCCTCGCGCGTGGGGTGCGTGCCGGGCTTGGGCACGATCAGCAGCAGCGGCCGCTCCTGCCAGCGCTCGTGGGCCACGCCGATCACGGCGGCCTCTTGCACGTCGGGATGGCCCATGGCAGCGTTCTCGAGGTC
Organism: Variovorax humicola; assembly: GCF_037889915.1. Lineage (NCBI taxonomy): Bacteria > Pseudomonadati > Pseudomonadota > Betaproteobacteria > Burkholderiales > Comamonadaceae > Variovorax > Variovorax humicola. The sequence continues at coordinate 235,415 of NZ_JBBKZV010000005.1, read as the reverse complement.
GATGGAAGAAATCCATTCGCCGCCCGACTTGATGACGTCCTTCGAACGGTCGGTTATCTGCACGAAGCCGTCGGCGTCGAGGGTGGCCACGTCACCGGTCGGGAACCAGCCCGCGGCGTCGGTCGCGTCGCCATCGGCGCGGTAGTAGCCCGAAGCCACCCACGGCCCGCGCGTCTTCAGGTCGCCGAAGGCCTTGCCGTCGTGCGGCAGCGGCAGACCGTCCTCGCCGAAGATCTCGATCTCCACACCATAGATCGCACGACCCTGTTTGGCCTGCACCTCGTAGCGCTGCGGCAGCGGCAGATCGCGGTGCTTGTCGAGCAGCGTACCGATGGTCGCGAGCGGACTGGTCTCCGACATGCCCCAGGCATGGATCACGTAGGCGCCGAACAGCTCCTCGAACTTCTGGATCATGGCGCGCGGCGCCGCCGAACCGCCGACGATCAGCCGCTTGAGCGGGATCTCCGACAGGTCGAGCGAGGCGCGGTGGCGCTCGATGTAGTCGAACAGGCCCAGCCAGACCGTGGGCACCCCCAGCGAGAAATTGCAGCGCTCCTCGCGCAGGAGCCGATAGACGTTCTCGCCCGACAGGTGCGGACCGGGCAGCACCAGCTTCGCGCCGCACATTGCGCCCGCATAGGGCACGCCCCAGGCGTTGACGTGAAACAGCGGCACCACCAGGAGCACGCTGTCGCGCGCGGATATGGCCAGGCCGTCGGCCGTGCACGCAGTGAAGGAATGCAGCACCGTCGAACGGTGGCTGTACAGCACGCCCTTCGGGTTCCCGGTGGTGCCCGAGGTGTAGCACAGCGACGAGGCGGTGTTCTCGTCAAACACCGGCCAATTGAAATCGGGCGAGGCGTCGGCCAGCAGTTCCTCGTAGCACAGCAGATTGGGCAGCGCGACGTCCGGCATCTGCGAACGCTCGCAGAGCGCGACGAAACCCTTCACGCGACCCATCTGCGGCGCCAGCCCGGCCAAGGTCGCGGCGAAGCTGGTGTCGAAGAAGACATAGCCGTCCTCGGCATGATTGACGATGTAGGCGATCTGCTCCGGAAAGAGCCGCGGGTTGACCGTGTGCAGGATGGCCTGCATGCCCGACACGCCGAAGTACAACTCCAGGTGGCGGTGCGTGTTCCAGGCCAACGTGGCGACCCGGTCGCCCGCGCCGACGCCCAGGCGCGTCAGGGCACTGGCCAGGCGCTTGGCGCGTTGCTGCACCTGTCGCCAATCGCTGCGGTGGGTGCTGCCGTCCACCATGTGGCTGACGATCTCGCGGTCGCCGTGGTAGGTGGCGGCATGGTCGATGAGTCCGGAGAGCAGCAGGGGGTGCTGTTGCATCAGGCCGTTCATGGGTGTCCTTTGTCCGATCCGGTTCAGTGGTAGCTGCGCCCGCCGTCCACCGCCAGCACGATGCCGGTGACGAAGGAGGATTCGGCGCTGCTCAGGTAGAGCGCAGCCAGGGCGATCTCGTGGGGCTCGCCGATGCGGCCGAGCGCGTAGCGCGGTCCGACCTGTTCGCGCAGCACCTCGGGGCTGTAGCCGCCGCGCACCATCGGCGTATCGACCGCACCGGGGCACACGGTGTTGACGCGAACCTGCGGCGCCCATTCCATCGCGAGCGAGCGTGTGAGCGAGATCACTCCGGCCTTCGAGGCCGCGTAGGCACTGCGCTGCTTGAATGGCGCCAGGCCCTGGCCCGACGCAAAGTTGACGATGGTGCCGCTGCCGGCCGCTCGAAGGTGGGGCAGGCAGGCGCGGCAGACGATGAAGCTGCCGGTGAGATTGACCTCCAGCACCCGCTTCCAGTCCGCCAGGCTCACCTGGTCGGCCCAGTCGGTGTTGGCGATGCCGGCGGCGTTGACGAGGCCGTCGATGCCGCCGAAGGCGTTCACGGCCTCGGCCACCGCGCGTTCCACGGCGTCGGGATCGGTCACATCCGCCTCGAGGCACAGCGCCTCGCCGGGCAGGTCGGCCGGCCGGTGCCGGTCCAGCGCCGCGACGCGGGCACCGGCGCGCAGGAACACTTCTGCCACCGAGCGGCCGATGCCGGACGCCCCGCCGGTGACGATGATGCGCCGGCCGTTGAGGCGTCCGTCGACCTTCAGGTCGGCGGGGGCCAGGGGTGCGTGTGCTTGCATGGCGTCAATCCGACTTGATGTTCTTGTCGCGGATCACCGGACCCCAGCGGTCGGCCTCCGACTTCAGGTAGGCGGCGAATTCGGCCTGGGTCAGGAGCAGCGGCTCGACGCCCGCGCGGTCGATGGCCTCGCGCATGCCCGGTGTGTCGAGCACGGCGCGGATGTCGGCGTAGAGCCGGCTCTGGATCGGCTTCGGCGTGCCCTCGGGCACCAGCACGCCGAACCAGCTCCCGGTCGTGAAGTTGGCCAGCTCGGGCACGCCCGATTGCGCGATCGGCTTGAGCTCGGGTGCCAGCAACGAGGGCTTCAGCGAACTGATGCCGAGCGCCTTGAGCTTGCCGGCCTTCACGAAGGACAACGCGGCCTTCGAATCGAACATGCCCTGCACCTGGCCACCGATCAGGTCGTTCAGGCCGGGCCCGTTGCCGCGATACGGCACGTGGACAATGCTGACGCCGATCTGCGATGCGAAGAGTTCCGCACCGATGTGGGGGCTCGATCCGTTGCCCGACGAAGCGAAGCTGAAGGCCTTGCCCGAGGTCCTCATGTACTTCACCAGCGACGGCACGTCGTCGGCGGGCACGGAGGGATGCACGAACAGGATCGCTGGCGCGACCGCGATCATCGCGAGCGGCGCCAGTGCGCTCTGCTTGTAGGGCAGGTTCGGCATCATGAACGGGTTGGTGGTGAAGCCGAAGCTGGTCACCAGCAGGGTCCGGCCGTCCGCCGGCGCGCGGGCCGCGGCCGCCGTGCCGATGACCGTGCCGCCGCCTGCGCGGTTGTCCACCACCACCGGCTGGCCCCAGCGCTCGGCCAGCCGCTGGCCCAAGGCGCGGGCCAGGTTGTCGGTAAGGCCGCCCGCGGCATAGGGGACGATCAGAGTGGTAGGCCCGCCGGGAAATGGCGCGTTCTGGGCATTCGGCGCGGCTTGCGCCATGGCCGGTCGAGGCGACAGCGCGGTCAACGCGGCCAGCAAGCCGGCAGCACCCAGCACGGTCGCGGCACGCCACGTCGACGCCGTGCTGCAACGCACCTTACCTGTCGACCGGTCAGTATCGAAGCCGCGGGAGATGATGGGCATGATCTTCATGATTCAAGGGCTCGTCGGGACGGCCGCGCGGCGACGCGAGATCGCGCGCGACTTCGCGCCCAAGGCCGGCGGCGGCTCCGTCGACGACAGCAAGCCGTGCAGGGCCATGTCGAGGAACTGCTTCATCACCTCGGTGACGCCCAGGCGCCCATCGGGGCGGTGCCAGTTGGTCATCTGGTTTAGGCCGGAGAGCAGGAAGCGGCCCGCGATGGCGGGATCGATGGCGCGCACTTCGCCGCTGGCGATGCCTTCGGCAATGCACTGCCGCAACAGGCTCTCATAGCGGTCACGCAGCGCGATCGCGGCCAGGTGTTGTCCTCCCCTGCCGCCTTCGCGGAAGGCGCGGGAGCCGGCAATCCAACGGTCGCGCGCCAGGTCGAACACGTCGGCCGAGGACTGCATGAAGGCACGAATGCGTGCCGTCGGAGAATCCGCGGCCGCCACGGCGGCGGAGACATCCTCCACCAGGGACTGCATCGACTCCAGCACCACACGCTCGTACAGCGCTTCCTTGTTCGGGAAGTAGTAGTACAGCGCGGCCTTGGTGACCTCCGCGGCTTCCGCGATGTCCCGCATCGCGGTGCGCTCATAGCCGTCGCGCGCGAACAGGCGGCGTGCGATCGCCAGCAGCTGGTTCTCGCGCGTGTCCGGTACACCGGGCGCCACTGAGCGAGCGGGTGGCGATGAAGGAATCCGGCGCGGGGACATGGCGATGCGGGTGATGCGACTGTGGGAAGTGGACGCGCGCTCGGCTCAGCGCCCGGTGAAGACCGGCTTGCGCTTCTCGAAGAAGGCGCGCTGCGCTTCCTTGGTGTCTTCGGTCTTCGACAGTGCCACCGTGTTGCCCTGTTCGTAGCGGTAGGCGTCGCGCGGCGGCATCGTCAGCGTCATGCGCGCGGCTTCCTTGGCCAAGCGTACGGCGATCGGGCTCTTGGAAGCAATCTCGCGCGCGATGCCCATCGCATAGGGCATCAGCTCGGCGGCCGGCACGCAGGCTTCGACCAGCCCGAGTCGGTACAACTCCTGCCCCGACACCTGCATGCCCGTGTAGAACATGCGGCGCGCGCGCGACTGGCTGAAGAACTTCTGCAGGAAGGTGACGCCGCCGGCCAGGCCCACGTTGATCTCGGGCATGGCGACATAGGCGTCCTCCGAGGCGACCCAGATGTCAGATCCCATCACGAGCCCGAAGCCCGCGCCGAGCGCGGCACCGTTGATGGCGGCGATCACGGGCTTGGAGCATTCCACCACCGCGTAGTAGGACTCGCGCACCAGCCGGTTGTGGCGGCCGTAAGCGCCCGGCGTGGCTGCCAGGTTCGGCCGCTCGCGGATGTCGGCGCCCGCCGAGAACAGCTTGCCGGTGCCGGTCAGAACGATGGCGGCGACATCGTCCATGTCGCTGAGCGTGTCGAATAGCTCCGTGATCTCGGCGCGCATCTCGGCGTTCTGCGCATTGACCGGCGGGCGGTTCAGCGTGACGACGGCGATGCCGTCTTCGATCTTCAGGAGAAGTGTCTTGAGGTCCATCATGCGTGTTCTCTCGGGCTGGGGTTGACGGGGGCTTGGCGCGTGGAGATCAGGGCATCCAGACAAACCGCCCCCTGGGGATTGACGACGAAGGGGTTGATGTCGATGCCGGCCAGTTGACCGGCATGGCGCACCGCGAATTCCGACAGGCGGCTGAGCGCGACGGCCAGGGCCTGCGTGTCGTAGGCCGGCCCGCCGCGCCAGCCCTTGAGCAGGGCCGACGAACGCACCGCGTCGACCAGCGACATCGCCTGTACGGGCGTGAGCGGCGCGGATGCGAAGGCCACGTCCTTGAACAGCTCCACCGCGGTGCCGCCCAGGCCGAACATGACCATCGGGCCAAACACCGGATCCATGTGGATGCCGATGATGGTCTCCACGCCACCGCGCACCATCGGCGCGATCAGCACGCCGTCGATGCGGGCCTGCGGCGCGCGTTCGGCGGCACGGGACATCAGCGTGTCGTAGGCCGCAGATACCGCGCCGGCATCCGGCAGGTTGACCAGGACGCCGCCGACCTCGGTCTTGTGCGGTATATCTGCGGAGACAATTTTCGCGACCACCGGATAGCCCATGCCGTCCGCAGCGCGTACGGCCGACTCGGCACTGGTGCAGGTCTGTTCAGGCAGCACAGGGATGCCGGCCGCGCCGAGCAGCGCCTTGGCCTCGGCCTCCGTCGCGGCTGGCGGCAGGGGCTGCGTGCCGTTCCCGGGCGCTGCATCGCTGCGCATCTCGCGCCGCAGCCTCGCCATGCGTGCCGCACCGGCGACCGCACGGACCGCGCGAGACGGGTCGGCGAAGACGACAACACCCGCGGCCTCGAGCCGCTCGGTCACGCCCTGCTCGGAGAGCATTACCAGCACCAGGGGCTGGTCGGGGTGTGCCGCGCGCAATTCGATCATCCGTCGCTCGGTCGACGCGAAGCGCGACGGCGACAGGCCGACGTGGGCCAGGTAGGCGAACAAGGTGCCGAAGGGCGAGCCGGGCAAGAGCATCGCATCGAGCACGCGCGCCACGCCGTCTTGCACCGAGGTCACCTGCGCGGTCGTATCGTAGGGATTGGCCGGCACCGCGAAGGGCAGCAACCCGCGCAGGGCTTCGGCCGATGCGGTGGTGAGCGGCGGAAGCGCCATGCCCAGGTCGGATGCGTCGTCCGCCATCAGGATGCCGATGCCGCCCGAGCCGGTCATGATGCCGATGCGCTCGTTCTGCGGCAACTGGTTGGTGACAGCGCACAGGTGCGCGATGTCGAGCATCTCCTCGATCGATGCTGCGCGATGTGCGCCGCACTCGGCGAATACGGCGTCGTATATCGCGTCATTGCCCGCCAGTGAACCGGTGTGCGTCGCGGCAGCGGCAGCGCCGACCTCGGTGCGGCCGATCTTCATGATGACCACCGGCTTGCCGGCCGAGGCGGCCTTGCGCAGCGCGGCGCGCAGTCGCGCACCGTCCTTGCAGGCTTCCAGCGCGGCGCAGATGACCCGCGTGTCGGCGTCGTCGACGAGATAGTCGATGCATTCGGCCACGTCCACGTCAGCTTCATTGCCGGTCGCGATCACGCGGCTCAGCCCGATGCCACGCAAGGTCGCCATGCCGTATGCGGCCGAGCCGAAGGCACCGCTCTGCGTTGCCATGCCGATCACGCCCGGCTTGGGCCGCAGGCCATTGAGCGCGGTCGAGAAGGTCGCGTAGAACTTCGCCACCGGATTGAGCAGCCCCAGCGCATTCGGGCCGACCATGCGCATGCCGGCCTCGCGACAAATGCGCACCAGGCGGGCCTGCAGCTCGGCACCCGCGGCGTCGGCCTCGGCGAAGCCCGCGGTGAAGACCTGCACCACCTTCACGCCCTTGCGGGCGCAGTCCTGCAACGCGGCCTCGACGCCGGGCACGGGCACCGCGACGATGGCATGGTCCACCGTGCCGGGCACGTCGGCCAGGCTGGCGAATGCGGGCAGGCCCTGGATCTCGGCGGCGCCGCTTCGGTTGATGGGATACATCGCGCCGGCGAAGCCCGCCTCCACCAGGAAGCGAAGCGGCCGCCCGCCGATGCGCTCCGGATCGGATGACGCGCCGATGATCGCCACCGACGCCGGGAAGAAGAGAGGATGGAGCGAATGCATGGATGGTGAATGATCAGAGGAATGCGTGCGTCACGCCGCCGTCGATCAGCATCGATTCGCCGGACATGAAGCCGCTTTCGTCGCCGGCCAGGAACACCGCGGCATTCGCGATGTCCTCGACCTGGCCCAGGCGTCCGACCGGCGTGCGCGCGATGCGCTTTGCCATGCCGGCTTCGTCGACGTTGATGCTCACGCCCTCGGTCATGATGGTGCCGGGCGCGATGGCGTTGACGCGAATCTTCCTTGGCCCGAGCTCGACCGCCGAGGCGCGCGTCAGGCCCAGGACGCCGGCCTTGACGCCGCAATAGATCAGTCCGTTGGGCATGCCGAGGAAGCCGGCGGCCGAAGCGATATTGATGATCGAGCCGCCACTGCCCTTTGCCATCAGGGTCGCGGCGACCTGCGTGCCCCAGACCACCGACTTGAAGCCGGTGCCGACCATGCGGTCGAGCACCTCGGGCGTGATCGCGTCGATGGGACCGTAGCGTACCCAGATGGCGTTGTTGACCAGGACATCGAGCCGGCCGTACTGGCGTTCGAGCGTGTCGACCGCGGACTCGAAGGTGGAACGTTCGGCCACGTTGCCGGCACAGGCCACGGCCTGCCCGCCGTTGGCGCGGATCGCCTGCGCGGCGCGCTCGGCGTTGTCGGCCTTGATGTCGAGCACCGCGACGATCGCGCCTTCGGCCGCGAAGCGATCGCAGATGGCGCGACCGATGCCTTGTGCGCCGCCCGTCACCAGGGCAACCTTGCCGTCCATGCGTAATGCCATGCTTGTCTTCCGTTCTCTGTTCGTACAAAATTCTACCGGCCGGTTAGTAAGCTGGCAAAGCTCTAAATGATTGGGAAATACCCTATGGACGTCCTCGAAATGGCCAGAAACGTCAGCGAACTGCTCGACCGCGAAGCGATTCGCGAATGCATGTTTCGCTATTGCCGCGGTATCGACCGCCAGGACGAGACGGCCCTGCGCAGTGCCTACTGGCCGGACGCGACTGACCGCCACGGGCCCTACGAGGGCAGCGCCACGGGCTTCATCGACTGGGCGTTGGAAAAGCTGCGCACGCAAGGTGAACGCTCGGTGCACAACATCGCCAACCTGTCGATCACCCTGCGCGGCACGCAGGCGGCGGTGGAGACCTACTTCATGGCGCTGCAGCGCGACCGCGATGCGCAAGGCTCGGCGCGCGAGGTCTTCCTGGCAGGGCGCTACGTCGATCGCTTCGAAAAGCGCGGGGAGGAATGGCGCATCGCCCAGCGCACGGTGGTCTACGACTGGGTGCGGCCCCTGGGCTCCCCCGAGGGGACGGAGGCGGAACGCTTCGGCCCGCGGCAGCCGGTCGGTGGCGTGAAAGGCGACGATCCGCTCTATGCATTGCTGGCGGCCGTGGAACGCAAGGGAAGCCAGGACCGCGTCGCGTAGCTGCGAATCCGGCACTGCGCGCCCTCTCGGCATGTCGTCGAGCCTTGCCCCGGCCGAGTCGATCCCATGTTTGCTGCGCGCAATGAAAGGCGCCGGCGTATCGGGCCGGCCGCGCTCAGGCAGACCTGTTCAGGGGCCGAGACGGAGTTTGACGCGATGTTCGCCGACTCATTGCGCCGCAGGGACGCGTGGGCGGGCAGGGTTCAATATCAGGACTTCGCGGCGGCCCGTCGGCCCCTGCTTTCACTGATCTCGCCGCCAGCAGGCGCCTTCATCCCGGTCAGGATGATGTCGAGATACTGGTCGATTACCTGCCTCGGCGTGAGCCGCCCGTCCCGCTTGATCCATCGCGTCATCTGATTGAGCGTCGACAGCAGCAAGCGCCCCGCCGTCGCCGCGTCCACGTCGCGAAACTCGCCGGACGCGACCCCTTGGGCGATGCAGGAACGCAGTAGCTTCTCGAACTTGTCGCGGCGACTGACCGCCGCTGCGCGGATCTCGGGGCCCATGCTGGACCAGAAGACATTCGATCCGGCTATCCAGGCATCGGGTGCTTCGGCGAAGACATCCGCCGCGGTGAGCATGAAGGCGCGCACCTTCTCGGTCGCGCCATCAGCCTGCTTTGTCGCGTCGCTGACGCGGTCAATCAGCGACTGAAGGTTGTTGACGACAATCTGCTCGTAGAGCGCTTCCTTGCTGGCAAAGTGGTAGTAGAGCGCGGCCTTGGTGATGTTGGCTTGCTCAGCGATGTCGCGCAGCGAGGTGCCGGCATAGCCGTGTGTGGCGAAGAGGCGGGACGCGATCTCGAGCAACTGGGTCGGGCGATCCTCAACCGCAGTGCCACCGCTCGCCTTCGTCCTTGCTGTTCTCGCGGTTGCCATCAATACCTTCCTTGATGGCTTGAATATACTTTATGGCCTCGGGACGACGGCGAGGCCGCCACGATGCCCAATGCCAAGTCGGCGCAGTTGCTGGAGCTGTTGTTGCCAGTGACCGCAGCGCCAAGCACGGTGAGAGAGCACACGCTGGGGGTCGGCCGCCGACTGGAAGCGCAGGGCGTCGAGGCCCTGCCAGAAGAGGTGCCGGTGGCGAGCAAATCGCACGTCACCACGGTCGGTCTGCACGGCGGCTACCTGCGGCTTTGCCACCCCGACGAGGAGAAATCGTTGGAGGTCATCCAACCGCCTGCAAATCGACTTCCCGGACGATGACTCCCTGCGGATCTCTCACGAAGCCATTTACCAGGCTCTCTACATTCAAGGCAGAGGCGCTCTCAGGCGCGAGCTGGTGAGGAAGGAGGTCGCGACTGGGATTACGAGCGAGAAAGCGGCACGCAGGCGGCTGATCTCCATCTGCTCGGCGCTCACGGGCTTGCTGTCAGCGCCTGGGAGCTTGCCCTGGCGCTGCGCCTTGACCCAGTCGGCCGGCCGCCTCGGCGGCGTCGAACATGGTCCGCAGCATGTCCAGGCGCGGATGCATCGGCCGCGGGTAGCCGACCCGGCTGTGCCGCAGCTTCAGCGCCATCGCGGCCTCGGCCAGCTTGTAGCTGAGCGGGCCGGGGTTGATGACTGGCACCGGCAGGCGGGCGGCGAGGTACGCGTGCGACTGGTGCATGGTGGTCGAGCCCAGGATGATCACCTCGGCCCCGTCGCTCTCGATTGCCTGGCGCGCCGCGGCCTCAAGCAGGGGAAACACATCGTCTTCCTTGCCCGAGAGCAGTCCCTGGTTGTCCGGCGGCACCTCGATTGCGCGCACCGAGGCGCACTTGTGATGCAGTCCCAGCTCGTCGAGCGCCTTCTTGTACAGCGGCTTCCAGCGGCTGGCCATGGCCAGGATCGAGAAGCGGTCGCCCAGCGTCAGCGCCATCAGCATCGACGCCTTGCCGGGACCGAACACCGGAATGTCGAGCACCGAGCGCAGGGCTGCCACACCCGAGTCGCTCATCGTGTCGATGCAGACCGCGTCGAAGCCCTCGTCCTGCGCGCGGCAGCCGGCCTCGAAATTGGCGACGTCGGCCAGGGCGAAGTCGTGGTGGCTGGCGTAATTGAGCGGCCCCGCGCGCACCGCGCGGTACTCGAAGCGGATGTCGTCGCCGAACTGCAGGCCCACGAGCTGCTGCTCGCGCAGGCGCAGGTTGTCGACCGACATGGCGAACGGAACGATGACCAGCACCCGGCGCGGCGTCGTGGCGTCAGGCATGGACGGGCTCCAGTTCGGAGAGGCTCTCGGCGGTGCTGCGCACGCGGCCGAACAAGCGCTGGAAATTGCGCATGGTCACCTGGTGCAGGTCTTCATGGGTGGTGCCGCAGGCATCCTCGACCAGGGTCACGCCATAGCCGCGGTCGGCCGCCTCGCGCGCGGTCGTCTCCACGCACATATTGGTGGACACACCGGCAAGATAGAGCTGCTCGCATTCCAGCGCGCGCAGCAAGCTGTCGATGGCGGTCGACGCGAAGGCACCGACCGTGGTCTTGCGCAGCACGTGCTCGCCGGGCCGGGGCTTGAGCTCGTCGACGATCTCGTGTTCCCGGCTGCCAACGTGATTGCGGAACTCAACGAAGAGCTTTCGCATGTGGATCGGCGCGTCGCTGGCGTCGGGCAGCGCCGCGCCGACGGTCACGTGCAGCACCGGCCGGCCCAGGCGCTGGAAGCACTCGCGCAGGCGCACTGTGTTGGGCAGCACGAAGCGCTCGATCCGGTCGAAGCGGTAGTTGCCGACCGACGATCCATCTGCCGCCAGCTTGCGCGCCAGCGCGCCCTGGCGCGAGCCCGTGGCGTACTGCATGTCGATGATGAGGAGCGCCGCGCGCGCGGCCACCACGGGCCGTTCGGTCATGTAGGCGCGGATGTAGTCGGTAGAAGTCTGGATCATGTTCGTGGATCGAGTGAAGCCGTGAAGGCGGATTGGGAGCGGTAGCAGTCGATGATCTCCGCGCCGGTGGCGCACCAGACCCCGCTGTGGCCGAGCACGTAGTCCAGCGCGCGCGCCAGGTGCTCGATGCGGTGCGGCTGCCCCGTGATGAAGGGGTGGACCGCGATGTTCATCACACGCCCTCCTTCGGCGTAGAGCGTGTCGAACTCGTCTCGAATCTTCTGCGCGAACGCCTCGCCCTCCATGCCGCGGCGCCAGGCGATGCTGTCGTTGATCTCCATGCTGTAGGGCAGCGAATGCAACTCGCCCCCGCGCACGCGCACGGGCGTCGGCTGGTCGTCATGGTAGAGGTCGCACAGGTAGCTGATGCCGGCTTCCGCGACGAGGTCGGGCGTCTGGAGCGTGTTGGAGGCCGCCGGCGAGAACCAGCCGCGCAGCTCGCGCCCGGTGACGCGGCGATGGATCGCCTGGCACTCGGCAATAGCGGCGCGCTCTTCGTCTTCGGCCAGGTCCCAGTGATACCGGGTGTTGTAGAGACCGTGGGACATCAGCTCCCAGCCGCGTCGCAGCATGGCCTCTGCGATCTGTGGATACAGGTCCAGCACGGCCATCGACAGCGACACCGTGCAGGGCAGGCTGAAGCGGTCGAAGACCTCCATCAGGCGCCACACGCCCACGCGGTTTCCGTAATCGCGCAGGCCGTAGCCGAGGATGTCGGGATGCGGGATGCGCGGCCACGGGTCGCGCACCCTCACCTGCTGCGGCAGGTACTCGTAGTGCTCGATATTGGGCGCCACCCACAACGCCAGGCGTGCGTCGCCAGGCCAATGCAGCGGTGGCCGCTCGGGCGCTGCCGAGTAGGCGATGCGCTCGTGCATGGGGACGGCCAAGCCAGGTGAGCCCATGCTTCACACCGCGCGCGGCCGCACCTCGGCGAGGTCGTTCCACACCTCCTGCCGCAGGATCAGGCCGCCGACCACCTCGAAGCGATCGATGAAGCGCACGCCCTCGAAGGCGAACCCATCGAGCAACACACCGTGCAGCGTGCCCGAGCAATGCACGGTGGTGACGCCATCGCCCCAGCTTTCGTCTATTCGCTCGATGCGCTTGGCCACGCGCTGGTACCGCTCGCGCGCCCACGCCAGCAGCTCTTCAAGCCGCGTCATCAGCGCGCCGCCGGGGAAGCGCATGACGAAGCCAGGTGCCAGCAACTGGCGGGCGGCATCGAGTTCTCGCGCCTCGACGCGGGCCAGGAAGTCGCCTACGAGGGCCGAGGCATCCGGATGCGGCGCGCCGCCCTTGCGGACTACGCGCCCGTCGCGCTGGTAGGTGTTGGCGTGCATCACGAACGAGGTGGTGCCGGCCGCCGGTGCAGCGATCACCGACCTCGCGGCCAGCGCCAGCCGCTGCACCAGGCGCTCTTCGGTGCCCTCGTCGTAGCCGGGCAGCAGCGTCACTGAGATGACGGGCATGGCGCTTCAGTCCTGCCCGGATTTCCAGGCATCGAGGATCTCGCCGCCGGTGGCAGCCCAGACGCCACGGTGCCGCATGACATGCGCGAGCGCCTCCTCCAGCGCGCGAATGCGATAGGGCTGGCCGATCACCCACGGATGCAGCGAGATCGCCATCACACGGCCGTTGTCGGGCGTGGCTTCGCGATAGAGCAGGTCGAACTGGTCGACGAGCGCGTCGCGGAAGTCGTCCTCGGTGTGATGGTTCTGGACCAGGATGGTGTAGTCGTCGATGTCGATCGGATGCGGCATCGCATGCAGGCCGCCGGCGCGGGTGCGCATGGCGTAGGGCATGTCGTCATTGACCCAGTCGCACAAGTATTCGATGCCGGCTTCGGCCAGCAGGTCGGGCGTCGCGAAGGACTCGGACTTGCCCGGCGACAGCCAGCCGCGCACCGCGCCGCCGGTTGCCTTGCGCAGGATGCCCAGGGCCTGCTCGATCCAGCGCCGCTCGTCGGCTTCGGCCAGGCCGCCGTGGTGCAGATGGTCCATGTCCAGCCCGTTGGCCATGATTTCCCAGCCGCGCTGCCGGCAGGCCTGGATGAGCGACGGATAGCGCACCGCTACGGCTGCATTCACCGCGGCCGTGGCCCGGATGCCATGGCGCTCCAGCGCCTGCATGACGCGGAAGATGCCCACGCGGTTGCCGTAGTCGCGCAGCGTGTAGTGCCGCAGGTCCGGATAGGAAGTCTGCATCGCTCCCGGCGGCTTGAAGGGCTGACCCTTCATGTCCAGCGGAAACCACTCCAGCGCCGGCACCACCCACAGTGCGATGCTCGCGCCGCCGGGCCAGGCCACGGGCTTGCGCCGCGGCAGCATCGACCAGTCGTAGCGCTCGTGGTCCATGCCATGGCGGCGCAGCGGGTAGTCGAGGTAGTCGTCGGGCAAGCTCATGGTGCTTCTCCCACCGGCTGTGCCGCCGCCGCAAAGGCGTCGTGGTAATGCGTGATGAAATGCTGCGCGATCTCGCGCCCGGTGGCCAGCCACACCTTGTCGTGGCCGGTGATGTAAGACAGCGCTTCCTCGAAGGCCGCCAGCCGGTAGGGCTGGCCGATCAGGTACGGGTGCAGGGGGATGCACATCACCGTGCCGGATTGCTCGCCTTCGGCGTAGAGCCGGTCGAACTGGCGCTTGAGGATGTCGGCGTAGCGGCGCGGCGAAACCAGGTTCACGTTGTAGACGATGGTGTCGTTCATCTCCAGCGAATACGGGATGCTCGTGAGCTTGCCCTGTCGCACCTTCACGGGGGTCGGCTGGTCGTCGTGGAACAGGTCGCACACGTAGCTCAGGCCCATTTCGGCCACCAGGTCCATGGTGCGCTCTGTGTACGTGAGCGCGGGCGCGAGCCAGCCATCGAGCTTCTGGCCGGTGTGCTTGGCGATGGTGTCGATCGAGTCCTGGATGACGGCCCGCTCCTGTTCCTCCGTCATGCCCATGAGGTAGCGGGTGTTGTAGGTGCCGTGCGAATAAAACTCCCAGCCGTTCTCGGCGCAGGCGGCGATCACTTCCGGATGGTGCTCGCATACGGCCACGTTGAGAGACACGCTGCCGCGCATGCCGCAACGCTTCATCGACGCGAGCATGCGCCAGAAGCCGACCCGGTTGCCATAGTCGCGGTACGAGTAGTTCTGGACATCGGGCGCCGGCCGCGGCCAGGGCGCGCGCGACGGGTTGCGCGGCGGATCAAGCTCGTAGAACTCGATGTTGGGCGCCACCCAGAACGCGAGGCGGGCACCACCCGGCCAGCGGATGGGCGGCCGCGTGTCATAGGGCAGGTAACCGTAGAAGTCCGGGTCGCACTTCACCGCCCGGCTCCAGCGGTCTCGCCGCGGGCAGGCACCTGGCGCAGCTGCGCCATCGTTTCTTCGATGGTGAGCACGTCGGCGTACTTGAGCGCCATGTCGTAGAGGTTGGCAAAGTGCGGGCTCTCGTGCTTGTCGGCCACGCACTCCTCGGGCACGATGGTGCGGAAGCTGCGCTGCAGGCTGTCGAGCACCGTGGCGCGCACGCAGCCCGAAGTGGAGCCGCCGGTGACCACCACCGTATCGACGCCATGGAAGGTGAAGATGGAGCCCAGGTTGGTCTCGAAGAACGCAGACGCCATGCGTTTGTTGATCACGACGTCGCGCACCGGGTCGATCTTCAGGCGGTCGTCGAACTCGGCGCGGCGGCTGCCGACCTTGATGTTCTGCAGCGAGTCGGGCGTGTTGCTTCGCGTGCCCCAGATGCCGCAATCCTCGCCCGACTCCATATAGGCCACGTAAGTCCAGACCACGGGGAAGCCGCGCGAGCGGAATTCGGCCGACAGCTCGTTGACGTAGTGAAGCTGCTGCGGGTCCGTCTCGTAGGCGGTGGCGAACTCGCCCAGGCAGGTGTACGCCTTCTGCAGGTCGATGTTGATGAGCGCAGGAGTGCGGCCGAAACCGAAGCGTTTGCGCGTGGGATTGGCCTTGATCTCGGCAAAGAGTTGCCGGGCTGTCTTGTCGGAGAGTTGCATCAGAGGGAACCTCGGTGGATGGCAGTGTGAAACCAGGGCTGTTCGGTGGCCGCGCCGCTGTCCGGAGAGCATCGATTGCGACGACGCCGGGAGCGTGAGTCCTCTTGAAGCAGCCATGCAGATACTGCATCCATCCATTTGTACTGTCAATAGAACATTTGCCGATCCAGGCGCGCCGCGCTCAATGCAGGGGTGCGTGACGCAGCAAGGCCAGCCACTCGATCAGCGGCAGCGTGCCGGCGCACAGGGCATGGGTTGCGCGCAGCACGTCGTCGGCGTGCGCGGCTGGCCAGACGCGGCCCGTGAGGTCCATGAACTTCGCGCGCAGCTCGTGCTCGCCATACGGCGCGGCGTCGTCGCCGCGGTTCACGCCGGCCTCGCCCACCCACTGGCGGCCAGCGCGGTCGGTGATGACGACCCGAGCCGGACGCTCCTGCGGCAGGCGCCGGGTCATCGCAGGGTCCTCGGTGATACTGACCTTGCGGGCCAGCGCACGCACGCGCTCGTCGCGTACCGCGTCCCAGGTGAAGCTGGCGAGCGCGCTGCTGCCGTTGATCAGCCGAGTCGCCACCGCGAAAGGCACCGAGAACTTGGCGGCCAGCGTGTTGCGCGGTTCCGGATCGCTGAGCTCAGCCGCCAGGTGATAGCTGCGCACTTCGACCCGCTCGATCGCGTCTGCGTCGGGGAGCCCCTCGCGCGCAGCCAGCGCGTCGATGGCGTCCAGGGTGCCGTGGTTGTAGCGGCAGCACGAGTGCAGCTTGAAGTAGTTGTGCGTCAGGTGCCAGTCTTCGCCCAGGTCCTGCAGCAGGGCCGCGGTATCGAAGTGCTCGGACACGATCTCGCCGAACAGCGAACGCAGGCCGTCGCGCTCGCCGGTGAAGCCGCAGCCCACCAGTTGCGAGGCGAGCAGGCCGTTCTGGTTGGCGAGTCCGGCATAGATGTTGCGCACCAGGCCGCCTTCGAGCATGGTGCGCTTGGACGTGGCGATCGTCATGGAGGCGCTCACGTTGAGCGTTTCCCGCATCGCTGCCGCATCGACTCCCAGAAGCCGGGCGCAGGCCGCCGCAGCGCCCACCGTGCCCCAGGTGCCGTGCGGATGCATGGCACCCCGCAGCTGCGAAGACGCGCCGATGCGCGAGCCCACCTCGTAGCCGGCCACCAGCGCCGACAGGAAGGCGTCGGCGTTGGCGCCGGTCTGCTCGCTCAGTGCGAGCAAGGCCGGTATCACGTGCACGGCAGGGTGCCCGCGCGAGAAGCGGTTGCCTTCATCCATCTCCAGAAAGGTCCCGGCGCATCCATTGACGAGCGCCGCCATGGCGGGCTGCGTGTTGCGGCCCAGGCCCACCAGGGTGGCGCATCCTTCGGTCTGCATGGCAGCCAAGGCACGCAGTTCAGGCTCGGCCGAGCCCGCCACGATGGCGGCCACAGTGTCGGCAAGGATCCAGCCCGTGTGGATTCTTGCTGCCGCCGGCAGCTGATCGAATGAAAGTGATGCAGCGAAGCCGCTGAAGCGTTCCAGGTAGTCCATGAATCGGTCCTCGAGATTGGCGGGGTCAAGGAAGAGACGCGTCCGCCCGCACCTGGGCGGCCAGCACGCCGGGGTCGGTCCACTGCACGTCGGTACGCGAGCGCAGCGAATGAAGCAAGCGCCGAAGTTCGGCGACCCGGCTGGCCATGCCGCACAGCCAGGGATGCAGCGCGAGGCCGAAGACCGCCTGGCGCCGGTGCTGCGCGCATTCGGTGCGCAGCCGATCGAAGGCCTGCACGGCAAGGTCGCCGTGGGCGCGCGGCGTGAAGTGGCGCATCCATTGACATTGGACGTCGTCCCATTCAGCGGAGAGCGGGAGCGCGACGAGCGGCGCCTGCACCGATCCGGGTGTCGCCGACATGAGGTAGCCCTGGTCGTCGTTGCACCAATCGAGCGTGTAGCGCAGGCCGGCCTGCGCCAGCAGTTCGAAGGTCTCGGGCGTGGTGCCCCAGTCCTGGCTGAGCCAGCCAGCGGGGCGGCGACCCGTGTGCATTTCGAAGGCGTCGAGCGCCAGGGCGATGTGATCGCGCTGCTCGTCCGTCGACATGCGCGCGTGCATCATGAGGTTCGCGCTCAGTCCGTGCGCCACCCACTCGCAGCCCCATTCCTCCAGCTCAGCCACGACGCGCGGCACGCGCTGCAGCACGCGCGCATTCGCCGCCACGGCCGGCCGCAGGCCGGCGTCACGCAGCTCGTCGAGCACACGAAACAAGCCCACGCGCAAACCATATTCACGCTGGGTCCAGCTTCGATAGTCGGGCGTGAAACTGCCGAACTCCCCGACGAACCGCGGGTCGCGGGCAGCGCCTTCGTGCGGCAGCGCGTCCCAGTGTTCCAGGCACAGCAGCACGTAGGCCTGCAGGCCGGAAGTGCCACTGTTCGAAGGCGCGGCGCGCGCCGGCAATGCGGAGTACGGATATAGCGAATGGTCCATACGGGCGGGCGCGAGCGCCGTCGAATTTTTGGGAGGGGGTATTGACAGGTTGACTGCAACCATCCAAAGTCTAGCAATTGTTCTATCTTAGGAACAATTATTTTTTTAACTCTTCTCCATTCCGGGGCCAGCACATGAACCTAAACGCTCGTCTTTCTCGTCGACTCGTTCTCCAGGCTGGCGCGGCCACCGCCGTCATGGGTGCGCCCGGGCTGGTGCTCGCACAACCCAAGCCTCTGAAGATCGGCCTCGTTCATCCCGTGAGTGGCGCGTTGGCCTACAGCGGCGCCCAGGGTCGCCTGGGCTGCCAACTGGCCATCGACGAGATCAATGCGGCGGGCGGACTCAAGGCGCTCGGTGGTACCAAGCTGGAAGCCGCGCTGGCGGACTCGCAAAGCCGCCCGGAAGTCGGCGTGGCCGAAGTCGAGCGCCTGCAACAGGACGGAGTCTCGGCGTACGTGGGCTGTTTCTCCAGCGCGATCGCACTACCGGCGACGCAGGCCGCAGCCAAGTACAACACGCCCTTCATGATCGACGTCGGTGTGTCCGATGCCATCGTGAGCCGCGGCCTGAAGAACGTGTTCCGCCTCGCGCCCGGCAACGGCAAGTGCGTCGAAGACGCGTTCGCCGGTCTCGCCGATGTCAACAAGAAGGCCGGTGGCGTGGCCAAGACGGCCGTGATCGTGCATGAGGACTCCGAGTTCGGCACCAGCACGGCGAAGCTGCTCTCTGCCAAGCTTTCCGGCATCGGCCTGGAGGTGAAGGAGGTTCTCAAGCACGCCACGCCCACGCGCGACTTCTCCAACCTGGTGCTTCGCATCAAGGCGCTCAAGCCCGACCTGGTGATCGTGAGCAACTACCAGAACGAGTACGTGCTGCTGGCCCGCAGCATGCATCAGCAGAAGGTCGACGTGGCCGGCATTTTCTCGGTGCTGGGCGGCGGCTTCAATTACCGCCTGGTCAAGGAACAGCCCGACGTTGCGCAGTACATGATGGACTTCAACCACTGGTACAACCCGCGCAACCCCAAGGCGCAGGAAATGCGCAAGGCCGTCGAGGCCAAGGGCACCCTGTTCACCTTCGAGGTCTACTGCGGCTACAACTCGGTGAAGTGCTATGTCGATGCGGTCGAGCGCGCCAAGTCGGCCGACAAGGCCGCGGTGATCGCCGCGCTGGAGACCAGCACCTGGTCCGACCACTTCATGCCTTACGGGCCGACGAAGTTCGTCAACGGCCAGAACCAGGGCGGCCGCGCCGTGCTGCTGCAGGCCACCAAGACGGACATCGACGTCATCTGGCCGGACGAGTTCGCCGCGGCCAAGGCCGTCTTCCCGCGCCCCAAGCTCGGCTGATTCCGCGGGGCGCCCTCGGCGGCGCCCCTTCATGCCCTCCTCCCCCTCTGCCACCGGTCCGCGCGACGGGGTGAGGGATGCCCTCCTCACCAACGCCCTGGGTGACCCACTTGGACCTTTCAACTATCGGTGCAGCCACGATCAACGGCCTGCTCATCGGGGGCATCTACACCCTCGTGGCATGCGGCCTGACATTGATCTACGGCGTGCTGCACATCATCAACTTCGCGCACGGCAGCTTGCTGATGCTCGCGATGTTCGGCGTGTACTACCTGCTGACCAAGCTGGGCATCGATCCCTACCTGTCGCTGTTCATCATGGTGCCGGCCATGTTCGCGCTCGGCTACGGCCTGTACAAGGGCCTGATCGGAAGACTCTCCAGCGGCAAGGACGAGAACATCCTGCTGATCACGCTCGGGCTGTCCATCCTGATCGAAAACCTGGCGCTAATGTTCTTCAAGGGCGACACGCGCACGATCTCGGTGGCCTACTCCGACACGATGATCGACCTGGGTCCCACCCTGGTATCGCTGCCCAAGCTGATCTCCTTCGTGGCCGCCATGGTGCTGTGCGCGGTGCTGGGCCTGGTGATCCAGCGCACCGACATCGGCAAGGCGATCCGCGCCGTGGCCAGGGAGCGCGTTGGCGCGCGCCTCGTGGGCATCGACGTCGACCGCGTCTTTGCGATCTCCTATGGCATCGGCCTGGCCACCCTGGGTGCCGCCGCCTGCCTGCTCATGCCCATCTTCTACGTCTCTCCCACCACGGGCCAGGTGTTCGTCATGGTCGCGTTCACCGTGGTCGTGCTCGGCGGCATGGGCAGCTTCCTGGGGGCCGTGGTCGGCGGGCTCATCGTGGGCCTGACCGAGTCCTTCGGCGGACTGCTCCTTGGCGAAAGCCTGGGCCAGATCGGCATCTCGCTGATCTTCATTCTGATTCTTCTGTTCCGCCCCACAGGCCTGTTCGGAGCCAAACGATGAATACGCTCAGCCGACGCCAGGCCTGGCTGCTGCACGGGGGCCTGCTGGGCATCGCCCTGCTGTTTCCGCTGGTCTTTCCTTCCGCCTTCATGGTGAACTTCGGGGTGCTGGCGTTGTTCTACGCCTTCATTGGCCAGTCCTGGAATATCTCGGGAGGCTTCGCCGGGCAGCTGTCGTTCGGACACGTGGTGTTCTTCGGGGCCGGCGCCTACACCTCCACCATCCTGCAGATGCGCTTCGGCATGAATCCCTGGTGGGGCCTGCCGGCCAGCGCCATAGCCGGCGCTATCGTCGGCTACGTGGTCGCGTTCCTGTCGTTCCGTGCCGGCCTCAAGGGTTCGTACTTCGCGCTGATCACGCTGGCCTTCGCCGAGGTGCTGCGCATTGTCGCGAACTCGGTGGAGATCACCGGCGGCGGCCTGGGCATGCTGATCCCGGCCAAGCCAGCCGCGGCCAACTTCCAGTTCCCCGAACGCCTGGGCTTCTACTACCTCATCCTCGCGCTCACCGTCGCATCGATCGCCATCGCCGTCTGGCTCAAGAATTCCCGCTTCGGGGCGCAGCTTGCGGCCATCCGGGAGAACGAGGACGCGGCCCGGGCGCTGGGCATCAACGCTTTCACCGAGAAGATCAAGGTGCTGATGCTCTCGGGCGGGATCTGTGGCATCGGCGGCTGCTTCTTCGCGCAGTACTTCTTGTACATCGATCCCACCATCGTGTTCGGCGTCGAGAAGTCGGTCGAGATGCTGCTGGTTGCCATGATCGGCGGCGCGGGCACGATCTACGGGCCGCTGATCGGCGCCGTGCTGTTGGCCGGCGTGAGCGACGTGACCCGCGCCATGTCGAGCGTGCCGGGCCTGTCCCTGGTGCTTTACGGGGCGCTGCTGGTGGTCATCATCGCCTTCCTGCCCAATGGCCTGGTCGACCTGATCAAGCGTATGACCCACCGGTACACCGGCCGCACGCGCCAAGGAGACGCATGATGCTGAAGGTAGAAGGACTCACCAAGATCTTCGGCGGCCTGCGAGCGGTGGACAATGCCTCGCTCGAGGTGGCCGAAGGCCGCATCGTCGCACTGATCGGACCCAACGGGGCGGGCAAGACCACGTTGTTCGCCAGCATCGCCGGCTTCCATCCGATCGATGCGGGCCGCGTCACCTTCATGGGACAGGACATCACCGGCTGGCCCGTTCACCAGATTGCGCGACGCGGCATGGTACGGACCTTCCAGATCACCCAGCCCTTTGCCAAGCTGAGCGTGCACGAGAACATCGCGGTTGGCGCCTACCAGAAGTACGCCGATCGAAGCGAGGCCTGGGAACATGCCCGGCGCGTGGGCGAACAGGTGGGCATGGGGGCGCTGCTGGAGCAGCCCGCCTCCGACCTGACCGTGGCCGGACGCAAGCGCCTCGAGCTGGCGCGCACCCTTGCCACCGGGCCCAAGATGCTGCTGCTCGACGAGGTCATGGCCGGCCTCAATCCGTCGGAGATCGTGGAGATCATCGCGATCATCCAGAAGATCCGCGCCAGCGGTGTCACGGTGCTGCTGATCGAGCACGTGATGCAGGCCGTCATGAGCCTGTCCGAGCACATCTACGTGCTGTCCTATGGAAAGATGATTGCCGAAGGCGCACCGCGCGCCGTGGTCAACAACCCGGCGGTGATCGAGGCCTACCTGGGCCATGGCGCTGCCGAGCGCATTGCGCACCCCGCGACCAGCGGCGCGCCCGAGGAGGCCCCCCATGCTTGAAATCCGAGGCCTGCGTGCCGGCTATGGCAAGGTCGAGATCCTGCGTGGCATCGATCTCGACGTCGGCAAGGGCGAGATCGTTGCGGTCCTGGGCAGCAACGGCGTGGGCAAGTCCACGCTAAACAACAACATCTCGGGCCTGTACCGCCCCTTCAGTGGCTCGATCCGTTTCAAGGGGGACGAGCTCGCCGGACAAAGCTCGACCGAGATCGTCAAGCGGGGGGTCATCCACGTGCCCGAGGGCCGACGCATCTTTCCCAACATGAGCATTCGCGAGAACCTGGAGCTGGGGAGCTTTGTGCGCGGCACGGCGCGGCGCAAGCAGAACATCGAGCGGGTCGTCGGGATCTTCCCGCGGCTCAAGGAGCGCTTCGGCCAGATGGCCGGCACGCTGTCGGGCGGCGAGCAGCAAATGCTGGCGATCGGCCGCGGCATGATGTCGGAGCCCGAGCTGCTGATCATGGACGAGCCCTCGCTCGGCCTGTCGCCCCTGCTGGTGGACGAGATGTTCGCCCTGATCGGGCGCCTCAACACCGAAGGACAGTCGATCCTGTTGATGGAGCAGAACGCGGTGCAGACACTCGCCATCGCGCACCGCGCCTACATCATCGAGAACGGGCACGTGGCGATGAAAGGCAATGCCGCCGACATGCTGCGAGACCCGGACCTGCGCAAGAACTACCTCGGCCTCTGAGCCCCTGCCTCCCGTCCACCACAGTCATCGCCATGCGCCACGCCGACCCCACCCTTGCTGCAACGCCGGAGCTGGCCGGCCGGCGCGTGCTCCTCACCGGCGCCGGCTCCGGCTCCGGCATCGGCCTCGCTTCGGCGCAGGTGCTGCTGGCGCAGGGCGCGCGGGTGGGTGCCGTGGTGACGAGCGGGGAACAGGCGAAAGCCACGCGTTCGCTGCTGGACGGCGCTCCAGTGCTGGTGCAGGACCTGCTCGACGATGACGCCACGGCCGGAGTGCCGGAGCGCGTCGCGCTCGCCCTCGGCGGGCCGTTCGCCGGCCTGGTCTGCTGCGCCGTCGTTCATCACGGGCCAGCTGATCTGCGTCGATGGCGGGTTCAGCGCCCGTTGAAAGTCAAAGAGCGCACGCGATGAATCCGTCCCGCACCCCGGCCCCCGTACCGCTGCGCACCCTGGCGCAGGTTGTGCGCAGCAAGAACGCCGGCCCCACGCTGCTCACGCTGGACCTCTTCTTCGACGACGCGCGAGCCTACGAACGGGCTGCCGCCAGCGCCGCGCTGCGCCCGGAGGCGGTGGGCCTCCTGTACGGCGTTGCGCCGCAGACCGTGCAGCGATTCCTGCTGCCGCAACTGCACGCTATCAAGTTCAGCCTGCCGCGCGCCCTGTGCGCCGGAACGCCGGGCGATGGCGACCTGTACGGCGCGCAGCAGCACGCGCCCCTGCTGGAGCTGATGCTGTGATGCGCGCCACGGCCCGCCTATTGCAAGGCCACCGCCCGGGAGACGGCCCGCTGCGCGTGCTGTCCGCCTCCGGGCAACTGGGCTATGGCATTCCGGCGGACGCGCTTGCGCGCGGCATGGCGCGGCGGCCGCACTTCATCGGCGCGGACATGGGCTCCATTGATCCGGGCCCCTACTACCTGGGCTCCGGCACCATGGCTGCGCCCGAGACGATGGTCCGGCGCGACCTCGCGCTGGTGCTGCAAGCAGCACTCGAGGCAGGCGTGCCCCTGCTCATCGGCAGCGCGGGCACGGCCGGCGCGCAGCCGCAGCTCGCGCGGGTGACGACGATGCTGCGGGAGATCGCACAGGCCCAGGGCCGGTCATTCCGCCTGGCCACCATCGCCAGCGACCTGCCGCCGCAACTCGTGCTGGAGGCGCGCCGCGAAGGCCGGCTCGCGCCCATCGGCGCCATGCCCGCGCCGGTAGAGGCCGACATCCTCGCCTGCAGCCACATCGTCGGCCAATGCGGCACCGAAACCTTCGCGCGCGCGCTGGCCACCGATCCCGATGTCGTGCTCGCGGGCCGCGCCTGCGACACCGCCATCTTCGCGGCGCTGCCGGAGATGCTGGGCTACCCGGTCGGCCTTTCCCTGCACATGGCCAAGATCATCGAGTGCACGTCGCTCTGCTGCCGTCCGGGCGGACGCGATGCCATGCTGGCCGAGCTCGACCCAGAAGGCTTCACGCTCGAGAGCATGAACCCGGCCAGCCACGCCACGCCTGCGTCGGTGGCGGCGCACGCCCTGTACGAGCAGGCAGACCCCTTCAGCGTCGAAGAACCCGCGGGCACGCTGCACCTGGTCGATGCGCGCTACCAGGCCCTGGACGAACACCGCACCCGCGTCAGCGGCGCCCGCTTCGAGCGCCGCACACGGCCGACGCTCAAGATCGAGGGCGCGCGGCCGCTGGGGGCCCGCGCCGTTCTGCTCGCCGGCATCGCCGACCCGACGCTGCTGAGCTGTCTGCCGGAGGTGCTCGCGACCGTGACGGCCAAGGTCAGGGCACTGCTGCCGGGCGACTGGACGGTGGTGCCGCATGTCTATGGCCAGGGCGCGGTGCGGCCCTTGCCACCGGAGCTGCAGGCGCGCCATGAGGCCGGACTCGTGATGGAATTCATCGCCCCCGACGCCGAGTTGGCACGCACGGCCGCGGCCGTCTTCAAGCAGAACCTCCTGCATCATGGCTATCCCGGCCGGGTGTCGACCGGCGGCAACCTCGCCTTCGCCTTCACGCCCAGCGAACTGGACGCCTACCGCGCCTACGGCTTCGTGCTGTACCACGTGATGGACGACGCGCCGCTTGAAGAGATCTTCCGCATCGCGACCCACGACATCATGGCGGTTCCGAATCACTGAGGCTCATCGCATGAACCGCTCGCTGCCCCTGTCCAAGTACCACCAGATCTACCTTGTGCTGCGCGAGCAACTCCAGGAAGGCCGCTTCGTGCATGGGCTGCCCGGCGAGCTCGAACTGGCCCGCCAGTTCGACGTGGGCCGCGTGACGGTGCGCCGCGCCCTGGAGCAACTGGTGGACGAAAGGCTGATCGTGCGCGAGGTCGGGCGCGGCACCCGCCTCACGACCCGGGCCGAACAAGGGGACGCGCGTGCCGGCAAGGCGCCACCCGGAACCCCGGCAACGCGCCTGAGCGGCCTGCTCGAGAACATCGTGGCGGTAAGCCGCAGCACCACGGTGAAGGTGATCGAATGGTCCGTGATCCGCGCCTCGCACGACATGGCCGAGGCGCTGCAGATCTCCGAGAACGACAAGGTGCGCAAGGCCGTGCGGCGGCGCAGCTCCGACGCGGGCCCGGTATCGCATATCACGACCTGGGTCCCCGAGACGCTGGCCCATGGCTTCGGACGCGCCGAACTGACGCGCAAGCCGATGCTGGAGCTGCTCGAGGAATCGGGCATCGAGCTGGGCCGTGCGGTGCAGACGATCTCGGCACGTCAGGCCAATGCCGAGGTGGCGCGCGAGCTGAAGGTGGCCCTGGGCACTGCGCTGCTGTCGGTGCGGCGCCTGGTGCATGACACCGACGATCGTCCGGTACAGCTGCTGCATGGCCTGTACCGGCCCGACCGCTACGAATACAAGATGGAGCTGTCGCAGGTCGGCAGCATCGACGCCCGCATCGTGCGTACGGAAATCCTGCCCTGACAGGTCGGGCCCGCGCACGCACACACAGGAGACCTCCCATGAGCCCCCCGAACCGGCCGCCACAGACGCTGGCCCAGAAACTGATTGCCCAGGCCTGCGGCCGCTCACACGTTGCCGTCGGCGAGATCGTCAGCTGCAAGGTCGACCTGGCCATGTTCCACGACTCCTCGGGCCCGCGCCGGCTCAAGCCCATGCTGGAGGAACTCGGCGCGCAGATCTGGAACAAGGACCGCGTGGTGCTGGTCATGGACCACTACGTGCCGGAGCAGGACGACGACTCCCGCCGCATCGTGCGCATTGCCCGCGAGTGGGCAGTCGAGCAGCAGCTTCCGCACGTCTACGACAGCATCGGCATCTGCCACGTCGTGCTGCCGCAGAAGGGGCACATTCGCCCCGGCATGTTCTGCGTCGGCGGCGACTCGCATTCGCCCACTGGCGGCGCCTTCGGCGCCTACATGTTCGGCATCGGCAGCACCGAGATGCTCGGCGTCATGGTCACCGGCGAGCTGTGGGTGCGCGTGCCGCAGACGCTTCGCATGTGGTGGGACGGGCGGCTGCCTGCCGGGGTCACGGCCAAGGACATGGTGCTGCAGATGATCGGCCGTTTCGGCATGAACGGCGGCGACTACCAGGCGGTGGAATTCTGTGGCCCCGCGGTGCAGGCGTTGTCGATGCAGGAGCGAATGACCCTGTCGAACATGAGCGCGGAGATGGGGGCCCAGACCGGGCTCGTCGCGCCCGACGAGACCACGCGCGAATGGCTGCTGGGCGCCGGCGTTGCGGACGAGGCGATCTCGCTGGACGCCTGGCATACCGACGAGGGTGTGGACGAAGCCCAGGCCAAGACCTTCCGTTTCGACGCAGCCGCGCTGGACCCGCAGGTGGCCGCGCCGCACAGCCCGGCCAACACGCGCCCGGTCGGTGATTTCGGCGACGTGCCCGTACAGGTGGCCTACATTGGCGCCTGCACCGGCGCCAAGCTCGACGACCTGCGAGCCGCCGCCGAGGTGCTGCGCGGCCATCGCGTGGCCGCCGGACTCCGGCTGATGGTGGCCCCGGCGAGCCTGCAGGACCAGCAGGCCGCGCGCGACGAGGGTGTCCTCGGTGCCCTGCTCGATGCCGGCGCCGAACTGCTGCCGACGGCCTGCGGCGCCTGCTCCGGCTATGGCGGCAGCATTCCCGACGGCGCCAACGTGATCGCCACCACGGCGCGCAACTTCAAGGGCCGCATGGGCTCGGCCACGGCCCAGGTCTACCTGGCGTCTCCTTACACGGTCGCGGCATCGGCGCTGCGCGGGCGCATCGCCGATCCGCGGGGGCTTCTGGCATGAACCGCGACGCCGACAGTGAAGCTCCCCCAATGACCAACGCAACTCACAAGGTCTGGCGCCTGGGCGCCGACATCGATACCGACCAGCTGGCCCCCGGCGCCTACATGAAGCTGGGCATCGAAGGCATCGCGCCGCACAGCCTGGAGGCGGTGCGGCCCGAGTTCGCCGGCTCGGTGCGGCCGGGCGACGTGATCGCGGCCGGTCCCAGCTTCGGCATCGGCTCCTCGCGCGAGCAGGCGGCGGCGGCCCTCGCGCATCTGGGCGTGCGCGCCGTGATCGCGCCCTCGTTCAGCGGCCTGTTCTTTCGCAACGCCTTCAACCTGGGCCTGCTGCTCCTGACATGCCCCGACGCCGAGCAGCTGGCGGACGGCGATCGCATCACCTTGGACCTGCAGCGGCTGCAGGTGCGCACGGCCGACGGCCGCGTGCTCGCATGCGAGCCGATTCCGGGTTTTCTGCTGGACATGGTGCAGGCCGGCGGGCTGGTAAACCAGCTGCGCCAACGACTTCAAGCCTCCTCCCGGCCGGACCGAGCCACGCCACGCCCTTGACCATGACCATGACGCAGAACACCCACCCGCGCATCGTGCGCAACCAGACCCCGCCCGCCGATATTCCCCATGTGTCCGTGGTCATCGTCGGCGCAGGCGCCTGCGGCCTCACAGCGGCCATCCGCCTGCGTGACGCCGGCATCGACTGCGTGCTGCTCGAGCGCGACGCGGTGCCCAGCGGATCGACGGCGCTGTCCTCCGGCTTCATACCGGCCGCCGGCACCCGCCTGCAGAAGTCGCTGGGCCTCGAGGACTCGCAGGCCCTGTTCGCGCAGGACGTGGCGGCCAAGGCCCACGGCCAGGCCGCGCCGCACCTGGTGCAGGCCTATACGCGCGCCGTGCCGCAGGCCATCGACACGCTGGAAGCCCATGGCATCACCTTCGAGGTGCTCGAGGGCTTTCTCTACCCCGGCCACCATGCGCCGCGCATGCATGCCGTCCCCGAGCGCACTGGCGCCGCGCTGATGGCGGCCCTCGAACGCACGGCCACGTCAGCCGGCGCCGACATCCTGACCGAAGCCTTGGTGCGCGAGCTGTGGCTCGATGCCGCCGACCGGGTGGTCGCCGTGGGCTATGTCCGCCCCGACGGCAACATCGAGCACATCGCCTGCGACCAGTTGCTGCTGGCCTGCAACGGCTTCGGCGGCAACCCCGACATGGTGGCAGAGCTGCTGCCGGCCATGCGCGACGCCGAGTTCGGCGGCCACACCGGCAACGACGGCAGCGCCATCGCCTGGGGCCGGGCCCTGGGCGCGCGCCTGGCCGACCTGGGAGGCTACCAGGGCCACGGCTCGTGGGTCACGCCCCAGGGCGCCCTCATGACCTGGGCCGCCATCATGGAAGGCGGCGTGCAGATCAACGCGCAGGGTCGTCGCTTCCACGACGAGACCCAGGGCTACTCCGAGGCCGCGGTCTACGTGCTGGACCAGCCGGGGCGTGTCGCGTGGAATGTGTTCGACGAGCCGTTGCTGGCGCTGGCGCGCACCTTCCCCGACTTCGTGGAGGCCGAGAAGGCCGGCGCGCTGCGCACCGCCGCGAACGAGCAAGAGCTGGCGCGGCTGATCGGCTGCGATCCTGCCATGCTGCACGAGACGCTGACGGCCGTCGATGCAGGGCAGCCCGACGCGTTTGGCCGGCGCTTCAAGCGCCCGCTGCGGGCGCCCTATCACGCGGTCAAGGTCACCGGCGCACTGTTTCACACCCAGGGCGGCCTCGACATCGACGATCACTGCCGCGTGCTGCGCCAGGATGGCACAGCACTCCCCAACCTGCTGGCTGCCGGCGGCGCCGCGCGCGGCGTCTCGGGCAACGAAGTCTCTGGCTACCTCTCCGGCAATGGCCTGCTGAGCGCCGTGGGCGGCGGCTGGGTGGCGGCCGCCACCCTCATCGAACAACGGCGGGCCTGAGGTCTGTTTTCACATCTTTCACAAGGCGCACACCATGGCGAGCATCTCCTTCAAACAACGCCTGCAATCCGCGCCGGCCGTGCTGGCCCCCGGCGTCTACGACGCCTTCACCGCCCTCGTGGCAGAGCAGGCCGGTTTCGAGGCCTTGTACCTGTCGGGCGCCTCCATCGCCTACACGCGACTCGGGCGGTCGGACGTCGGGCTGACCACCGCCACCGAGGTTGCAGACACGCTGGCACGCATCACCGATCGCGTGTCGCTGCCGGTAATCGTCGATGGCGACACCGGCTTCGGCAACGCCCTGAACACCCAGCGCACGGTGCGCAGCTTCGAGCGCGCCGGCGCCGCCATGATCCAGCTGGAAGACCAGACCTTCCCCAAGCGCTGCGGCCACCTCGACGGCAAGGGCGTGATCTCGCAGGCCGAGATGTGCGGCAAGCTGCGAGCCGCGGTCGACGCCCGCCACTCGGCCGACACGCTGATCCTGGCGCGCACGGACGCGATCGCCGTGGAAGGCATGCCAGCCGCCCTTGAGCGCGCCGAGGCCTACCTGGCCTGCGGCGTGGACGCGCTCTTCATTGAAGCGCTGCGCACGCCCGAGCAGATGCGCACCGCCTGCGATCTCTTCGCGGATCGCATTCCCCTGCTGGCCAACATGGTCGAGGGCGGAATGACGCCGGTGACGCCCGCGGACGAATTGGGGCGCATGGGGTTTCGCATCGTCATCTTCCCAGGGGGTACGGCGCGCGCCGTGGCCCACACGCTGCAGCGCTACTATGGCAGCCTCAAACAGCATCAAACCACGGCGCCGGAGCGCGAGCGCATGCTCGATTTCGACCAGCTCAATACGCTGATCGGGACGCCCGAGCTGCTGGAGCAAGCGGCGCGCTACGACGCCGAGGGGAAGAAAGCCTGAGCGCGCGCCGGGCATGGCTCTGGTGCAAATCTTCCGCGCGACCGAACGACTTCGTAAGTGCGTTGCGCCGTTCAAGCCGAAAGCACCGCGATCCAGATCGCGGTGCTTTCGGCTTGGCCTTTGAGGCGCCGCCGACGAAGGTTGAACTGTCCCTTGCGGATGCGATGCAGCAGTTCAACGCCGGCGATCGTGACGGCCGCGCGATCGAAGACCTGGAAGCCCAGCATCGGCTTGATGCGCAACTTCACACCTCGATGGTCCTGCTCGACCATATTGCGGCGACCTGCGGCGGACTTGACTTCGCGCGGCCCTTGGCGGATCGCCTTTCCAGTTTGCAGCGCTGGCCAAACGACGCATCACCACCTTTGTCCAGCCGCTGCGCTCAAGGCTGCTGGCGCTGCAGGAACTCCTGGACCATGTTCGACCGGTCGAAGGACTTTCCTCCCTGCACCGGTGGATAGTCGGCCAGTGACTTGAGGTGGGCCCCGAGCAGCTCGCTCACGGGGCCGTTCAGCCACGATGCCTTCTGGAGCAGATGACCGTAGGAGTCCTTACTGTCGTAGGACTCGAAGGGATCGCTGCGCAGGTTGAACAGGAGCGTGAAGGTGCGCGGTGTCAGCGTGGCGTAGTAGTCCTCCCGGGTCGAGAAGTGCAGTTTCCACGGGCCCAGGCGAACCGCCGCCAACTTGTTCTCGTAGTAGTAGAAGAAGCTGTTGCGCGCGCTCTCGGGTGCCTTGCCGGTCCAGTAGTCGAGGTTGTTCACGCCGTCGATGAACTGCTTCTTTTCCACCTTCATCTGCGCCACGACGTCGGGCACGCCCGCCGCCGCGG
This sequence comes from Variovorax humicola, assembly GCF_037889915.1. Lineage (NCBI taxonomy): Bacteria > Pseudomonadati > Pseudomonadota > Betaproteobacteria > Burkholderiales > Comamonadaceae > Variovorax > Variovorax humicola. The sequence goes on along the minus strand of NZ_JBBKZV010000005.1, from coordinate 205,026 downwards.
CGAAGGTCGTGAACATGTCCTGGTGCGCCTGGATGCCGTTCTTGAGCTGGCCGGGCTTGATGACGCCGGGCCAGCGCAGCATCGAAGGAACCCGCACCCCGCCCTCGTAGGTGGTCATCTTCTCGCCCCGGAATGGCGTGGTGGCGCCGTGCGGCCATGAGGAATGCTCGGGACCGTTGTCGGTGGAATACCAGACCACCGTGTTGGAATCGAGCCCGCTCTTCTTGAGGTAGTCGAGCACCACGCCGACGTCGTGGTCGTGCTGGAGCATGCCGCTGCCATGCACGTCGTCCTCGTGCGTGTACTTGGCCGCGGCGCCGCGCCACTTGTCGTTCAGGTGGGTGTACAGGTGCATGCGGGTGGTGTTGATCCACACGAAGAAGGGCTTGCCCTCGTTCTTCGATTTCTGCATGAAGTCGATCGCGCGCGGCATCAGCTCGGCACCATCGAAATCTTCCATGCGCTTCATGGTCAGCGGGCCGGTGTCCTTGATGGTCTGCTTGCCGACCACGCCAAAGCGGGGATCGACGGTCGGGTCGTCCCGGTCGCTCGCCAAGCTGTGGAGCACGCCGCGCGTGGCGAACTTCTTCGCAAATCCCTCCGGGCCGCCGGGATAGTTGCGCGCGAAGTTCTGGTAGTCGCCGTATTCGTGCTGCTCCTCCGTGTTGAGGTGATAGAGGTTGCCGTAGAACTCGTCGAAGCCATGCACGGTGGGCAGGTTCTCGTTCCGGTCGCCCAGGTGGTTCTTGCCAAATTGGCCGGTGCGGTAGCCGACCTTCTTGAGCACCTCGGCCAGGCTCGGCGAGGCGGCCTTCAGGCCCAGCTTGTCGCCGGGCGCGCCGACGGTCGTCATGCCCGAGCGGATCGGGTACTGGCCGGTGATGAAGGCCGCGCGCCCAGCCGTGCACGAGGGCTGGGCGTAGTGGTCGGTGAAGCGGACGCCTTCCATGCCGATGCTGTCGATGTTGGGCGTGGTGTAGCCCATCGTGCCCAGGCCATAGGCGCTCACGTTCTGCCAGCCAACATCGTCGCCCCAGATGACGAGGATGTTGGGCTGCTTGGGCTGGGCAGCCATGGCCGGCAGGGTGCTGGTCAATGCGAAGGCGGCGCCCAGCAGTGCCAGAGTGCGTCGACGGATGTTCGAACTCATGTTTGTCTCCTTGGGGATGCGTCAGCCACGTAAGGCGTCGATCAGCTTCTGGCGTCCGCCCGTGACGCCCGTGCCGGCAAAGGGATCTCCCGGATTGCGCCGGTTCATGATCGCCTCGAAGCGGGCCTGTACCGGCGCCATCGCTTCCGGATGCGAGTAGATGTAGAAGCTTTGGTCGCGGATGGCGTCGAAGGTCAGCTGCGCGATCTGCGCGGCGCTCACCTTCGCCGAGCCCACGGCCTTGCCGGACTGCGCCTGCGCGATCTGCTGCGAACGCGTCGGCGGGGCGGTGTTGCTCAGCTGGAATCCGGTGGCAACGAAGTAGGGACACAGCACCGAACAACGTACCTGCTCGGTCACCAGGCCGAGATCGTGGTGGAGCGTCTCGCTGAGCGACACCACCGCGTGCTTGGACACGCTGTACACGCCCATGGCCGGCGCATTGAGCAGGCCCGACATCGAGGCGGTGTTCACGATGTGGCCTTCGTAGCCGGGGTCCTGCGCCGCGGCGGCCAGCATCAGCGGCGTGAAGATTCGAACGCCGTGGATCACGCTGTGCAGGTTCACGCCCAGCACCCAGTCCCAGTCCTGCTCGCTGTTCTCCCAGACCAGGCCGCCGGCGCCGACGCCGGCGTTGTTGAACAGCAGGTCGACCCGGCCGAAGCGGGCCATGGCCGCGTCGGCGAGCGCCTGCACCTGCTCGGACCTGGACACGTCGGTGCGCAGGCCGATCGCCTGGACGCCGCGGGCGTTGAAGTCGGCCACGACGGCGTCGAGCGCCTCGCCCTGGATGTCGGCCAGCACCAGCTTCATGCCCAATTGCGCGCCCATGTCGGCAAAGGCCTTGCCGAAGCCCGCGGCCGCACCGGTGATCACCGCCACGCGTTGGTCGAAATGCTTCATGCCGGCACTCCGCTCAGCGCGTCGAGCGCATTGCGCAAGGCCGCGGGCAGCGGCATGGGGCGGCGGGTCTCCCGGTCCACGTAGACATGCACGAAGTGGCCCTGTGCGGCGGCCTCCTCCTCGTCGTTGGCGAACAACCCGACTTCGTAGCGCACGCTCGACTGCCCGATGTGGGCGACTCGAAGTCCGGCGTGCACCACATCCGGGAAGGCAATCGACGAGAAGTAGTTGCAGCCGGTCTCGACCACCAGGCCCAGGGCAGGGCTGGCCTTGAAATCGAGCACGCCTTGCTCCAGCAGGTAGCCGTTCACCACCGTGTCGAACCAGCTGTAGTAGACGACGTTGTTCACGTGCGCATAGACATCGTTGTCCATCCAGCGGGTCGTGATGCCGCGGAAATACGGGTAGGCCGAGCGGCCTTCGCGCCGGGGCTTGGCCATGGCTCAGGCCTCGGCCGTCGCCGGTTTGAAGCGGCGCACGCGGATGTCGGCCTGCTCCTTGTGGCCGGACATGTGCTCGTAGCCGCACAGGCGCGAGCAGTACTCGCCCACCATCACGCTGGCCTCGTCGGTCAGCACGCGCTGGTAGGTGTGCGTCTTGATGAACTTGCCGACCCACAGGCCGCCGGTGTAGCGGCCAGCGCCCATCGTGGGCAGGGTGTGATTGGTGCCGATCACCTTGTCGCCGTAGCTCACGTTGGTGCGGTGGCCAAGGAACAGCGCGCCGTAATTGGTCATGCGCTGCAGGTACCAGTCGGGGTCCTTGGTCATCACCTGCACATGCTCCGAGCACAGGCGCTGGGCGACCTCCAGGGCCTCCTCGTCGCTGTCGCACAGGTGGATCTCGCCGTAGTCGCGCCAGGATGCGCTGGCGACCGGGGCCGTGTCCAGGCGGGCCAGCACCTTCTCGATGGCGGCGGGCAGCGCCTCGGCGATGGTGGCGCTGGTGGTCACGCAGTAGGCGGGCGAGGTCGGCCCGTGCTCGGCCTGGCCGAGCAGGTCGACGGCGACGAGCTCGGCGTCAACGGTGTCGTCGCAGATCACCATCGTCTCGGTCGGGCCGGCGAACAGGTCGATGCCGACACGGCCGAAGAGCTGGCGCTTGGCCTCGGCCACATAGGCGTTGCCGGGGCCCACGATCATGTCGACGCCCTGCATGCTTTCCGTGCCGATGGCCATCGCGGCCACCGCCTGCACGCCGCCCAGGCAGTAGATCTCGTCGGCGCCGGCCAAGTGCATCGCGGCGACGATCTCGGGGCAGGGCCTGCCTTCGAAGGGTGGCGCGCAGGCGATCACGCGCTGGACGCCGGCGACCTTGGCGGTGAGCACGCTCATGTGGGCGCTGGCGATCAGCGGGTACTTGCCGCCCGGGATGTAGCAGCCCACCGACGCGACCGGGATGTTGCGATGGCCGAGCACCACGCCCGGCAGCGTCTCGACCTCGACGTCGTGCAACGAGCTTCTCTGGATCTGCGCGAAGCGGCGGATCTGCGCCTGCGCGAAGCGGATGTCGTCCAGCGTCTGCCGTGGCAGGCTGGCGATGCAGGCATCGATCTGCGCCTGGCTCAGCCGGAAATCAGCCGGCGACCATTGGTTGAACTTCTGCGAGAACTCGCGCACGGCGGCGTCACCGCGCGCCTCGATTTCGGCGAGGATGCCTTCGACCGTCGCACGCACCTGCGCCTGGTTGGTCGCCTTGGCCTGGGCCGAGGGGCCGCGCTTGATCACCTTGATCATGGGAACTCCTGAATGTGCAAGTGAATGGGATGCCAGGGCTTACAAAACGGCCGACACGCCGCCGTCGACGGCGAGGACCTGCCCGGTGATGTGCTTGCCGGCCTCCGACGCGAACAGAAGCGCCGCGCCCTTCAGGTCGTCTTCGTCGCCGAGCCGCTGCATGGGCGCGCGGTCCACCAGCGACACGCCTTCGTCCTTGTCGAGATGGGCCTGCGTCATGCGCGTGGGGAAGAAGCCCGGCGCGATCGCGTTCACCGTGATGCCGTGCGGGCCCCATTCGCCGGCCAGGGCCCGGGTGAAGTTCAGCACCGCCGCCTTCGAGGTGTTGTAGGCGATGGTCTTCATGGTGCCCGGCGCGTTGCCGCGCAGGCCGGTGATCGAGGCGATGTTGATGACGCGGCCCTGGCGGCGCGGGATCATCGATTGCTTGCCGACCGCCTGCGACAGCAGGAACACGCTGCGCAGGTTGAGGTTCATCAACTTGTCCCATGCCTCGACCGGATGGTCCTCGGCGGGCGCGCCCCAGGTCGCGCCGGCGTTGTTGACCAGCACGTCGATGTGCCCGAGCCGCTCGATCGCCTGCGCCACGAGTTGCGCGATGCCCGCCTCCTTCGACAGGTCGGCCGCCACCGCGCTGGCCTCGATCCCCTGCGCCTTCAGTTGCGCCACGGCTTCGTCGAGCTCGTTCTGCTTGCGCGCCGCCAGGACGATGCGGGCACCCTGCTCGCCGAGCGCGAGCGCGATCTGGAAGCCCAGGCCGCGCGAGCCGCCCGTCACCAAGGCGGTCTTTCCGCTGAGGTCGAAGAGTTGATTGACGGATTTCATGATGCTGGCCGCCCAGTCATCAGGGCGTACCCGGCGAGACGCGCGCCGGACGCTTCGCTCCGGCCTTCGCCTTCACCATCACCTCCGGCACCGCCTCCAGCGCAGCCAGGGCCGGCACCGCCGCCGGCGCCGCCTGTTGCACCAGACCGAGCAGCAGGCGATGTTCCGCCAGCAGGCAGTCGCCCAGGTCGTTCAGGTCGGGCAAGGCGCGGCGGCAGGCGATGAAGCCGTAGTCCATGCGACCGTTGTAGCTGTGCACCGTGATGTTCAGGGCGACGCCGTGGGTGACCATCGACACCGGGTAGTAGCAGGTCATGCGCGCACCGGCGAAGTACAGCGGCACCGGCGCGCCGGGCACGTTGGAGATCGCCACGTTCGCCAGCGGCGGGACCATGTTCGCCAGGCCCGAGCGGCTGTACAGCGAGGCCATGCCGGACATGAGCCAGGGCGCGGCGAACATCGGGATGTCGTCGGGGATGACATCCTTGAAGCGGCTCATCCGCGCCTTCGCCGCACCCGATGCGCTCCTGATCTGGCGCATGCGCTCGACCGGGTCGGCGATGTCGGTGCACAGGCTCACCAGCATCCCGCTGACCTGGTTGTTGGCGGTCTCGTCGCCGGCTTCGCGCAGGCTCACCGGCACGCCGGCGATCAGTGGCTTGTCCGGCAGCTCGTTGTAGTCCGTCAGGATGCTTCGCAATGCGCCGGCGACGGTGGCCATCACCACGTCGTTGAGCGTCACGCCGAAATGCCTGGCGATCTGCTTGGTCTCGGCCACCGGAATGGTGCGGCCGGCGAAACTGCGCTGGTTGGTGATGGACACGTTCAGCGAAGTGCGGGGCGCCAGCATATTGAAGGAACGCGCGCGAGGCGTCTCGCCCGCGTCCTCCTGCGCCTCCGGCTGCGCGCTCGCCAGCCCGGCCATGGCGCGCACCATGTCCGGCACCATCTTGGCGAGCGTGAGGTACTGCTGCGCCGAGTTGCGCAGCGCCGCGGCGGCCAGTTCCGCCATGCCGAGCTGGTAGCCGTGCCGGCGCTCGCGCTGGCGCGACGGCTTGACCACGCGGCCGGTGGGCTCCAGGTCGAAGATGGCCCGGCCCATCGCCAGGCCGGACGCGCCGTCGATGGCCGAGTGGTGCGTCTTGGCATAGAGCGCCACCTGGCCGCTGCGCAGCCCGTCGATGATGAAGTACTCCCACAGCGGCCGGCTGCGGTCGAGCAGCGACGAATGCAGGCGCGCGACGTACTGCTGAAGCTGGCGGTTGGTGCCGGGCTTGGGCAGCGTGATGTGGCGCACGTGGTAGTCGAGGTCCACGTCGTCGTCGTCCACCCACACCGGGTTGGACAGGTCGAAGGGGATCTGCGCGAGCTTGCGCGTGAACACATCGGCCAGATGCAGGCGCCCGGCGATGTGCGCCTTGGCGTCCTCGTAGAAGTCGCCGGCATAGCCTTCCGGCAGGTCCAGCACATGGAGCGAACCCACGTGCATCGGCATCTCCGGCGTCTCGATGTGCAGGAAGGTCGAGTCCATTCCGCTCAGGTGCTTCATGCTTGTCTCTCTCAGTTGGGGATGGAGCAAGGAGACCACACGCGCAGCGGTGGCCGCACCCCGCCAAAGGAGGGGGCCATGGCGCAGCCCCCCTCCACAGGGGAGGGGACGGGGAGGGGCCGGCGATCCAAAGATCAGGCCATCCCTCTCCCTCACCTCCTTCGGATCGCCATGGAACCCCACGCCCCAGCAGCCCCGGATGCACGCCGCCAGCTGATTCACACGCGCGAAATCGTCTGCAACGGCTATGCCCGCGCCGACGGCCTGTTCGACATCGAAAGCACGATGCGCGACACCACGACACAGGGCACCGACCTGTTCTTCAAGCAACTGGAAGCGGGCGCGGCGATCCACGAAATGCGCGTCGTCGTCACCGTGGACGCGGCGCTGACCATCGTCGACATCGAGGCCCACACCGATGCCGCACCCACACCGAATTGCGGCGACAGCAACGCGGGCTATGCGCGGCTCAAGGGCATGACGATCGGGCCGGGCTTCACCCGCAAGGCCAAGGCGCTGGTGGGCGGCGTTCAGGGCTGCACGCACCTGACCGAACTGCTCGGCCCGCTGGGCACGACCGCCGTCCAGACCCTGCTGGCGTCGCAACGCGCCAGCGGTGCCTTGATGGCCCGGATCAAGGGCGACGCGCCGCTGCCGAAGCCCCGCTTCGCCGACTCCTGCCAGGCCTACCGCAGCGAGGGCCAGATCATGAAGATCCTCTGGCCCGCGCATCGGCGACTCGCGAGCTAGTTCCTTTCTACCCATCCGCAATTCAGCGACCATGAACAACAACGAGCATCAACACAACGAAAACCTGCCTGCGGGCATGAACCGGCGCGGCTTCATTCGAACTGCCGGCGTCGGTGCCGGCGCGGTGGCGGCCGGTGGCGTCGTCGAAGCGGCCGGTGTCGCCGCCAAGGCGCGCGAGCCGGGCCGCAGCGCCCGGACGCGCGGCGTCGACTACGACGTGATCGTGCTCGGCGGCGGTTTCGCCGGCGTCACCGCGGCACGCGACAGCAGCAAGAACGGCTACAAGACCCTGGTGCTCGAAGCGCGCGACCGCCTGGGCGGGCGCACCTTCACCAGCGAGTTCGCGGGCCACCAGGTCGAGCTGGGCGGCACCTGGATCCACTGGACACAGCCCTTCGTCTGGTCCGAGGTGCAGCGCTACCAGCTCGAGGTGACCGAGACGCCCGAGCTGGCGATCGCGCCGGACGGCAACGCCATCATGGCGCTGGTCGACGGGCGCTGCGAAACGCTGGGCGCCGAGCAGCTGGGGCAGGTCTTCGCCGCCTTCGGCAAGTACTTCGGCGATGCAGGCGTGTTGTGGGAGCGGCCCTACGACGTCGCCTATCACTGGAAGAACATCGTCGCGAACGACAAGCTCAGTGCCCGCGATGCGATGCAGAAGATGAGCCTGACGCCGGTGCAGCGCGTGGTGCTCGAGGCCTACCTGGCGGGGCTGTCGCACTGCCCTTCGGAGCAGGCCTCGCACATCGAGGTCAACCGCTGGTGGGCGCTGCCGGGCGGCAGCATGCAGGCGCTGCACGACTCGTGCGGCCGCTATCGCTTCAAGCACGGCACCGTCAGCCTGATCAACAGGATGGTCGAGGACGGCAAGCCCGAGGTCCGGCTGTCGACGCCGGTGCAGCGCGTCGAGGACCGCGGCAGCCACGTGGTCGTGACCACCGCCAACGGCCAGCGCCTGACGGCCGCCGCGGTCATCGTCGGCCTGCCGATGAACGTGGTGCAGGAGGTCGAGTTCTCGCCGCCGCTCGATCCGCGGGTGGCCGAAGCCGGCCGCGAGCGGCATGCGGGCACCGGCATCAAGCTGCTGATCAAGATCAAGGGTCACCTGCCGAAGTCGGAGATCACCGCGCTCGCGCCGGTGACGCATCCGCTGCCGCTGGTCGCGACCTATGCAGTGGCGGCGGACCACACCATCCTCGTGATGTTCGGCCCCGATCCGAAGCGCATCGACTACGCCGACAAGGCGGCGGTGCAGGCGGCGCTGCGCGACTTCTTCCCGCAGGCCGTGGTCGAGGAAGTCCATTTCCATCCCTGGACCACCGACCCGTACAGCATGGGCACCTGGTGCAACTATCGCGCCGGCTGGTTCGAGAAGTACTTGGCCCACTTCCAGAAGGATCGCGGCCGCGTGTTCTTCGGACAGGGCGACCACGGCGAGGGCTGGCGCGGCTTCATCGACGGCGCGATCGGCGCCGGCGCGGGCGCGGCCGATCGCGTCAAGGCACGGCTCGGCTGAAGCACATCGGAGCGCTGGCATGCACATCGAGCGTCGTGTTTCCGCCCTGTGGGCCGTGGCCGCCGGAATGGCGCTCGCGGGCGGGCTGTGCGCCGGGCCTGCGCCGGCGCAGGCAGCGCCGGCGCAGAAGCCCAACATCCTGTTCATCCTGGTCGACAACCTGGGCTATGGCGAACTGGGCGCCTACGGCGGCGGTGCGACGCGCGGCGCGCCCACGCCGCGCCTGGACCGGCTCGCCGGCGAAGGCCTGCGCCTGACCAACATGAACATGGAGCCGCAGTGCACGCCCAGCCGCTCGAGCATGCTCACCGGGCGCTACGCGATCCGCTCGGGAACCTACGCGGTGCCCTACGGCGGCATGCCCGAGGGCCTGACGCAATGGGAAGTGACGATGGCCGAATCGCTGTCCGAGGCGGGCTATGCCACGGCGCTGTACGGCAAGTGGCACCTCGGCAGCCAGGACGGCCGCCTGCCCAACGACCAGGGCTTCGACGAGTGGTACGGCATCCCGCGCACGACCAATGAAGCGCTGTACTTCGCCTCGCCCGGCTACGCGCCCGAACACATGGCGCCGGAGCAGATCATGGAAGGCCGCAAGGGCCAGAAGAGCCGCGAGCTGAAGGTCTACGACCTCGACCAGCGCCGGCTGATGGACGCCGAGCTGACGCGGCGCTCGATCGACTTCATGGAACGCCAGGCGCAGGCCAGGCGGCCCTTCTTCGCCATGGCCAGCCTGACGCAGCCGCACTATCCGACGCTGCCCAACCCCCGCTTCGCCGGCAGCACCGGCCATGGCGACTGGGCCGACATGCTGGCCGAGATGGACCACAACGTCGGGCAGATGCTCGATGCGGTGGACCGGCTGGGCTTGCGCGACAACACCATCGTGATCTTCGCCAGCGACAACGGCGCCGAATACATCCAGCCCTACGACGGCTGGTCCGGCCCCTGGCGCGGCCAGTACTTCACCGCATGGGAGGGCGGCATCCGCGTGCCCTTCATGATCCGCTGGCCGGGCAAGGTGCCGGCGGCGCGCGTCAGCGACGAGATCGTCCACGGCGTGGACCTGTTCCCGACGCTGGCCCGCATCGCCGGTGCCGGCGTGCCGCAGGACCGCCCGATCGACGGCGTCGACCAGTCCGACTTCTTCACCGGCAAGAGCGGCAAGTCGGCGCGCGAAGGCATCCTGGTCTGGGTCGACAACCGCCTGCAGGCGGTGAAGTGGCGCAACTTCAAGCTGCACTTCTACCAGCAGGACAACATGATGTCGGCGCCGGCCAAGCTGCCCGTGCCCTTCCTGGCGGACCTCTACACCAACCCGCAGGAGAACGAGAGCAAGCGCGTCTTCGCGAGCTGGGTCACGGGGCCGATGCTGAAGATGATCGGCGCGTTCGAGGCCAGCGTGAAGAAGAACCCGCTGATCCCGATGGGCACGCCGGATCCGTACCTGCCGCCGGCAGCCGCCAGGCCCTGACGACCAGGGCAGCTCCGTGCCGATGCTGCCCCACGCGTCGCCGGCGCTCGGCTACCTTCGCGAAGCCGCCGGCGCCGACTTCGATGTCGAGTTCGAGCACATCGGGTTCTGGGACCTGCGCTTCATGCTCGCCGACGCGTACTGCAGCGGGCGTGTCTTCATCGCGGGCGATGCGGCGCACAGCCACCCGCCCTACGGCGGCTACGGCGTGAACGCGGGGCTGGAAGATGCGCGCAACCTGGGATGGAAACTGGCCACCACGCTGCAAGGCTGGGGCGGCGCGCGACCGAGCGGGCTTCGAGGCGGCTTGGCGGGTGCGCGCACAAGGCGCGGTCGGCGAAGTTCATGCCTTCGAGCCCCACTACGTAGAGCCGAGACGGCCCGCTACGGCGCCGCGCTGGTCCTGGTGCGGCCGGACCAGTTCGTCGCCTGGGCGGGCGACGCGGCGACGCAGGACGAAGCGCGAGGCCTGGTGTCGATGGCGTCCGGCCACTGAAGGCTGCCGGCGTCGCCGCCGCATCTTTCGCGCGGACTGTCCAGCGCCACTCAGCGGGTCGCGACCTCGCCTCGTGGCACCGCAGGCGCGGGATAGCGCCGCAGGAATCCCAGCAGCAGCCGATCGATGTGCTGCGGGCAGTCCAGCATCATCCAGTGCGATGCGCCCTGGATGCGTTCGTAGCGCCAGTCGGCGTCGACGTAGCGGCCGGCCGTGCTCATCTGTTCCTCGATGAGGTAGGCGTCCTGGTCGCTCCACAGTCCCAGCGTCGGGACCCGGATGCCCGCGCGCTCGCCAACGGGCATCGAGAAGACGTTGGCGCGATACCAGTTGAGCGCCGCGGTCAGCGCGCCCTCGCGCGAGAGATCGGCGATCCAGTGATCCACTTCGGGATGGTGGCGAGTCCACTCGCGGAACAGGCGCCAGTCGTCCGCCTTCAGTGACTTTTCAGCGACCCCGGCGTACTGGAAGAACAGCGTGTACCAGCTCTTTTCCCGTTGGCGGATGTCGCGGCAACCGTGGTACGCCGCCAGCGGACCGACCGAGAGCGCCGCATGGCAGGTGAAGCGCTCGGGATGGCGCTCGGCCAGCAGCCAGCCGATGGCCGCGCCCCAGTCGTGCGTGACCAGCGCGGCGCGGTCGACACCAGCGTCGTCGAGCACCGCAATGGCATCGGCCATCAGCAGTTCGTGGCCATACGACTTCGCATCCTGCGGCCGGTCGGACAGGCCGAAGCCGCGCTGGTCCGGCGCGATGACGCGATAGCCCGCGCCCGTCAGCGCCGGGATCTGGTGCCGCCAGAGGTGGCTGGAGTCCGGGAAGCCATGCAGCAGCAGCACCGGCAAGCCGTCCCCTTCATCGACCACGTTGAGCGTGACGCCGTTGGCGACGACCTTCCTGCCCAAGCGGCGCATCTCGGTGTTTCCCATCTCGTTCTTCCTCACTCGACGGCACGCGCCGCCGGGATCAGCAGATTCGCCGCCGGGTCGAAGCGGTCGAACATCGCGAAGAAGCGCTCGATGCCCTTGGCATCGCCCTGCCCCTGCGCCTTGCCGGAGGCCATGGCCTGCCCGATGTCGATCTCGCCGCGGTACAGGCGCGCCCAGGTCTCGCGGTCCAGCCGCACGGTGTAGTCCGCCTTGCGCGCATAGGCGTCGGGCTTGTCGATGAACTCGGCCACGCCGCGCCGCACATGAAGACCATAGGCCTTGCCGCCGGCATCGGAGAACTCCAGGCGCAGCATGGCATCGGCATCGCTGCTCTTCGCCGGGTCCAGGCGCACGCGCTGGTAGTCGACGAACAGGCCGGGATCGGCCGCCTTGACCTGCTCGACCGAAGGCGGCAGCAGCAGCGGCAGCTTGAGCTGGCCTTCGAGGGCGCGCGCCTGCGACAGGTAGAAGGAGCGCGCCAGCGATGCGGTCGTGACCTGGCCGAGCTTGCGGAAGGCATCCGCCTTGACCTTGCGCACCGCGGGGTCCTGCGGGTCCAGCCGGTACAGGTAGTTGGCGAGCTGCACCGCCCACGCGTATTCACGCCGTTCCAGCGCCTGCCGCGCCTGCGCCAGCACGATGTCGCGACCGCCGAAGCCGGCGACGATCTTCTCGGCCTCCACCCTGGGCGGCAGCGGGTTCAGGCTGGCGGCGTCGCCAGTGAACCAGCCGAGCGCGTATTCGTAGATGTACGGCGCATACCAGTCGAGCTCGCCATAGCTCTCGCTGAGGTTCGGGAAGGCCGCAAGATGCGCGGGCAGGCGCACGAAATCGCGCAGCTCGTCAGGCCCCAGGCCCTTGAGTGCGCCGCGCAGCGTCTGGTCGAGGATGTACTGCAGCCCGTCGAGGTAGAGCGTGAGCGACTGCTGGATGCGCTCCGCGCCGATGACCGGCCTGGCATGCGTGCTGAGCAGCACCTCGGGGTGCAGGCCGCGCACCAGCTTCAGGCCCTCGGCCCATTCCCGCGGATCGCGGAACTTGGCGCCGCGCGGCGTGTAGATGTTGGGCATCATCGGCCAGAAGTGGTTGGTCAGCGCGACCTTGCGATCGGGCAGCCACACGTTCACGCAGTCGTCCGTGTCCGAGCCGTAGCGGGTGAAGAACTGCAGGCGCACGCCGGCCACGGTCAGGGTCTCGCCGTCCTGCACCGGGCGGTTCACGGGCACATAGCTGGCCGCACTGGGATAGATCGCGCCGACGATCGGCGCGTCCGGGCCTTCCTTGGGCAGCAGCACGTGGAACTGGCCGAGCGCCCGCGCCAGCTGCAGCGGCGCCAGTTCGCCGAAATACGAGCCTGCGGCACCGAGCTGCCGGTTGGCATTGAGGTTGGGATGGCCGATCACCATCACCTCCTTGCCTTCGGCCAGGACACTGGCGCCGTTCACGTAGTGCGAGTGCGAGTAGATGATCGCCTTGACCGGCTTGCTCGAGATCCTGCGGATGTCGGCGAGCAGCTTGCGCCCTTCCTCGACGCTCTCGCCAGTGTCCCAGACGACCAGGCCGTCGTCGCCCTCGATCATCACGGGCGAGTTCAGCCCATGGCCGACGAGCTGCCACACGCCTTCGGCCACCTTGACCGGCTCGGCCGGCATGTTCATCGCCCAGGCCGACAAGCCTTGCAGCGCCTTCCTGTTGACCAGCGCACCGTTGGGAGCGGCGACGACCTCGGCCGGCCCGCCCATGTAGGCAGAGTCCGGCCCGTGGGCATGCGCGCCGAGGCTGACGAGCATGGCAAGCCATGCGGTGTTTACGAATCGACGGTTCATGGCTTTCCTTGGCTGCACGTGCATCCGCGTGTCTTGACGGGAGTTGTCTCCCGAACAAGATTACCGATACGCCTGAGGATCGGAGCCTCCCCTTTGGAGGGGGTTGCCTACTGCTTCGCCATCAATACGTTGAATCGCTGCTCGGCGCCGATCATGTGATCCACCGCGGTGGCCGCGGCATCCACGTCGATCCGCACCCAATTCAACTTGCCGCTGAACGCGTTGTCGCGCGGACCGTAGTCGGGCGACACAGGCTCGCCCGCTTCGCAGCCGACATCCCATGGTCTCGTCCATCGAAAAAAGGAATGCATGCGTGCGCGCGACGCGCCCTTCGCCCACTTTCGCGCCGTCGATGTAGAGCGCGATGGCGGCACCCTTGCCGAGGCCGCCGCCGTCGTAGGCGAATTCCATCCGCACCTGGTGCTTGCCCGGCGGAAGTTCCGAACTTGCGGTGACGTCGAACCGGAGCAGGCCGAGGAAGTTGTAGTGGTACTTGAGCTTTCCCTCGTGCGCGTAAAGGCTCCACCCGCCCATATGGCCACCATGGGCTGCGATCACGCCTTTGACTCCGGACGACGGGATCTCCACCTCGGCAGTCACCGAGTGCGACTTGTTCTTGGTGTTGATCGCCACGTTCTCGGAGAGCCGGCGCATCCCGGGGAACAGAAGCTGCGAATTGCCATGCACGACCTGAGGCCGGCCGGCCAGATCGGGGTTCACGCGCTCGGCCTTGCGGTCGTCCAGCGGAAATACGTTGTACTTCGATGCTTCGAGGTCGAAGTAGCGCCTGAGTTCGGCAACCTTTCCCGGCATCTCTTTCGCGAGGTCGTGCGCCTGCGACCAATCCTTGCTGGTGTCGTACAGCTCCCAGACGTCATCGGCGAGCGGCGGCTGCGCGCCCACCACGACCCACGGCAGGTTCCCGTGACGGGTGACGGCCGTCCAGCCCTTGTGATAGATGCCGCGGTTGCACACCATCTCGAAGTACTGCGTCTCGTGGCGCTCGGCCGCCTTCTCGTCGTCGAACGAGTACAGCATGCTGACACCGTGCAATGGCTCTTGCAGCACACCATTGACCAGCGTCGGCGCAGGCAGCCCGGCGGCTTCGAGGATCGTCGGTGCCACGTCGATCACGTGATGGAACTGCGACCGGATCCCGCCTTGCGACTTGAAGCCGCCCGGCCAGTGCACGATCGCGCCGTTGCGCGTACCGCCGAAATGCGATGCGACCTGCTTGGTCCACTGGTAGGGCGTGTCCATCGCATGCGCCCAGCCGACCGCGTAGTGGTTTTGCGCGCGCGCGGTGCCCAGCTCGTCGATGCGCTCGATCATGAGTTCGGAAGTGGCGAGGTCTGGCGCCTCCGCGCCCGCCTTGTCGTTCCAGGCGCCGATCAGCGAGCCTTCGCCCGAAGCACCGTTGTCACCGACGATGTAGTAGACGAGCGTGTCGTCCAGGATCCCCAATTCGGCGATCGAGTCCACGACGCGGCCCACGTGATGGTCGGCGAATTCGAGAAACGCCGCGTAGATCTCCATCTCCCGCGCGAGCACGGGATGCAGCCGCGGTTCCATCTCGTCCCAGGCCGGAATGTCGGCGGGCCGCTTCGTCAGTTCGCATTCCGGGGGAATGACGCCGAGCTTCTTCTGCCGGGCAAAGGTCTCTTCACGCAGCTTGTCCCAGCCCTGGTCGAACTGTCCCTTGTACTTCGCGATCCATTCCTTCGGCACCTGGTGCGGCGCGTGCGTGGCGCCTGGTGCGAAGTAGACGAAGAATGGCTTGTCCGGTGCAATGGCCTTCTGCTGGCGGATGTAGCCGATCGCCTTGTCGGCGAGGTCTTCCATCAAGTGATAGCCCTGCTCGGGCGTGCGATCGGGCTCGACCGGTTTCGTGCCGTCGTAGAGCTCAGGGTAGTACTGGTTGTTTTCCCCGCCGATGAATCCGAAGAAGTGCTCGAAGCCGGACCCGGTGGGCCAATGGTGGAATGGTCCGATCGGCGTGGTCTCGAAGACGGGGACTTCGTGGCACTTGCCGAACTGGGCGGTCGAGTAGCCGTTCAGCTTGAGGATCTCAGCGAGCGGCGCGCAGGTATTGGGACGAAGCGAGTTGTAGCCCGGCGCCGAAGTTGCCATCTCGGTGATGCTTCCCATGCCCACCGCGTGGTGGTTGCGACCCGTCAGCATCGCTGCGCGTGTCGGCGAGCACAGCGCCGTGGTGTGGAACCGGTTGTACTTCAGGCCACGGGCCGCGAGCCGCTCGGCCGTGGGCGTGCGGCATGGGCCGCCGAATGCGCTCGACGCGCCGAAGCCCACGTCGTCGAGCAGGATCACCAGCACGTTGGGCGCGCCGGCGGGCGGCCGCAGCGGCACGATGGCCGGGAACCTGGTGTCCGGGTCCTTGGCATCGTAGGTCGTGAGACCGACCGGCTTGCGGTCGGGGATCGGCAGGACACTGCGCTGGATCGAGTCGTTGGGATTCACGGTGGGATCTCCTGGGTTCATGACCTACTGTCGGATCGCGTCGAGCTTGTGCTGCACGTCTTCGGCGCCGGTCTCGGCGGCAAGGGAGTCGATACGCGGCGTGGGCGTATCCAGAATGCCGCCGTTGTACGAAGACAGGACGCCATAGCCGACGTTGTCGGCGAGCATGAAGACGATGTTCGGACGCGACCGTGCCGTCGAGCGCGGCGGCATCTGCGCAGGGGCGGGCGCCGCGTCGCCGGCACCCGGCACGGCCGCCGACGCCAAGCTGCCGAGCAGGAAGCTGCGTGGACTGTGATCGCCTGTCATGGCGTCCGGCCGATCGAGATGGCTGCTGCGTCACGAGCTTTGGCCTTGTTCGTTGTCGCCTTGCATTTCATTCCGCGCATGATCATCTCCGGCGGTCGGATCGACAAATGGTGCGCTCCTCGCGGGCCCGTCTCACCTGGCCCCCGAAAGCGGCAGCGCCAGCGTGAGCCACACGTTCCAGCCCTTGGCGCGGTTCTCCGCGGCGAACTCCCAGTAGGCCTTGAGATTCAGGTAGCCCTTCTGCGCGCCGATCGGAAAGAAGTAGCCGACCTGCGGGCCCACCGCGGCAACGCGCGACTTGAACGGGCCCAGCGTGGCGCCCGAGCCGCTGTCGCCCGTCAGCTGGTCGTAGAAATAGCCGACCAGGCCGACGTGGACCTGCTCGCTCAGGAACTGCGACGCGGCCCAGTCGACATGGGCATCGACGCCGTTCTGGTAGTGCGTGTCGGTGTTCTCGAAGTTGTAGGTCAGCCCGCCCACGATCGAGAATTCGCGCCCCTTCTTCTCGTCGAAGTAGGTGTAGCCGCCACCCCCGTCGATGGCACCGTGGTTGGTCCCCAGGTTGGCCAGCCGCCCGACTCGGTAGGCGCCCACCGGGATGCCGAACATGCCGTAGACCATGAAGTTGTCGTTGCCGTCGTGCCACTTGAGGGTGCCGAGGCCATAGACATCGGAGCCGCCCGTGACCTTGTCGCTCTGGCTCGAGTCGAAGCTGTTGCCGCGCGGTCCCGCTAGCCCGATACCCGCCGAGCCCCTGGCCTGCCCGGCTGCCCACCCCACGCTGAGCGCGGCCTGGCCGCCGAACACCGGCTGGGCAAAGGTGTAGGTGGGGAACGCGAACACGAGGTCGGCCGTCGCGTCGATGCCCGCGGTGAGCCTGCCGCCGACGAGGAAGTTCTTCGAGAGGCCGGCATCGGCCGACGCGTGGAAATACGACAGGGCGAGCGACCATCCGGGGTCGCTGGGCACGGCCGCCAGGCTGCCGAACTGGCCCGGAGCCCAGAAGCTCACGCCGCCTTCATCGGCACGCGCGGGATTCACCAGCAGCGCGAATGCGAAGGCCAGGCCGAGCGGGATGTGACGAAGATGATGCGCAGCTGTGCTGGTCATCGATGCGCCTGCGGTGGTTTGCTATTTCGGCGGGACATAGGGATCCGGCGTACCGGCCTTGATCGGTGGGTACTTCTTCAGGCTCTGTTCGAAGTCGACCAGGATCTTCGTCATCGGCACGCCGACCCAGGAGCTGGTCGCCCCGGCATCGCGCTCCTCCTTGAGGTCGGTCAGCAGGTTGATGACCTTGGGCAATGGCAGCCGCTGCGGCGTGTCGTACATGTTCACCTGCCAGATCAGGTGCATCTTCCAGTTGCGCCACTTCACGGCCGAGAGCCGGTCGGCGACATAGGCCGGGAAGCCTTCGCGGTTCGAGTTCTCCTGCTGGCCGAGCAGGAATGCGAGCTGGTCGACACCATCGATCGGCCGGTCCTTCGGCACCTCGGCGCCGCCGGCCCGTGCCAGCGTCGGGTACATGTCCACGACATGGACGATCTCGTTGCTGACGCGGCCCGCCGGCACCTTGCCGGGCCAGCGGATGATGAAGGGCGCACGCAGGGAGGCTTCCATGGCCGTGAAGTAGGTGCCGCGCCAGGGTCCGCTGTCGCCCTGCCATGGATCGGTCGCCTCCGGGCCGTTGTCGCTGGCGAAGATCACGAGGGTGTTGTCCTCGATGCCGGCTTGCTTGATCGCGTCGAGGATCTGCCCGGTGCGGAAGTCCATCTCGGCCAGGCAATCGGCCCAGTCGCCATTGCCGGTCTTGCCGGCGAAGGCGGGGTTGGGCAGCGTCGGCATGTGGACCAACGAGGACGAGACGTAGGCGAAGAAGGGTTTCTTCGCCGCGGCATTGCGCTGGATGAAGGCCACCGCATGGTCGGTGATCGCGGCCTCCATGGTCCGCCGCGCATCGAGGTCCAGCACGCCGACCTGCGTCGCCTTCTCGCCCTTGCGCGCC
Source organism: Variovorax humicola (assembly GCF_037889915.1). Taxonomy (NCBI): domain Bacteria; kingdom Pseudomonadati; phylum Pseudomonadota; class Betaproteobacteria; order Burkholderiales; family Comamonadaceae; genus Variovorax; species Variovorax humicola. The sequence continues at coordinate 187,080 of NZ_JBBKZV010000005.1, read as the reverse complement.
TCGAGGAGGGGCTCAGGCGGCGCGATGCCTGGGCTCCAGCCCTGCTTGTTGCCGCTCGAAGGCCACAAGCCCGCTGCCTGGTTCAGCGACGGCCAGAACGCCTCGTCGTAGGTGCGCGGGATGCCGAACCATTCATCGAATCCCTGGTGCGTGGGAAAGCGCGATTCGGCGCTGCCGAGGTGCCACTTGCCCCACATCCCTGTGGCATAGCCCCGGCCCGACAGCAGCTCCGCGATGGTGATTTCCCACAGCGTCAATCCATCGGCTGCGCCGCCCACCGGCACGGCATAGGTGCCCGAGCGAATCGAGAAGCGGCCCGTCATCAATGCGGACCGCGAGGGCGTGCATTGGGCTTCGACGTTGAAGTTGAGCAGCCGCGTGCCTTCGGCGGCCAGCCGGTCGATCCGCGGCGTCGGTGCGCCACGCAGGATGCCGCCGCCATAGACCCCCAGCTCGCCAAAGCCGAGGTTGTCGACGAGGATGAAGACGATGTTCGGTGGCCCCGCCGACGGTGGCGCCGCCGGCTGCGCCTGCACGGTCCTCTCGCATGCCACGAGAACCGCAACGGTCACCGTCCAGGATGCAAGTGCACGGGAGAATCGCTTCATGGCCTCGTCCAGTGATGGCCGCCATTGTTTCGGACGCGCCGCAAGTGCGCAATGCCGGCTTCAGGCCGTCATTCGATCGCCATCGCCGCCTTGTGTTGCGCGGTGCGCACCTTCTGTCGATCGCTCGCGCCGAGGGTCGAAGGCGCAAGGTGGATTTCCACTTTCCTGACGGTGCCGGTGTAGGCGAACGGTGCCTGATAGCTTTCGCTGACCGGCGAGCCGTTGTCCATGCCGACATCGAAGGATTCAGCTCCGAAGCGTGAAGGTACGCTCTTTTCGATCCGGCCTTCACCCACCTTCTTGTCGTTGATGAAGAGCGTGACGTTCCCGCCCTTTCCGATGCCGCCCCCGTCGTACTTGAAGTCGACGCGAATGCGGGCGGGCCCGGGCGCTACCGCTTCGGAACCGACGACCTTGTACCGCTCATGCGCCATGTAGTTGTACTCGAAGACCGGCTTTCCGTCCTGGATGTACAAGGTGTACCCGCCGGCTGCGCCACCCTCGGCGACCAGCACGCCGTCTGCGCCGCCCTGCGGCGATTCGATCGTGGCGGTGATGGTGTGCGATGTGTTCTTGGTGTTGGCGGCCGAGGGCTCGGGGATGCGCGTCGCCCCGGAGAAATAGGTGAAGTCGGTTCGCCCGGCGATCAGGCTGGGCCGCAGGCTCGGATCGCCACGTTCGGCGAAGCGGTCGTCGAGCGGAAGCACGTTGTACTTCTTGGCCTCGACCCAGAAGGCGTCCTGCAACTCCTTGAGCTTCTTCGGATACCGGGCCGCGACATCGTTGGCTTCGCTGAAGTCATTCGCGAGGTCGTAGAGCTCCCAGGTGTCGTGGTCGAAGTCGCCGGTGGACCCGCCCATGGTCACCCATGCGAGCCGCCCATGACGCGCCACCGCAATCCACCCGTCCTTGTAGAGCGCCCGGTTTCCCATCATCTCGAAGTACTGCACGCGGCGCGTACCGGCAGCCTTGGGGCCGTCGAAGCTGTAGTTCATGCTGACACCTTCGATCGGCTTCTGCTTCACGCCATTGACCTCCACAGGCTGGGCCAGGTGCGCGGCCTCCAGGATGGTGGGTGAAAGGTCGATGACATGATGGAACTGCGTGCGAATGCCGCCTGCGTCCTTGATGCGGTCCGGCCACGAAATCACCAGCGGGTTTCGCGTTCCACCAAAGTGCGAAGCGACCTGCTTGCCCCATTGAAAGGGCGCGTTCACGGCCCATGCCCATCCGACCGGGATGTGATTGGACGCCTTGGCGCTGCCCAGCTCGTCAATGTGCTTGAGCAGGAACGCCGTGTCTTCGGGGATGCCCTGGAGCGTGGCGAGTTCGTTGAAGGCGCCACTCAGTGTGCCTTCCATGGAGGCACCGTTGTCGCCGAGCTGCGCAACGACGAGCGTGTTGTGCAATTGCCCGACTTCATCGAGCGCGTCCAGGATGCGCCCGACCTCATGGTCGGTCTGTGCCGTGTACGCAGCAAAGACCTCCATCAACCGCGCTGCGACGCGCTGCTGGTCCGGCGACAGCGAATCCCAGGCCGGAATCTCCTTGGGCCGCGGCGTGAGTTTGGTTTCCGGGGGGATGACGCCCAGCTTGAGTTGCCGCTGGTAGGTCTCCTCGCGGTACTTGTCCCAGCCCTGGTCGAACTGGCCCTTGAACTTGTCGATCCACTCCTTCGGCACATGGTGCGGGGCGTGCGTCGCGCCCGGGGCGTAGTAGACGAAGAAGGGACGGTCGGGCGTCACCGACTTCTGCTGGTGGATGTAGCGGATGGTGTCGTCGGCGAGCGAATCGTTGAGCGTGTAGCTGCCTTCCCTGCCCTTCGGGACTTCCATCGAGACCGGCGTCGTGCCCCGATAGAGCACCGGTTGCCACTGGTCCATCTCTCCACCGACGAAGCCGTAGAAATAGTCGAAGCCCTGCAGGCTGGGCCAGCGGTCGAAGGGCCCGGAGATGCTGGTCTCCCAGTCGGCAATGTTGTGGTTCTTGCCGATGAATGCGGTGCTGTAGCCGCCCTGGCGCAGGACCTCGGCGAACATCGCGGCGTTCTTGGGAATCTGGCCGCTGTAGCCCGGATAGCCATCGCCCATCTCGGTGATGACGCCGGTGCCGACCGAATGATGGTTGCGCCCGGTCAGCAGCGCGGCGCGCGTCGGCGAGCACAGCGCCGTCGTGTGGAAGCGCGTGTAGCGCAGGCCCGTCTTTGCCAGGCGATCGAGATTGGGCGTGGGAACTTGCCCGCCGAAGGTGCCCCACTGTCCGAATCCCGAGTCGTCGATCAGGATGACCAGCACGTTCGGTGCACCGGCAGGGGCCTGGGTGATGGCCAGCGTGCCGGGCGTCGAGTCCTTGTAGGTGCGTCCGATCCTTGCATCCGAAAATGCCTGCGACGCCTTGGGCAGCACTTCCGGTGCAGCCCGGTTTTGCGCCGATGTCGTCGATGCAGCCAGGGCGCAGGCCAGCGCGGCGCTGACGATCCGTTTCGTGATGGTCATGGGCTCACTCCTTTGACAGTGCCGGATCCGGCTTGCGGCGACTCCGGCGAAACATGATGGCATTCATCCGGCCGAACGCAAGGCCGGCGGGCGTCCCCCTCACTGGAGATCGAAAGTCACCTTGTCGATCTTCCCGGTGAATGCGAACGGCGGCCGGTAGCTGAAGTCCACCGACGAGCCGCTGTCCATGCCGATGTCCATGCCCTCGACCAGCGAGATCAGGTTCGGGATCGTGCGCGTCACCTGCCCTTCGGCCACCTTCTTGCCATTGACCCACATCGTCACGCCGGCGGCCTTGCCGCGCTCCTTGTCCTTGCCCTGGTAGGCCACGTCGACCCGCAGCTGCACCTTGCCCTTGGGCAGCGGCTCGGGGCTGGCGATGGTGAAGCGTTCGAGTGCCAGGTAGTTGTAGACGAAGCTGGGCTTGCCGTCGCGCACGTACAGGCCATAGCCGCCGGCACTCCCGCCATGCGTCGCGACCATGCCTTCGACGCCGCCTTCGGGAATCACCAGGTCGGCGGTCAGCGACCACGACTTGTTGAGAACGCGCGGCGCCGCATCGTTCGGCAACGCGACCTGTCCGGGGTAGTAGGACATCGACTTGCGCTTGCCGGCCAGGCTCGGCCGTCCCATGAGCTCGGAGTTGAACTTCTCCACGCCGCGCCAGTCGAGCGGCAGCACGTGGTGCCTGTCCGCCTCGGACCACCACAGGTCCTGCAACTCGTGCAGCTTCTGCGGGTTGGCGGCGGCCAGGTCGTCGGCCTGCGAGAAGTCCTTGTCAACGTTGTAGAGCTCCCACTTCTGCGTCTCGGGATCGAAGCCCGAGCGGTTCGGCTGCCACGGGATGAAACCCATCGCCGAGGCCATCCAGCCGTCGTGGTAGATGGCGCGGTTGACCGCCAGCGAGAAGTACTGCGTGGTGTGCCGGTCCTTCGCCTTCGGGTCTTCGAAGGTGTAGGCGAAGCTGGTGCCCTCGATCGGCTTCTGCGTCACGCCGTTGAGCTGGGTCGGCGGCGTGATGCCGATGGCTTCGTAGAGCGTGGGCACGATGTCGACCACGTGGGTGAACTGCGTGCGCAGCCCGCCCTTGTCCGTGATGCGGGCGGGCCACGAGATCACCATCGGGTTGCGCGTGCCGCCGAAGTGGCTGGCGATCTGCTTGGTCCACTGGAACGGCGTGTTCATCGCATGCGCCCAGGCGGCGGGGAAATGGTTGAAGTGCTTGGGCCCGCCGAGCTCGTCGATCACCTGGAGGTTGTCCTGCCACTTCTCGACGTAGCCGTTGAAGAACAGGTTCTCGTTGAGCGATCCTTCCAGGCCGCCTTCGGCACTGGCGCCGTTGTCGCCGGCCATGTAGATGAAGATGGTGTTGTCGCCGCCCGGCATCGCGCGGATGGCATCGACGATGCGGCCTATCTGGTAGTCGGCATGGGCGCCGAATCCGGCGAACACTTCCATCATGCGGGCGTACAGGCGCTTCTGCCCGGGCTCGAGCGAGTCCCACGCCGGCAGGCTCGCCGGGCGGGGCGTGAGCTTCGCATCGGCGGGAATCACGCCGAGCTTCTTCTGCCGCGCGAAGGTCAGCTCGCGGTACTTGTCCCAGCCCATGTCGAACTGGCCCTTGAACTTGTCGATCCACTCCTGCGGCGCGTGGTGCGGCGCATGCGTCGCGCCGGGCGCGACATGCAGGAAGAAGGGCCGGTCGGGCGAGATGCTCTTCACCTGCCGAACCCACGAGATGGCATGGTCGGCCAGGTCTTCCGTCAGGTGGTAGTTCGGGTCGGTGGACGCGGCGACGAGGTTGCGGTTCTCATACAGCACCGGATGCCATTGGTCCACGTCGCCGCCGATGAAGCCGTAGAAGTAGTCGAAGCCCAGGCCGTTCGGCCAGCGGTCGAAGGGGCCCGCGGCGCTCGCCTCCCACGGCGGCGTGTTGTGGTCCTTGCCGACCCAGGCTGTCATGTAGCCGTTCTGCCGCAGCACTTCGGCCACGGTGCCGGTGCTGCGCGGCAGGATGGCGGTGGCGCCTTCGTAGCCGGTGGCCACTTCGGCGATGCTGCCGAACTCGGCCGTGTGGTGATTGCGGCCGGTGAGCAACGCGGCCCGCGTCGGGCTGCACAGCGCGGTGGTGTGGAAGCGGTTGTATCGCAGGCCCTCGGCCGCCAGCTTGTCCATCGTGGGCGAGGGCACGCCACCGCCGAAGGTGCTGAACTGGCCGAAGCCGGCATCGTCGATCAGGATCTCGACGACGTTGGGCGCGCCCTGGGGGGCCTGCACCGGCTGCGGGAACTGCGCCGGATCGGAGTCGAGGTAGGTGCGTCCGACCTTGCCCGGGAAGTGGAAGTCGGGGCGCGGGAGCACGGCCGGCGTCGAGGCGCGTACGGGCGCGCCGGCCGCAGCCTTTTCCTGCGCATTGGACGGACCGGGGAAGAGGCCGAGCACCATGGCAGCGAAGATCGCCGCATTTCGCGGAAGGCGGTTGTTCATTTGGATTTGTCTCCAGGATGGCTGGTTGTGTGCAAGAGACGATAGGACCCTCCGATGCGGGTTGCACCTCCCCAATGGAGGGGGCGTGCGGGTCCACCGCTCGGCGGCCGGACACGGCGGCCGTGGCGTCCAGGCAAGGCTTCCGACGATCCTCATCGGGACGCGAGAAGGGCATCGCGCCTTTTGCGTTCACGCTCCCACTCGCTCTCATCCATCGCGAGCCGGAAGCCGAGATGCGACATGGCGTTCATCGGATCCGTGCCGCGCCGGGCGCTCGTCCGGTAGCTCATGCAGTAGGCCTCGCTGCAAAGGAACGAGCCGCCCCGGGTCACGCGAGCGGGTGCGTAGGCAGCCTGCCCCAGGTCCGGGTCGAAGCTGTTCGACGGCCCCTTCGGATCCTTGACGACTCGCGCACTCGCCGCTTCGATGCGAAACGCGTCCGCGCGATACCAGTCGTCGACCCATTGCCAGACGTTTCCCGCCATGTCGTACAGGCCGTAGCCGTTCGGTGCGAACTGGCCGACGGGCGAGGTGCCGACCTGCACTTTTTCGTGCGCGCCGGGTACCGCGGTGACCGGAAACGGCCGCGCCGCGTCGTCCCACGTATTGGCCATCTTCTTTCCGCCCGGCGCAAACTCGGCGCCCCACGCATAGTCGGCCTGCTCGAGGCCGCCCCGCGCTGCGAATTCCCACTCCGCCTCGGTGAGGAGTCGCTTGTTTGCCCATCGCGCGTAGGCTTGCGCATCCTCATGGGACACCTGCACCACCGGATGCCCGCCCTTTCCGGCAATGCCGCTGTCGGGCCCCGCAGGATGCCGCCAGTTCGCGCCCGGAACGAACTTCCACCAGCGCGAATAGTCCTCCAGCGGCACTGGCGTGTCTGTTCCGGCAAACACCAGCGCCCCCGGGACGAGCACGCTGTCGTCAGGTTTCGGAGTGCCGGGCGGCAACTGCGCTGCCAGGTCCTCCCAACGCGGCTTGCGCTCGGCGGTCGTGATGTAGCCGGTTGCGGCGACGAAGCGCGCGAAATCCGCGTTGGTGACGTCGTAGCGGTCGATCCAGTAGCCGCTCAATCTCACCCGATGGGCCGGACCTTCGTTCGGTTGGGCGTGGCGATGATCGCTTCCCATTGCGAACTCGCCACCGGGTATCCAGACCATGTTGCGCGGGCCGGTCTTGCCGTCGCCCACGCTGAGCGGCACCGGGTCATGCCGGTACGGCAAAAGTGCGACGGCAGCGCCCGTTGCGAGAGCCGCCAGCGTGACCACACGCCAGAACATCCTGCTTCTTTTTAACGAAATCATCCGGAGCCTTTACACGACCAGTGCACCGGCGCCCATGGACACCGGTGTGTGCGGTCCTATCAAAACGAGATCTCATGACGCGCTGGGTACTTCTTCAGCACCTGGCTCATGAATATGCCTCCTGTTTGCTGGTCATCCGGATAGCCTGCAAGGGCTACAGCAGCTCGCGCGCGATGATCAGCTTCTGGATGTGGCTGGTGCCTTCGTAGATCTTGGTCACGCGCACGTCGCGGTAGTAGCGCTCGACCGGGAAGTCCTGCAGGTAGCCGTAGCCGCCGTGGATCTGCAGCGCGTCCGAGCAGACCTTCTCCGCCATCTCGCTGGCGAAGAGCTTGGCGATCGAGGCCTCCTTGGCACAGCGGATGCCGACTTCGCACAGCCGCGCCGCATGCAGGTAGTACTGGCGCGCCACCTCGACCTGCATCGCCATCTCGGCCAGGTCGAAGCTCACGCCCTGCAGCCTGGCGATCGGCGCGCCATAGGCCTCGCGCTCCCTGGCATAGCGCAGCGCCGCCTCGAGCGCGGCGCGTGCCGTGCCGACCGCCACCGCCGCGATCGCGACGCGGCCCTCGGCCAGCGAGCCCATGATCATCTTGTAGCCTTCGCCTTCGGCGCCCACGATGTTCTCGGGCGGCACGCGGCAGCCGTCGAGCTGGATCTGCGCCACATGCGCCGAACGCTGGCCGAGCTTGTGTTCCACGCGCGCCACCTGGTAGCCGGGCTCGGCCGGGTCGACGATGAACAGGCTGCTGCCGTTCTTGCCGGCCGCCTTGTCGGTGACGGCGAGCACCAGGCCCAGGCCGGCCTCGCTGCCGTTGGAGATGAACTGCTTGCTGCCGTTCAGGACGAAGTGTGAACCGTCTCGGCGCGCTGTCGTGCGAAAAGCGGCCGTGTCCGAACCCGCATGCGGCTCGGTCAAAAGAAAGGCGCCGATGCGCTCACCGCTCGCGAGCGCCGAAAGGTATTTGCCCTTCTGTTCCTCGGAGCCGACGCGCGCCAGCATAAAGCCCGCCGAGTTGTGCACGTGGATCAATGTCGCGAATCCCGCGTCCGCGGCCGCGAACTCCTCGATCGCGAGGCAGTACTCCACGAAGCTTGCGCCGGCGCCACCGTGCGCCTCGGGCACGAGCATGCCGAGGAAGCCGAGTTCGCCAACGGTCTTCAGTTCTTCGCGCGGCCATGCGCCGCTGCGGTCGCGCTCGGCGGCGGTGGCTGCAACCACCTCGGTGGCCACCTGCCGGGCCGAGGCCCGAATCATGCTTTCCTGCTCGCTCAGGAATGCGCCCGATGTGTCCTTCATTTAGCTCCTTCGATGGCCGTATGGTTGAAATGCAGGTTACGCATCTGCCGCCCGCGCTTCACCCCGCCTTCGGAGGGGGGCAAGCCCTTCAGGCCGCCAGCTTGTCCGCGTCGATCGCAGCGAGCCACCCTTGATCGCCAGCATCTCCCTGTGCCGCGACCGCGCGGACCATCTGCTGCATCCGCGCGGCAATGGGCGCGACATCGAGCGCGCTGGCCAGGATCTCGTCGGCCCGCTCGAAGATCTCCACCCCGATCAGTTCCTTGTTGTCGAACATCGGGATGTCGACCGGCTGGTCGATCGCGGGCGTGCCGGCCACGCTGAGCTTGAACGCCTTCTGCAGGCGCGCGGCGCCCTCGGGATCGCCCTTCAGTTCCACGCGGGCCAGCATCTTGGCCTTGCCGGAATGCAGCTCGATGCGGCCTGCGCCCGGGGGCGTCGGAACCTTGGAGCCGGGCTTGACCAGCAGGAACCTGCCGAAGGGCCTGGACGGGAAGGTGCGCTCGTTGATGTTCGCGATGACCTCGCCCCACTCGTCGATGATCTGCGCGGTGTAGTAGCGGCCCTTGATCTCCGGCACTTCCAGCATCACGGGCGTGCTGTCGTCCACCGCGAACCAGGCCTCGAGGTAGGCGACGTCGAAATTGGGATTGACGAAATCGGCAGAGCCCAGTGGGTTGTACTTGATCGTGTTGTAGGCCACGCCCGGCTCGCGCAGGTCGGTCTTCTCCTGGCGGATGACGAGCGCGCGGCCGAGCAGGTAGACGTAGGCGTCGCGGATGGTGTCGTCGTCGAGCAGCAGCTGCTGCGCCGACACCGAAAGGCTGGCCGCCACCAGCATCGCGGCAAGAACGCGCTTCATGGCTGCGCCTGCGGGAAGGTCCAGCGCCCTTCGAGGATCTCGGCGCGCGGGCGGTACAGGCGCACCATGTAGTTTCCAGCCCTTCATGACCGGCAGGCAGTTCGCGACCTTGCCATCGCAGCCGCCGAACTGGATCGCGACCGCCCCGTCGGCGCTCTTCGTGGCGAGCGTGTTGTTGAGCGTGTAGGCATCCAACGCGTTCTTCTGGAAATGCCCCTGCGCGTCGTAGACGCTGATCGACCAGAAGGCATCCACCGGAACGTCCTTGACCTTGAGGTGGTAGACCGTCGTGCCGTCGTTGCGCGCCGGGGTCACGTTGAGATAGAGCGCATCCTTCTGCGGATTGCCGCCGAAGGCGAAGGCCGTGCCGACCAGATGGCGCACCGGATCGACCTCGCTCCGCGGGCCGAAGGTGCGCTGGGTGTCCGGCATGGTTTCGGCCAACGCCAGCAGCGCGTCGCGCACCTTCTTCTTGCTCACCGGATCCCAGTCGGGCACCTCGAAGCGCCCCGGCCCGCCGGGCTGGCTCACCACGATGGCATCCTGCAGCGCATGCACCTGCGCGACGTCGGCTGCGGAGGCCGGGTCGACCAGCATGCGCACGCCCAGCGAGATGTAGCGAGTGCCGATCTTCTCCTGCGTGAAGGTGTAGGTGCCCGCACCGTAGAACACCTCGGGCGTGTAGTGGTCCTCGTCGATCACCTGCATCGACATGAAGCGCCGGCCCGCATCGGGCAGCGTGATCGTCAGCGGGCCGGCGCCGAGGTCGAACACGCTCAGCGAATAAAGCGTGTCGCGGTTGGGGCGCACGACCGGAAAGCCTGGCCCCAGCGGCTGGCGATAGTGCTCGAACTTGCCCAGCCCCCGGCTCTTGACGCCGTTCGCAAAGACCGAATCGGTCTCGGCCCGCACGAAGTTGTCGACGGTGACGAGAACGGCGTTCCCTGCGCCGCCCTGGGCCTGCACCGCCGCACTGCCGAGCAGCAGCGACAGGGCCGCGCAGGATGCCGCGAGGTGGGCGCGAAGCATCGGCTTCTTCATTGGATCTCCTCGATGTCGGGCAATCGCCATGTCTTCTCGAACAGCGGCTTCTCGGGGCCATAGAAGCGGAACAGCACTTCGAACTTGCCGTCGGCGCGCGTGGGAATCCAGTTCGACGCCTTGCCCGCAGGGGCCTCGGGTCCGAAGTAGACATCCACCGACCCATCGGCGTTGCTTTGCAGCCCCGGCGCCTGCGAGGAGCGGCTGGGCCACCGCGCCTCGCGTATGAGCGCATGCGTGGCGCGGTCGTAGACGGTGGCCGACCAGTACTGCCTGACCGGCACGTTCGCGGGCACCGTCAACCGATAGTGGGTCCGGCCTTCGAGCAGGCGCCCGTTGCGGTCCGAGATCGCCAGCAGGTACGACGAACCCGCGCCCAGGCGCTTGGGCGTGAAGTAGGCATAGGTGAAGGTGACGCCGCGCACGTCGGTCGGGTAGCTGCCCGGCTTGGCGAAGAAGCTCGCCTGGCCTTCCAGCAGTTCGCGCGAACCCGGCAGCGACCAGTGGCCGCCTTCGTAGAACGGCGACGAGAACGAAGCCTCGTAGCGCGCCACCAGCCAGGCATGCGCTTCGCTGGCCGCGTCCTTGAGCAAGGCCTGTGTCCGCGAGTCCGGGTTGAACGGCTTGCCCTTCTCGATGCCGATCGACTTTAGCGGATCGATCATCGCCTTGTCGCGTTCGAGCCAGGGTTCCGCCTGCACGATCCGGTCGAGCGATTCGAAGAAGCGCAGGTCGTAGGCAATGGTGCTGTCGTAGACGATGTCGGCCGCGTCGACGAAGCGCGTGGCCGGCGGGTCGGCCGCCTGCGACAGCGGATAGAGCCTGACCCGCTTGCCGTAGGCGACGGCCCGGGCCACATCGGCTGCGCTGCCGCTCTTCGGAATGGAGCGCAGCAGCGCATAGCCGCGGTAGGTGTCGGACTGCAGCGGGATGTAGCCGGGTGGCGCCGGCTCGTGGTCGCCCGGCGGCAGGATCAGGTACTTGCCGCCCTTGCCCTGGTCGACGCCGGCGGTGCCGACATCCTCCAGCGCCGACTGCCAGACATCCATGACGGTGCCGGTGATCGAACCCTCGTCGGCCGGCGGGACTTCGAGCACCATCGGGCCCGCCTCCCGGGTGTCGATGAAGGGCGTGAAGTAGATCGCGTCGGGGTTCGGCGTCAGCGTCTGGATCTTCCAGTCGGGCAGGCGCGACCAGTACACCACCTGGTTGAAGCCGGCCTTGGCCTGGCGCAGCGCGGCCTGCTGCATGAGGTCATAGTTGACCGCCGGCATGCCCCAGATGACCGCCTCCACCGCGCGCCGCTGGATGCTTCGCTCCTGCAGCCGGGCCGGGGTGAAGGATGCGTCGGCCTGCGCGAACGCGACGCTCCAGGAGAGCACGAGCGGGATGAGGAAGCATCGTTTCATGGGCACCATTCTTTTCCTCATCCCGGCGCCCGGCAATCACTCCGAAGGGTGAACGGTGGCACCCACGGCCGCGGCAAGCCGCGTCAAGCCGCTTGCTGAACCACCCCTTGCGCCAAGGCGCAGGACTGCGTTGCCGGCGCCTGCGGCGTGCTGGCCGCAGGCTGGCCCACCCGCGCCAGCAGGAAGTGCGACAAGGCCGGGATCAGCACCAGGGCGCCCAGCATGTTCCACACGAACATGAAGGTCAACAGGATGCCCATGTCGGCCTGGAACTTGATCGGCGACCAGGCCCAGGTGATCACGCCCGCGGCGAGCGTGATGCCGACCAGCGCCACCACCTTGCCGGTGAAGCGCAACGCCTGCCGGTACGCTTCGGCGAGCGAGGCACCCGCGCGCTGCTGCGCCAGCTGGATGCTCAGCAGGTACAGGGCGTAGTCCACGCCGATGCCCACGCCGAGCGCGATCACCGGCAGCGTCGCGACCTTGACGCCCATGCCCAGCGCCACCATCAGCGCCTCGCACAGCACCGAGGTGATGGCCAGCGGCACCACCGCGACGACCACGGCGCGCCAGCTGCGGAAGGTGATGAAGCACAGCGCGATCACCGCCGCATACACGTAGAGCAGCATGGTCGTGTTGGCCTCCTTCACGACGATGTTGGTCGCGGCCTCGACGCCTGCGCTGCCCGCGGCCAGCAGGAACTGGCGATCGGGCGTGCTGTGCGCCCTGGCGAATTCATCGGCCGCCTTGACCACGCGCTCGAGTGTCTCGGCCTTGTGATCGGCCAGGTAGGCCACCACGGGCATCACCGAGCACTGGTTGTTGAACAGATCAGGGTTGCTGGTGGAGGCGGTGCGCGCCGCATAGTTCAGCACGTCCTGGTTCGGCGAGATCGACAACCACTTGCTGCTGCCTTCGTAGGAGCCCGCCGTGATCTTGCGCACCGCATCGGCCAGCGAGATGGTCGTCTGCACGCCGGGAACCTGCTGCAAGGCCCAGCCGAGGCGATCGGTCTCGATCAGCGTCTCGTAGCCCAGGCAACCCTCGGCCGGTGTCTTCACGATCACGGCGAACTGGTCGCTCGACAGCGCGTACTTGCCGGTGATGTAGGCGTTGTCGAGGTTGTAGCGCGACTGCGGCCGCAGCTCCGATGCACCCACGTCGAGGTCGCCGATCTTCAGGTGCGTGCTGACCGCAAAGCCCCCGAGCGCGAGGAATGCCGAGCACACGATCGCACCGATGGCCCAACGCCGCTCGGTGAAGCGTTCGAGCAGCTTCCACACGCCGCCCTCCTCGCGCTGCTCCGCACGCAGGCTGCGCGCCGCCGCCTTCGGGCTGACGCCGGTGTACGACAGCATCACGGGCAACAGGATCAGGTTGGTAACCACCAGCAGCGCCACGCCGATGCTCGCCGTGATCGCCAGTTCCTGGATCACCGGAATGTCGATCAGCATCAGCACCGCGAAGCCCACCGCGTCGGCAGCCAGCGCCGTCAGCCCCGCGAGGAACAGACGACGAAAGGTGTAGCGCGCGGCCACCAGCCGGTGCGTGCCGCGGCCCACGTCCTGCATGATGCCGTTCATCTTCTGCGCGCCATGGGACACGCCGATCGCGAAAACCAGGAAAGGCACCAGCACCGAGTACGGGTCGAGTTCATAGCCGAGCACGGTGACAAGCCCGAGCTGCCACACCACCGCGATCAGCGACGCGGCCAGCACGAGCGAGGTGCTGCGCACGCAGCGCGTCCAACCGAAGATGATCGCCGCGGCGATCACCGCGGCGACCGCAAAGAACACCACCATCTGCTTCAGGCCATCGAGCAGGTCGCCCACCACCTTGGCGAAGCCGACGATGCGGATTTCGACGTCCGCGCCGCCTTGTGCGTTCGAATACTTCGTGCGGATCTCTTCCAGGCGTTGCGACAGCGCCCAGTAGTCGAGCGACGCGCCGGTGCGCACGTCCTTGTCCGCGAGCGGCACGAAGATCATGCTCGACTTGTAGTCGTTGCCCACCAGGCTGCCCTGGATCTGCGCACGCGCGATGTTCTGCCGCAGTTGCTCGATGTCCCGCGGCGAGCCCGCATAGTTGTCGGGCATCACCGGGCCGCCGGTGAAGCCCTCCTCGGTGACCTCGTTCCAGCGCACCACCGGCATCCACAGCGACTTGACGTTGGCACGGTCCACGCCGGGCGTGAGGAACAGCTCGTCATTGATCAGCTTGAGCGCTTGCAGGTAGGCCGGCTCGAAGATGTCGCCGCGCTTGTTCTCGACCACCACACGCACCGCATTGCCGAGGCCGCGCAGTTCACCGCGATGCTCGAGGAAGTTCTTGATGTACGGCTGATGGTGCGGAATGGTCTTGTCGAAGGCCGCGTTCAGCGTCAGCCGCGTGGCCTGCCATCCGAGCACCAGCGTGGCCAGTGCGCACGCGATGATGACGAACAGCCGGTGGTTGAAGATCAGTCGTTCGAAGCGGCTGCCCGAAGAGCGGTCGAAGTCCTTCAACTCGCTGATCGTCGGCATGTTGGGTTGGGTGTTCACGTTCATGTCTCTTTGGCGTCTGGCGCTCTCGTTTTCACTTCACTTCTTGCAGCCGGACGCCGCCCACGCCGGCCAGTGCCAGCGTGCCCTTGTCGCGCTGCGCCACGGCGAAAGCCGGTGCGGCATTCGCGACATTGACGCGACCGAAGGTGGCGCCGTCGTCGGTGCTCAGCAGCACTTCTCCGGCCTGGCTCACGAGCACGATGGCGCCGTCCGGGCGCACCAGGCCGCTGGCCAGCCCGGCGTTGACGCCGGTGTCGATCCGGCGCCAGCTGAAGCCACCATCGGTGCTGCGCCATGCATTGCCGCGCAACCCGAAGACGACCGTCGCGGTCTGCGTGCCGACCACGCCGAACAGCGTGCCCTGGTAGGGAATGGGAACGTTCACGAAGCGTTGTCGCTGCTGATCCAGCTTGAGCACGAGCCCCTGCTCGCCCACGATGAACAACTGCCCGCCCGCCGGCCGCATCGCATAGAGATGCAGGCCCTTGGGGTTGTCGATGCGGTCCAGCCATGGCGTCCAGGTCTTGCCGCCATCCTCGGTGCGCAGGATCAGGTTGAACGCGCCGATGGCGAAGCCCTTCTTGTCATCCTCGAACCACACGTCGAGGAAGGGCTTGTCCGCGCCTTGCGCGGCGAAGGCCTCGGCCTCTTTCTTCAGCCGCTGTGCCGTCGGATCATTGGCGTGCGCGGGCGTGCCGTAGCGCCGGAGGATCAGCGCGGCGGCCTGCTTGCCGTCGAGCTGCCGCGTCCAGGACTCGCCGCCATCGCTCGAGTGCAGGATGACGCCCTCGTGGCCGACGGCCCAGCCTTCGCGCGGCGACGCAAAGCTGAGCGCTGTCAGGTCGGAGCTGACCGGCACGTGCGCCTGCCTCCAGGTCGCGCCGTCCTCCGAGGTCAGCACGTGGCCGCGCTGGCCCGCGACGACCATGCGGTCGCCCGCCATGGCAAGCGCGTTGAACGTCACCCGCGTCGCCAGTGCACTCTGCGCCGCCGCCATTTGCGCGGGCGGCTGAAAGACTGGCTGGGCCGGAACGGCAGTTGCCACGAGCGCGGTGCTGAGCGGCAGCGCACCGATCCAGAAAGCTTCCCTGAAAAACATCTTGTCCCCCAATACTTCGATAGACATTGCTTGTGCCCGATGACGGCAGTCCGGACGGCTACGCCCTTGGCGGCCGCCGGCATCGGGCAAGGCTATGCGCGCCTCAGCGAACGCCCTGGGCCGCCAGGCTGTCCGCCGTCCATTCGGAGTCGGACGCACCACTGTCCAGGACCTTCACGCCTGCCGTGCCCGGCCACAGGTTGACGTAGTAGGTACCGGCAAGAAGGTCGTAGTGGCCCGACGTCATGTTGTTGGGGGCCATGCGGTCGTAAACCTGCGTCGGATAGGCAAAGCCTGGACGCCACAGTTGTCCGCGGGCGTCGTACTGGTCACTTGCGATGACGGCCCAGCTGTCCTCGTCGAGGTACAGGGTGCGACGCGAATAAATGTGGCGCTTGCCTTCCTTGAGGGTTGCCTCCACCACCCATACGCGATGCAGTTCCCAGCGCACCACGGACGGATTGATGAACTTCGCCTGGAACACGTCTTCGGCCTTGTCGTTGTAGACGAAGCGATAGTCGTTGTACGGGACATACATCTCCTTCTTGCCGACCAGCTTGAAGTCGAAGCGGTCCAGCTTGCCGCTGAACAGGTTCACGTCATCGATGGTCGACTGGCCGGCCGTGCTGGGATTCGGCGTGTCGTATGCGAGGTCCGGTGCAAGCCGCACGCGCCGTTGGCCCGGCAGGTACTGCCAGGCGCGCCGCCCATTGGTGGAATAGTCGATCGGCTCGAGGGTCATGATCGCCTCGCCGGCGCGGCGCGCGGGACCGGTGTAGTTGGCGCGCGCTCGGGTGAGCAGATTGGAGCCTCCGTCCTTGTCCTGGTAGTACGGAGACTCGGTGGTCCAGATGCCTTGCGTCGCGAGTGCGAGCTTGCCCGCGCTGTCAACGTTGTAGGCCGAATATTTGGGCATGACGACCGCGTTGCCCTGGTAGCGTGCGACGTGGTTCAGCATCGCCTCGTTCCCGCTCTTGGGAATGGGGAACGGCGTGCCGGCGCGCGCGCCCGTCGTGCTGACGCCATCGTCGGAAATCTTCGCCCGCGTCGCATTGGCCACGGAATTCTCGAGCACTGACTTCGGCAACGCGACCGTGCGATGGGTCGGATAGACGTCGATGCGGAAGTCCGCATTGGACTTCATCAAAGCCTTCGTGCCTTCGGTGAGCTTGTCGCCGTACTTGTCCGTGTTCTTCGCGTCGATCGAAAACAGCGGCTTCTCGCTGGCGAAAGGATCGGGCCGCACGTTCTTCGTCTTGTCAAAGCCCGCCGGCGCGGTGGTGAGACCGCCCGTGTACGCGGGAATGGTGCCCTCCTTGTTGCCGGCCTTCTCGGCGCCGACCTCGGTGAGTTCGGTGCCGAGCTTTTTGGCTTCGTCCGCGGACACCGCCGCGAGCGCCACGCCCATTTGCGCGGACAGCAGCCCTGCGCAGAACAATGCTGAGGTGAGTTTTTTCATGGTGCTTGTCTCCGTTTAGAAGGTGGTCTTGAAAGTGAGGAAGACGGCGCCGCGGTCCTTGAGCAGGGCCTGGCTACCATTCGGGGTTTGAATCGCCGTGCCAGCGACGTTGAGCGCGTTGTCGCCGAAGTAGCCGACATACTTCAGGTCGAACCGATACTTGCTGTACATATCCAGTCCGAGGCCCACGCCGTAGCTCCCGGCGTTCTTGTTCCCGCCCGACGCCACGGCCGAGTTACCGGCCAGGCCCATCGAGAAGCTCAGCGGCATCGACAGATCCATGCCCGGGAAGACCTGGTACCAGGTGGGCGAGAAATTCAACGCGAGGCCGGTCGCATTCTTCGAGACCCGGTCGATGCCCGTGTAGCCGTCGCGTCCCTTGAAGTACTGCGCACCCTGGGTCACAGAAAGCCATTGGCTGAACGTCAACTCGGCGGCCCACGACGCACTGTTGAAGAGCGGCGTTGCACCGATGGAGCCGATCGCGTTGAGCACGACGTGCGCCGTGTTGCCGCGCGCACCCAGCGTCTCGCCCGGGGCGGGCAACTGGGCCGCGGACCTGATCGACACGATGTCGCCCACCAGCGGCATGTTGCGGCGGTAGTTCACGTCCAGGCCGAAGCTGATGCCCGCGATCTGCTTGGACAGACTCACGCCGTACATGTCGATGTCCGACCCGTAGTTGAAGAAGTACTGGCTCTTCGCACCGGCCAGCAAGACCACCTGCGGGATGGTGTCGGAGAAGTTGCGGGCGTAGAAGCCCATCGTGCCGTCGAGCCACTGCGGACTCCAGCGCGTCATCAGGCCCCAGTCGCCACTTTCCTTTGGCGTGATGTCATTGCCGCGGTAGGCCCGACCGCCGGGCAGAGCCGGGTTGATCAGGGATTGGCCGCCGAACTGGTAGAAGTCACCAAAGCCCAGATAGGTTCCCGATTCGGGGATGCGGGTGGGACGCCACTCGAGGAAGTACTGGCCAGCGACGGCCAGCTCAGGCGTGACCTGAAGTTGGCCGGAGATCTGGTCGCGCGGGATGTACAGCTCCTTGGCCTCGATGCCCGGAATGGCGAGTGCCTTGCCCTGGTCAAGCGGCGCCTGGCCGTAGGAGATGCCGTGGATGGCGCCGGCGCCCAGCAGGGATTCGCCCCAGTTCACGGTCGTGCGGCCCAGGCGCATGCTGAGCGGCATGCTGCCGAGGTCCACGGTGCCGAAGGCGAACGCGTCCATGATCTCGCCGGACGGCCCGTTGTAGTAGCGCTTGGCGTAGTCGCTCAAGCCGAAGGCCGGCTTGCCGTAGGCCAGGTGGTTCTCGGTGGCCAGGCTGGTGTTGGAGAAGCTGCCCCCATAGGCGGCGTCGTACCACGAGGCAGCGCTCACGCGTGCGCCGAATTTCTTTTGATAGACGACATCGAATTCGGTCAGCACGTCAACGCGGTTGTTGATCGTGTCGCCCTTGCCGAAATTGCGGTCGCCGTCGTCGTAGTTGGGGTTGTTGATGATGACGCGGCTCTGGTCCTGCACGCGTTGTCCGTAGTTGTAGCGAACGGTGTTGTCGAAGCGCATCTGGACATCGTCATTGCCAGTGTCGATTTCGAACGCTGCCGCGCCGGTGCAAAGGCCTGCGCAAAGCGCTGCCACCGCGGTGCCCAGCAAGTGGCGACGCGCGCCGTGTGCGATTGCCTGTTTGTCCTTCTTCATCATGATCTCTTCGTTTCCTCGTTGGCCTTGAAAGCTCTGTCGAGGGTCACGTTGTCGTGCCCTCCTCCATCCATTCACTTCACTGCTTTTGCAGTTCTCTCGTTCCCTTCACATCACACGAGGAAACGATATGAGTTCGTCTTCTTCGGCGCCCCACTCCTTCCAAGGGGGCTGCGCGTTGGGAAAACCCTCGGTGACTCTCGACGTATGGGCGTGACCAGGCACACCGTCCAGACGGACGGCGTGTTGATTGATCAGGGGAGCCTCAGGCCTCCATGCCGGCCATGGCGGCCTGGATCAGCGCATGCACCTGCTGGTTGGAGTCGTCGTAGGGACGCGCGCTGTCCCAGTCGGCGATCTGTGCGAAGTGCGCCGCAAGGCCTTCCAGCGTGCATTCATCGGACGACAGCCAGACCGGCGCGGTGTCGACGATGCGTGCGGTGGAGAAGCTTCCGCCACCGGCCGACAACGTGACCTTGGAAGGCGCGTCCTCGCTGACGAGGACCAGCGCGCCCGGCGTCACTTGCTCGGGTTTGATCGAGTCGAGCATCGCCGCGGGCAGCACGTCTTCGGTCATGCGCGTGGCGGCCATCGGCGCGATCGTGTTGACGCGGATGTTGTTCTTCTTGCCTTCGATGGTGAGCATGTGCATCAGGCCCACCAGCGCCATCTTGGCGGCGCCGTAATTGGACTGGCCGAAGTTGCCGAACAGGCCCGACGACGAGGTCGTCATCAGGATGCGGCCGTAGTTCTGCTCGCGCATCAATTCCCACACGGCCTTGGTGCAGTGGACCGAGCCCATCAGGTGCACGTCCAGCACCATCCTGAAGTCGGCCATCTCCATCTTCGAGAAGGTCTTGTCGCGCAGGATGCCAGCGTTGTTGATCAGGATGTCGACACGGCCGAACTCGGCCTTGGCCTGCGCGACCATCGCTTGCACCTGCTCGAAGTCGGTCACGTTGGCGCCGTTGGCGATGGCGGTTCCGCCGGCCGCGCGGATCTCGTCGACCACCGCCTGCGCGGCGGAGGTGGAGCCGCCCGTGCCGTCGCGGCTGCCGCCGAAATCATTGATCACCACCTTGGCGCCGCGGCGGGCCAACTCGAGTGCATGCACGCGGCCCAGGCCGTTGCCAGCGCCAGTGACAATGGCCACGCGGCCGTCGAATCGAATGGAAGTCATGTCGTAACCTTCAGGAAAGTAAAGAAGAGAGGGAATCAAGGGAACCGCCGCGTGATGGACTCGGCCACGCACACCGGCTTGGAAGCGCCTTCCTGCTCGACCGACATCTCGATCAGCATCTGGGCACCGTTGTTGTCGAGCGCATCCCAGGCCAGCAGCTTGAAATGCGCACGCAGGCGGCTGTTGACCGGCACCGGCTTCACGAAGCGCACCTTGTTCAAGCCGTAGTTCACGCCCATCGTGCTGCCGCGGATCTCGAAGGCGGTCGAGAAGAAGGCCGGGAGCAGGCTCAGGGTCAGGAAACCATGCGCAATGGGCACGCCGAAGGGACCCTTGGCCGCACGCTCGGGATCGACATGGATCCACTGGTGGTCGCCGGTCGCATCGGCAAACTTGTTGATGCGTTGCTGGTCGATCAGCAGCCAGTCGCTGGTGCCGATCGACTGGCCCACGAGGGGCTTGAGATCAGCGAGTGTTTCGTAGCTTTTCATGGTCGTTGGGGATTGCGATGAAGGCAGGTTACGTACCGGCCTGCGCGAATTCACCCCGCCTTTGGAGGGGGCCGGGAAAGCGAGAAGAGGAGGCCGGGACCGGCTGCGCGGCAGCCCCCTCGTCCGGAGGGGTTCGGGCACCCCGCCCCTTTGCCTAAGGTGCGGTCGCGACCGTGAGCCGACGCGGGCGAACGGCGCTACTGCGTACGCGCAGGCCATCCATTCAAGAAGAAGTACCTATACCTTGCCAAACGGCCCTGACCTCAGCACAACAAGCACTCCCTGGTGGGAGCAACTTCCCGACGATTTCCGCACGCGGGCCAACATCACGGACCTCTCTCCCGGCGACTGGCTGCAGGCCGAGGCCACCGCGGCGGTGGAGCGCATCGCACGCATTCCGCTGGCCTGCGCCGTCGCAGCGGCCATGGCCTCGTCACTGCTCGAACCGGGGCGTGTGCGGGAAGAATTCGAAGCCCTGCGCTTCTATGAACCGCTGGCGCGCGCGGGCGACGCTTCGCGGGTGTTTCTCGCGCCTGCAAAGGGCATCGCCATCGCGTCCGATCGGGCGTCGGGCCCGGCAGCGGCACCGGACATACGGCGCCTCGCACTGCGCTTCGAAACCCCGTTCGAGCCGCTGAATCCAGCCGCGGCAAAGACCTTCGCCCGCATGCGCCGCAACGCCGTCTCGCATGCGGAGCACTGGTGCCACGGCGACAAGCCAAGGCCCACGCTGATCGTGGTGCACGGCTTCGGCATGCACCGGCACTCGGTGTACGCGCGCATGCTGCAGCTGGAAGCGCGCTACCGCGCCGGCTACGACATCCTGCTCTTCACCTATCCGCACCACGGGCCGCGCGCGGAGCCCGAGGCCTGGTTCAGCGGCCACGGCGTGTTCGGCAACGGCCTGCTGCACTTCAACGAGGTGGCCCTGCAGGCGGTCCATGACCTGCGCGTATTCATCGACCACCTGCGCGACAGCGGCGTGCAGCGCATCGGCATCACCGGCATCTCGCAGGGAGGCTACATGGCATCGCTGCTCGCGCACGTCGACGGCGGCCTGGCATGCTGCATTCCCATCGTTCCGGCGGTCAGCCCGATCGACGCCTTCCTCGAATGGCAGCCCACCGGCCTGCTGCTGTCGCAGCTGATGCGCAGCCAGGGCGTCAGCGTGGCCGGCATGCGCGCGCTGATGGCGGTGCACAACCCCTTGAGCTATGCGCCCCGCGTCGCCGGAGAGCGCGTCCTCATCATCGGCGGCGGCGGCGATCGCATCTCGTCGCCGCGCCACCTGCGCCTGCTGCACGCGCACTGGCCCGGCAGCAGCCTGCACTGGTTCCCCGGCAACCACATCCTGCACTTCGGACGCAGCGCCTACCTGCAGCGCATGCACGCGCTGATGGACCGCTGCCTGATGGATTGAAGCGCGGCCGCGCGGCTGCCCGGGCGGGCCGCGCGGCTACTCGATCAGCCCGCGCTTGCGCGCCCAGGTCATCGCGTCGTAGCGGCTCGAGACGCCCAGCTTGGCCAGGATGTTCTTCACGTTCCACTTGACCGTCTCGAGCGTGATGCTGAGCGTGAGCGCGATCCGCTTGTTCGACATGGCCTGCGAGATCAGGCTCAGGATCTCGAGTTCGCGCGGCGTGAGGTTCACGTCCTCCTTGCGCGGGACGGCCGGCTCTGAGACGCCTTCGTCGGCCGGCGCCGCGCGCGCGCCCGCGCCCCCGAATCGTCCGAGCAGGTCCTCCAGGTAGCGGGCCGCCAGCGGATCGGACAGCGCCTGCCCGGGCAGTCGCGCGAGCATGGCGCCGACGTGCTCGCCCTCGTCGACGAAGGTTCTCACGAAGCCGAAGCGCGCGCCCGCCTGCACCGCCTCGACCAGTTGCGCCTGCGCGTCCTGATGCCGCCCCAGGTCCTCCAGCGCCATCGCCATGAGCAGCGCGGCGAGTGCGGCGAGGCGGCCCCGGCCGTAGTGTTGCGCATGCGCGCGCACCTCGGCCAGCGCCTCGATCGCTTCGGCCGGGCGGTCGACATGCAGCAGCAGCCGCGCGCGCGCCAGGGCAGCGGCGACCGGGATTTCGGCACGGTAGCCGAGGGCATCCCGATGCTGTGACGCGAGATCCTTCAGCCTTGTGACCAGGTCGGACGCGCGGATGCGCTCGCCCTTCGCGAGCAGGATCCTGACCTGCTCGCCCAGCATCCAGGCCAGCGGCCGGTCGTGCCCGAGGCTGTGGAAGTGGGCGGCTTGCGACTCCAGGAATTCGAGCGCCACGTCGGGGGATCCCTGCAGCAGGTCCAGCCGCGCACGCGCCAGCGCAGCCGACGCCATCACGCCCGGCATCGACGACTGCAGGATGCCCGGTCGATTGGCCAGGACCTCGCGCGCGTCGTCGATCCGGTCGAGCTCGTAATAGGCCTCGCCGAGCGCCCCCGCGGCGAGATTGGCGGACACGGAGCGCCGGCCGTGGGCGGCCATCGCGCGCGACAGCAACAGCGAACCGGCGCGTGCCGCCTCCCTGACGTTGCCCTCGACCAGGTAGACGTAGATCCGCGCGCCTTCGACGACCAGCGCCATGTCGTTGCGGCGGTCCTCGGCCGCCACCGGATGCGCGTCCAGCAGCCGGTGCGCATCGGCATAGCGGCCGACGCTGCAGTAGGCGGAGGACAGCGTCGCCAGGAAGACGTAGTGCAGGAAGCGGTTTTGGTCCGGCGGGACGGCCACCGGCTCGAGCAGGTCGACCGCGCGCTGGGTGTCGTCGCGCTGCATGGCGACCGCGGCATCGGCCAGCGCCAGGTGCGACGAGATGGCGGGATTCCTGACGACCTCGCTCTGGCGTATCTGGGCCAGCCAGCGCTCGGCCTTCTCGGGCCGGGCGGTGATCGCGAAGGTCAGGCAGCCGAGGAAGAACAGCCGCGGATGCAGGAACAGCGTTTCCTGCGGCAGCCGATCGAGCAGGCTCAGCAGCGGGCTGACGTAGCCGAGCCGCCATTCGGCCGGCGCCGCCTGCTCGATCGCCTTGACGGCAAACTCCAGGTCGCCACCGAGGGTGGCATGGCGCACCGCCTCGATCAGCAGGTCATGCGCGCCGAACCACTGGCTGGCACGCCGGTGCAGCATCTCGATCGCGGGCTGCCCGCGGCGCGCCAGGCAGGTCGCCAGGAAATCGCTGAAGAGCGGATGGAAGCGATACCACGGCAGGCGGTCCTCGGACTCCACGCGGTAGATCAGCAGGTTCTCGTCCTCGATGCGCTTGATCAGCTCGGCCGCATCGGGGCGGCCGGTGATGGCTTCCGCCAGTTCGGCGTTGAAGCGCCGGCACACCGACACCTGCTCGATGAAGTCGTTGAGCTCCGCCGGCAGGTGGGCCACCACGTCGTTGGCGAGATAGGCCTGCAGGTCGCTCGACTGCCAGCCGAGCTCGCGCAGCTTGTGGCGCGTCGACGGCCGGTTCTTGAGCATGATGGCCAGCAGTTGCAGGCTGGCCGGCCAGCCGTTGGTCAGGTCGTGGATCAGGCGCAGCTCGTCCGCGCTGAGCTTGACGTTGTGCAGGTTCTGCTCGAAGAACAGGCGGGTCTCGTCGAGGTCGAAAGGCAGTTCCTCGAAGCTGATGTCCGCCACCTGCCCCAGCACGCGCAGCCGGCTGATGCTGAAGGGCGGCGCCATGCGCGAAGCGATCGCGATGTGCAGGTTGGCCGGGCAGTGGTCGATCAGCTTCTGCATCAGCCGGTGTGCCGACGCGTCCTCGACATGGTGGTAGTCGTCGAGGATCAGGTACAGCTCCTTGGCCACCTGCGAGGCGCCGTTGACGGCCGACGCCACCAGGCTGTCGAGCGCCTTGGTGTTGTTGCCTTCGAGCATCTCGTCTTCATCGAGCGCGATGCCGAGGCGGCGCAAGGCCGACACCAGGTAGGCGCAGAAACTCGTCAACACCCGGTCGTCATGGCTCAGGGACAGCCAGGCCACCACGGCGCCCGACTTCATGAGCTCCTGCCGCCATTGCGCCATCAGCGTGGTCTTGCCGAAGCCCGGGCTCCCGGTCACCAGCGTGAAGGTGCAGCGCTGCATGCTGCGCAGCTGTTCGAGCAGCTGCTTGCGCACGATGAAACGGGCGCCGATGCGCGGCGGCGCGAACTTGGTGGAGACGAGGAGACTGTCGAGATTCATGGGTCGAACACTTTCGCGCGATCAGGCATGCGCCGCAACTGCGCTCCGGCTGCTGAATTATCGGCCGTTGCCTCCGATGCGCTTGTCCCGCAGGCGCCGCCGATCGTCCGCAATAACCCTTCCAACCCCTTCACTGGAGGGGGGAGCGCCGCGTGCCCCGCTGCTGGAAACGGCCCCGCTGAAACCGCAGCGGCGATGCGTGTCAAGAGCTTGCCGGCAGCAGGATGCGCCGATCGATGTGTTGCACATCGGTGATGCCGCAGAAGGCCAGCGTCAGGTCCAGCTCCTTGTGGATCAGCTCCAGGCACTTTCCGACACCGGCCTCGCCCATCGCGCCCAGGCCGTAGAGGAAGGCGCGGCCGAGGTACACGCCCTTGGCACCCAGCGCCAGCGCCTTGGCCACGTCCTGCCCCGAGCGCACGCCGCCGTCCATGTGGACTTCGATCCTGTCGCCGACCGCCTCGGCGATCGCCGGCAAGGCGGCGATCGAGGACGGTGCGCCGTCGAGCTGGCGGCCGCCATGGTTGGAGACGATCAGCGCATCCGCACCGCTGTTCACGGCCAGCCGCGCATCTTCGGCGTCCAGGATGCCCTTGATGATCAGCTTGCCACCCCATTGCCTGCGGATCCATGCGACATCGTCCCAGCTCAAGGTCGGGTCGAACTGGCGTGCCACCCAGCCGGACAGCGACGCCATGTCGGTCGCCTCCTTCGCATGGCCGATCAGGTTGCCGAAGCCGCGGCGCTGCGTGCCCAGCATGCCCAGGCACCAGCGCGGCTTGGTCATCAGGTTGGCGATCTTGGGCAGCGTCATCTTCGGCGGCGTCGACAAGCCGTTCTTCAGGTCCTTGTGGCGCTGGCCGATCACCTGCAGGTCGAGCGTCAGCACCAGTGCCGGACAGGCCGCTGCCTTGGCGCGCTCGATCAGGCGGCGGATGAAGTCGCGGTCGCGCATCATGTAGAGCTGGAACCAGAAGGGCTGGCGCGTGTGCGCGGCGATGTCCTCGATCGAGCAGATGCTCATGGTCGAGAGCGTGAAGGGCACACCGAATTTCTCCGCCGCGCGGGCCGCCAGGATCTCGCCGTCCGCATGCTGCATGCCGGTCATGCCGGTGGGCGCCAAGGCCACCGGCATGGCGACCGCCTGGCCGGCCATGGTGGTCTTCAGCGTGCGGTTCTCCAGGTTGACCGCGACCCGCTGGCGAAACTTGAGGCGGGCAAAGTCGCTGCTGTTGGCGCGGTAGGTCGATTCCGACCAGGAGCCGGAATCGACGTAGTCATAGAACATGCGCGGCACGCGCTGCCTGGCCAGCAGGCGCAGGTCCTCGATGTCGGTGATGGTGGGCATCCGTGTTTCCTTGTCGTGTGCTTGTGGCCGGCAGGCTCGTTCAGGCCTTGCGCGGCACTTCGTAGACCAGGGCCGGCGCCATCGAATCGATCTCGGCCACGGCCTGTGGCGGGCGCCAGGTGAACATCGTGAAGCTCAGCTTGTCAGGCGTCACGTCGATGATGGTGAAGCCGTTCTTCTCCGTCGGCGCCAGGCTTTGCGCCATCTCCACCAGGTGCGAGGGCGTGGACTCGACGCTGCGCACCGACGACGGGAAGGCCAGGTCACCGCTGCCCAGCGTGCCGGTCAGCACCATGTGCACCGGCTGCGCGAGCTTCAGGTCGCCGGAGCGCGTCACGCTGGCGGCGGCGCTGGCATGGAAGTCTCCCTGGACGATGGCCGCGCTGCGGCGGGTCTGGGCTCCGAGGGCTTCGATCAGGCGCTGGTGCTGGTCGAACCAGCCGCTCTGCCAGCCTGGCTTTGACTTGTCCAGGGTGAGCTTGCCGGCGGCGTTGTCGAGCAGGTCGGGATACCAGTCGCCGAGCTTGCCGGAGGAGTAGCCGAAGGGCAGCGAGGGCACGTGCAGGAACTGGTCGGTGTCTTCGGCGCGGGTTCGCGCGATCAGCCAGTCTTCCACCCACTGCGGCAGCACCTTGGCTTGGATGCCCTTGCTGTCGAGGTAGCGCCGGCAGTCGTAGAGCACGGCTTCCAGCAGCGTGCCATAGCGCAGGGTGCCGAAGCAGATGTTGGTGCCGGCCGGCGCGCCGGCCTTGTCGCCGCCCGGCAGCCATTCGGGGCGATTGCGGTCGGGCAGGAACTCGGGGTAGTACAGGTGCTGCGTCTGTTCGGCGCCCAGCGTGCCGTAGGTGTCGGGCGGCAGGGTCGCGAGCTGCTCGTCGAACTCGTCGTTCTCGAACGCGTCGTGGTCGTCCGTCAGGAAGAAGGACGGTGTCGAGCGCAAGGTGGTGCCGTACAGGGCGCAGATCTGGTAGTCGCAGACGTTCAGGAAGATGGGCAGGTTCCTCGGATGGAGCATCGGCACGCGGGTATCCAGCGCGCCGCCGAACTTCGGCCACACGACCTCCTGCATGTAGCGCTTGAAGGCCGGCTTGGCGAGGCCCGTCTCGATGTCGTGGTAGATGTGGTCGCCATTCGCGATGACGACGTCCGGCTGGAACGACATGCCGCGCGCCAGCAGCCGCCGCCGCGCCGCCATGTCCAGGAACAGCGTCTTGCCGCGCAGCGGTGGGCCGTCGTAGCCGCCGGCACAGGTGTAGGCCAGGATGCGAAGGCGCTGCGCCGCGGTGTCGGGCGCCGGGAAGGTCTTCAGCGGCCAGGCGTCGCACAGCGCCGCGCCGCGCCGATCGACGATGCGCAACTGGTAGGGCGTCGCAGGCTTCAACGCCGCCACGTCGAAGCGCCAGAAGCGTCCCTGCGGATCGGTTTGCACGCCCTCGTGGGGCTTGCCATCGACCAGCAGGCGCGGGGCGCTGCCCAGGGGCGCCTTGAACGACGCCTTGATCAGGAAGCGCTCATGGTTCGCCGTCGGAATGATGTGAACCACCTGGCCCGCGCCCCAGGGCGTGCCGGATTGGGCCGCCGCGCCGAACGGCAAGCCGAGCAGGCCGAGGGCGGCGGCGCCCAGGCCCGCTTCGAGAAATTCCCGACGGGCCGGATCCGCCGCAGCAGCGGACCGCGGCGCAGCGCCCGGTACACGGGTGGGTGAGGTTTTCATTTGTCGTCGTCTCTCAGATCAAAGGTGTGTCGAACACACGCCCCGGGTTGAGTACGCCGCGCGGGTCGAGGCTTTGCTTGAGCGTGCGCATCAGCGCGAACTCGGCCGGGGTGCGCGAAATTGCCAACCATGCCTTCTTTTCCAGGCCGATGCCATGCTCGGCCGACACCGCGCCGCGCAGCGCCTGCAACGGGGTGTAGACGAGGCCATCGAGTTCGCTGCGACCGGCGGCGTCCAGCTGCGGCACATGCACGGCCACGTGGACGTTGCCATCGCCCAGATGGCCGAAGGCCCAGACGCGGGCCCCGGGCCAGCGCCGCCCGATCGCGCCACGCAGATCCTCGATGTAGGGGCCGGTGTCGGCCAGCCGCAGGGAGATGTCGTAGGCGACCAGCGGGCCGCTGCGGCGCAACTGCGCCACGTCATCGCGCATCGCCCACAGCGCCTTGGCTTCGCGCTCGCTCTGGGCGATGGTGGCATCGGCCACCGTCCCCTCCTCCATCGCCGCCGCGAGGATCTCGCACAGGCGCTCGGTGCCATCGGCCGTGCCGCATTCGACCAGCACGTACAGCGGATGGTCGTGCGCCAGGGGCGGGCGGGTCAGCGCGGGCGGCGTGGTCACGGTGCGGTAGAAGTCCTGCCACATCACTTCGAAGGCCGAGAGCGTGCCGTCCAGGGCCTGGTCGAGCCGGCGCAGCAGCGGGGCGACCGCATCGAAGCCGGGCAGCGCGAGCAGGGCCGTGCCGCGACCCGCCGGCGGCTCGCACAGGCGCAGCACGACGCGGGTGACCACGCCCAGCGTGCCTTCGGAGCCGATGAACAGGTGCTTGAGGTCGTACCCGCTGTTGTTCTTGACGAGCTGGTTCGTCATGTCCAGCACGGTGCCGTCGGCCAGCACCACCTCCAGGCCGCGCAGGTTCTCGCGCATCATCCCGTAGCGGATCACGCTGTTGCCGCCGGCATTGGTGGCGACCATGCCGCCGAGCGTGGCGCTGCCGCGCGCGCCCAGGTCCACTGGCACCATGAGGCCAGCGGCCACGGCCGCGGCCTGGGCGCTTTCGAGCAAGACACCGGCCTGCGCCACCAGCACCCGCTGGGTCGTGTCCACGCTCAGCTGTTGCATGCGTTCGAGCGAAAGAATCAGCTCGTCGGGTCGGGTATCGGTGGCGTGCACCAGGCCAGTCAGGCCGCCTTGGGGTACCACGGCCACCCCTGCGGCATGGCAGGCGGCGAGCACCTGGCTCACCTCGGCGGTATCGGCAGGCCGCACCAGCCAGCGGGCCTGCTGCTGCGGCTTGCCGGCCAGCCGCGCCTGCAGTGCGTCGCCTTCCAGCACGCCAGCGGGGCCGACGATGCCGCGCAGCGTCTCAACGAAGGACCCCATGCTCAGACCACCAGTTCGATCAGGAAGGGGCCGCTGCGCCGGTTGGCCATGGCGAACAGGTCGGCGAAGCCTTCCACATCGTCCGCGCGCGCCGCTTCCACGCCCATGCCGTTGGCGAGCCGGACCCAGTCCAGGTCCGGGTTGCCGAGATCCAGCATGTCGAGCGCGGTCTTGCCCGGCGTGGCTCCCACGTTGGCCAGTTCATGCAGCAACACCGCATATTTGCGATTGGCCAGCACCACGATGGTGACGTCGAGCCTTTCGCGCGCCATGCTCCACAGCGCCTGCAACGTGTACATGCCGGAGCCGTCGGCCTGCAGCGCGACCACGCGCCGCCCCGGCGAGGCGACGGCGGCGCCGAGCGCGAGCGGCAGGCCGCTGCCGATGGCGCCGCCCGTCAGGTTGAGCCAGTCGTGCGGCGCGGCATGCCGGGTGCCGGGATAGAAGGCGCGGCCGAAGGTGGCGGCCTCGTCCACCACGATGGCCTGCTCGGGCAGCAACGCGCCGAGCACCTGTGCCACCGACTCCGAGCTCAGCGCGCCGCGCCCGACCTCCTGCGACTGCGCCGGGGCAGCGGGCACCTGCACGGGTGGCGCATCGAGCGCATCGCACAAGTGCGCCAGGGCCTCGCCCAGATCCTCCTCGGGACGCGCCAGCACATGGACCACGGCGTCCTCCGGATAAGGGCGCGAGGACTGGCCCGGATAGGCGAAGAAAGTGGCCGGCGCCGCCGTGCCGACCAGCACCAGGTGGCGAATGCCCGCCAGCGTGTCGCGCGCCACCTTGCCGACATAGGGCAGACGGTCGACGTGAAAGCGCCCGCGCCCCCGCGCGACGCGGGCATTGAAGGTCGTCGACATCAGGCGCGCGCCCGTCGCCGCGGCGATGCGATGGGCGTGGCTCAGCGCGGCCTCGCCGAGCGCGCTGCCGGCCAGCAGGATCAGCGTCGGCTCGCCACTGCGCAGCACGCGCGTGGCCTGCTGCACCGCGGTGGGCGAAACCCTAGGCACCGGGATGGGCGCCAGCGGCGCGGCCACTTCACCACCGGGGTTCCAGCACACGTCGGAGGGCAAGATCAGGCTGGCCACGCCGCCGGGCGCAGCACGCGCGGCCTGGACAGCGGCGGCCACGGCGGCGCCCACGGAGGCGGCCTGCGTGACCGTGCGCGTCCACACCGAGACCGGGCGCGCCCAGCCCTCGGTGTCGGCGGTGAGCGGCGCATCGAGGGGGCGGTGGTCGGTGGACTGGTCGCCGACGATGTTCACCATCGGCGTGTTGGCGCGGTAGGCGTTGTGCAGGTTGGCCAGGCCGTTGGCCAGGCCCGGGCCGCAATGCAGCAGCGTGGCGGCCGGCTTGCCGGCCATGCGCGCGTAGCCGTCCGCGGCACCGGTGACCACGCCTTCGAACAGGCCCAGCACGCAGCGCATGCCGGGGATGCGGTCGAGCGCGGCGACGAAGTGCATCTCGCTCGTGCCCGGGTTGGCGAAGCAGGTGTCGACGCCGCAGGCCAGCAGCGTCTTCACCAGGCTCTCGGCACCGTTCATGGGGGCAGTGTTCTCGCGCATGGTCATGGACTTGTCTGCGTTGATGGGACGGTGACGGTGCCCGCCATGGCCGCCGGTTCGTGACGGGTCGAGGGGCCGCCGGGTCGGCGTTCGTGCAGGGCGCGTGCGGGGATGCCGACCAGCAGCACCAGCGCGCCGAGCAGCAACACGGCGCCGATCACGTCGAAGGCCAGGTACAGGCTGCCCGAGGAGGTCTTGATCGCGCCGACCATGACCTGGCTGAACACGCCGGCCAGGTTGCCCATGCTGCTGATCACGGCGATGCCGCCGGCTGCCGCGGCCGGGCCGAGCAGCGCCGGGGGCATGGTCCAGAACAGCGACACCGCCGACAGCGCGGCTGCGGCGCCGACGCTCATGAGCAGCACCGACAGCAGCATCTGTCCCTGCACCAGGCCAAGCAGGAGGAAGCTTCCGGCGCTGGTCGCCATGGTCAGCGCCAGGTGCCAGCGCCGCTCCATGTGGCGGTCCGAGCTGCGGCCCAGCAGGTACATGCCGGCAACCGCACCGGCATAGGGCAGGCTGCTCACCATGCCGATGGACTTCATGTCCTCCAGGCCGAGGCCGCGGATCAGCGTCGGCATCCAGTAGGACACCGTGTTCGAGCCGCTGTAGATGCAGAAATACACCAGCCCGGCGAGGTACATCCGCGGATCGCGCAGCGCCTGCAGAAAGCCGCCGTGGCGCGCCGGGCCGTCGCCCGGCCCGGCTGCCAGCGCGATGGCGATGGCCTGCTTTTGCGCGGCGTCCAGCCACCCGGCGTCGCCCGGCCTGTCGTCCAGCCAATACCAGCCGAACACCCCGAGCAGCACCGCCGGCCCGCCGGTGAGAAGGAACAGCATCTGCCAGTCGCGCAGCCCCCACCAGCCGTGCAGATGAGACATGATCACGCCGGCCAGCGGGCCGCAGACGATGCCCGCGCACACGCCGGAGATCAGGAACACCGCGACGATGCGGCCGCGCAGCGCGGCGGGAAACCAGTAGGTCAGGTACAGCATCACCCCTGGAAGGAAGCCGGCCTCGGCGATGCCGAGGAAGAAGCGCGCGGCGATCAGCTGGCTCGGGGTGGTGACGAAGGCCGTCGCCACCGTGACCAGCCCCCACACCACCATGATCCGCGTCAGCGTCGCGCGGGCGCCCACGCGCTGCATGTACAGGTTGCTGGGAATCTCGAAGAGGATGTAGCCAAGGTAGAACACGCCGGCACCCACGCCGTAGGCGGCGTCGCTCAGTGCAATGTCCTGCACCATGCGCAGCTTGGCGAAGGAGATGTTCAGGCGATCGATCGCGTTGACCATCATGGCGAGCAGCAGGAAGGGCATCAGCCGCCAGATCACCCTGCGAAGCGTGCCTGCCAGATCGGCGGAAGCTGGTTTGTCGTTGTCCACGGGATGTCTCCGTTTCTTTCAATGGGTCGGTTGGCCTGCGGCGGACGGCTTGGGACGCAGCATGTCCTCGATCTCGCCATGCACCCCGCCCTCGGTCACGTTCTTCATGGAAGCGTTGAAGGACTGCGGTTCGTGGTGGGCGAAGACGATCAATACGTTCATGCCGGCCTGCTCACTTCCTGCGCGCGGCGGCCAGCTGGGCCTGCAGCGCATCGATGCGTTGATGGTTTTCCTCGGAGCCGATGAAGCTGCGGAACAGCCACTCCTGCACGCGCATCGCGCCGTCGAGGTCGTGGTTGAGCAGCTGGTTCGACAGGCGCTTGGTCTCGACCAGCGCGGTGCGGTCGCTGGCGGCCATCGCGCGGGCGATTTTTTCGACCGAGGCAAGAAGCTCGCCTTCGGGGAACACCTGGCTGACATAGCCCATGCGCTCGGCTTCCTGCGCGTTGTAGATGCGGCCGGTGAGCGCGACTTCCTTCGCGCGGCCCAGGCCGACGATGCGCCACAGCGGGTCCATGATGGGCGTGAGCGCGAGGACGATCTCGCGCTGTCCGAACTTCGCACGCGTCGAGGCATAGCGGATGTCGCACATCATCGTCAGGTCGAAGCCGCCCGCGATCGCCGGGCCGCCGACGGCGCAGATCACCGGTTGCGGACAGAACAGCACGGCCCGATAGGCGCGGTGGAAGAGCGCCGTATAGGCCTCGTTCGAGGCCTTCTCCAGCTTGCGGATCTCATTCAGGTCGAAGCCCGCCGAAAAGTACTTCTCGCCGCCGGTGAAGACGATCGCATGCACGTCCTCGCGCCTGCCCAGCGCGCTGAACATCGACGCGGCCTCCTCCAGCACGTCGGGCGCCAGCGCGTTGCCCTTGTCGGGGCGGTTGATCGTGACGGTGGCGACCTTGTCGGCCACGTCGAGCAGCAGGTAGCGGTATTCCATTCGCGAGGCCGGCACGTGCATCACTTGGCCATGTCGATCACGAAGCGGTACTTCACGTCGTTGGCGAGCATGCGCGTGATGGCCGTGTTGATCTCGGGCATGGCGATCATTTCGCAGCGCGGCAGCACCTGGTGCTCGGCGCAGAAGTCCAGCAGCTCCTGCGTGTCCGCGATGCCGCCGATCAGCGAGCCGGCGAGCGAGCGGTTGTTGCGCATCAGCAGGGCGCCATGCACCGGCTCCAGCAGTTCGATCGCGCCGACCACCACCATCGCGCCCTGGCGTCCCAGCAGCATCAGGTAGGGGTTGACGTTGTGCCGCGTCGGGATGGTGTCGAGGATGAAGTCGAAGCCGTTCATCGCGGCCAGCATCGCCTTGGCGTCGGTCGACAGCAGCACGTGGTGCGCGCCGAGCGTGCGCGCGTCCTCGGCCTTGGACGCCGAGGTGGTGATAACCGTGACCTCGGCACCAAGCGCGACCGCCAGCTTGACGCCCAGGTGGCCGAGCCCGCCCAGGCCGATCACCGCCACCTTCGAGCCCTTGCCCACGCCGTGCTGGCGCATCGGCGTCCACACGGTGATGCCGGCGCACAGCAGCGGCGCGGCGTAGCGCGGGTCAAGCGCGTCGGGCACGCGCAGCACGAATTTCTCGCGCACCACGATGCGCTCGGCATAGCCGCCGTAGGTGGTCTCGCCGGTGATGCGGTCCTTGCCGTTGTAGGTGGCGGTCGGCCCCTGTTGGCAGTGCTGCTCCTGGCCGTCGGCGCAGGGCGCGCATTGCTGGCAGCTGTCGACCAGGCAGCCGACCGCGACGCGGTCGCCCACCTTGTAGCGCGTGACCTCCGGGCCGACGGCGGTGACGCGGCCGACGATCTCGTGGCCCGGCACGCAGGGGTAGACGGTGTTGTTCCAGTCGTTGTGGATCTGGTGCGCATCGGAATGGCAGACGCCGCAGTAGTGGATGGCAATGGCGACATCGTCGGCGCGCAATTCGCGGCGCTCGAACAGGCGGGGCACCAGCGGGGCGTGCGCGTCGCAGGCGCAATAGGCGGTGAAGGCGGTCATGGGAGTTCAGGCTTCCTGGATGGAGGGTTCGTTGGCGGCTTGCACGGCGCTGGGGACAGCGGGGCGCAGCCAGGGGGCGGGCGTGGTTTCGGGCGAGGCGATCTGGTTGCAGATCCACTTGCCCATGCGGCGCAGCGGCTCGATCGCGTCCTGCGGGCCGGCCCACTTCATGGCGGCGGCGTAGCCGAGCGAGACGATGCGCTGCGCGCCATGCAGCGGCAGCACGTTCTTCAACTCGTTCTTCAGGCTCTCGGGGTAGACGCCGACGGTCTGCGTGTAGGCGTCCACGGCGTCCATCACGTCGTCGAGGCTGTCGATGGGGACCAGGTTGGCGGTGCGGTCGTCGAGCAGCGTGGAGAAGGACACCGGCTCGGCGATCTGCGAGACGATGATGGCGCCCTCCCCGTCCTTGCCGCCGATCACGCGGTACCACTCGTCGTCCAGGCGCAGCGCGTCGACGTGGGCCTTGAGCCCCGGGTCGTAGCGCTTGGGCGCGGTGCTGAGGCTGTCGGGCAACTGGCCGAGCGCTTCGTAGACGTAGCGGCCGAAGGTGTTGAGCTGCTCGATGCCTTGGGCATCGGTGCCGCTTTGCGCATAGATGACGCGCGCGCACACGCAACCCTTCTGGTTGAGCGCGCCGATGTCGCTGGCCAGGCGGATCGCGGCCTCGCGCATCCCGGCCTCGCTCGCGAAGGTCTCGCGGCCGATGATGCTGGCGCTGCGCTTGGGGTCGAGCGAGATCAGCTCGAGCCCGGGCTGGACGTACTGCGTCACGTGCTTCAGCGATGCGAAGCCGCCCCAGGCGACGATCTTCTCGATGTTCTGCGGCTGGTACAGGCGCTGCTCGAACGCCGTGTCGCCGCCCTTCCAGTAGGCCACGCTCAGGTGCCTGGTGAGCGGATGCTCGGGCGCCATGTCGATCATGGTGCGGGCGATGGCCAGCGCGGTGAACGGGTCGTTGGAGGGCGCCTTGATGATGGCGTCGCTGCGCAGCACCATGTTGCGAAGGATGGTCAGCAGCGACAGGCCCGGCGCGTTGCCGGCCACGATGTGCAGCGTGCGCGCGCCGAAGCAGCGCACCTCCAGTTCGGTGCCGTCGCGCAGGCGTTGCGGCACCCAGCCCTCGAGGTGCTGGATGCCGACGGTCGACTCCACCGCCTCGACGATCGCGCCGCGTTCCAGCATGCGCGACAGGCCCATGTAGCTGGCCTTGACCAGCGAGGGCGTGGTCGGCGCGGTGAGGTAGGAGAGCTCGCAGGCTTCCTGCAGGTGCCGGTTGCTCGCCAGGTCGAGTTGGCGGCCCAGCGCTTCCGCATAGTCGAGGATGTCGTCGAACGACAGCTTGTACAGGTCGGCCAGCCGGGCCGGATGCCCGAGCGGCATGCGGTCGACATAGCGGTGCGCGTCGGGCGTGAGGAAGGCCAGGTCGCCGCCGCGGCCTCCCACTTCGATCAGGTGGTCGGTGATGACCTCGCCGCGGATGATCATCGGCGCGATGGGTTTCGTGGTCATGGGCTTCAGCCCTCCAGGTTGTTCAGGAAATCCATGGCCTCGCGGTGCGAGTCCTCGGTGGCGGCGCAGGTGATCTTGTCGTCGCCGCCGTTCAGTTCGCTGTAGCGCTCGATCGGGCCCACGATGTAGCGGCTCGGCCGGCCGCAGGGGCATGGCACGTCCCATTCGACGGTGACCTGGTCACCCGTGATGAAGCCGCCCCAGCGCGTTTCGGCGCCCAGGTCGAAGAAGGCCGCGCGGCCGGTGACGCGCCCGCTGCGCGGCAGCGGCTTGCTGGACTCGGGGTCGAGCAGGTAGGGGATGGTGGTCGGCTCGAAATGGAAGTGGCCGTGCTCGCACTGCATGTGCGAGGCCAGCACTTCAGACATCGAGTAGGCCTCGATGAGGCGCTTGGCGCCGGTGAAGCGCAGCAGGTCCTGCTTCCAGCCCGGGGGCTGCGGCACGCCCTTGGCGCCGCCGGTGGTGCTGAGGTAGGAGTCGGCGGCGAACACGCCCTCCAGGCCGCGCGCCAGGCCGGCCTGCGCCATGTTGTGCAGCAGCGTCCAGGTGGCCGAGATGTAGACGCGCTGGCCGCCCAGTTCGCTCACCATGCGCTCGAAGAAGGCGGCAAGGTGCTGCGGCATGTCGGCTTGCAACTGGTCGAATGCCTTCTTCTTCTCCATCAGCGCGGGCGGGATGTCGAGCCTGTCCAGCGTGCCCTTCGATCGCGCGGCGCGGATGCGCGCGCCCAGGTGCAGCACGTCGCTGCTCAGCGTCGCCGGGTAGGCGGCATGGAAATGCGCGTCGCTGGGCAGCAGGGTCTCGGCCAGCACGTCGGCGCCGCGCAGGTGGCTCAGGTAGCCGTTGCGGAAGTACGGGAAGGCCGCGTGCAGTTCCGGCCGGGACGACTGCGGCCCGTCCAAGTTCCAGGCGAACAGGCGGCGCACCTGCAGCACCTTCTCCCACTCGCGCACCGCATGCGGCAGGAACGAGAGCAGCCCCGAGGTGCCCGAGGTGTGGCTCAGGCGCATCTGCGGCAGCGCCTGGTCCATGGTGTTGAACCAGTCGTCCAGGCCCTGGCAGCCGCTGGTGTCGACCGCGGCGATGGCCTGCGCGATCTCGGGCGTCACCAGCCGGCTCAGCCAGCGGTTGATCTGGGCGAAGTTGCGCTTCTCCAGCAGCGACGGCGGGTAGGACTTGTAGACCGTGTGCTCGAACAGCAGCGGCACCACGTCGTCGACGCTGTCGATCTGCTCGACGCCTTCGCCGTCGGCCAGCTTCTTCAAGACCGGAATTCGGTCGCGCAATTGCGCGAAGCGCTCTTTCAGTGCGACCAATTGCATGGCGTCGACTTCGTCGCGCGGCAAATGGCTCCAGGCATGGTGCGATTGACCGGCCAATTCCGCCGGGTCATTCAACAGCAATTGCGCTTTTTCTTCGAGGGATATTTCTGCAACAGACATTTTTGATTCGCCACTCCGATTCACTGAGATTGGTAGTCAGTGTAGGGTGGCGAGGCGCTTTTCCCGCTCCGGATTCGGGTCCCTGCAGGAAGCGCTCAAGTGATTGATTCAAAAGGAGAAAATGACAACTTCGAGAGGCAATTCCGGGGTCATTCCGGGTTCGTCGTCAAGAGCGCATGCACGGCGCTTGCAATTAGCAGGCAGGTGTCCGCCTGGGCCAGGTATTCCGGCCGTTCGAGCATCACGGCGCGCGGCAGCGCCAGCACCATCTGGTGCGCGAGAAATCCGGCTTTCTCGGGATCTCGCACCTTGACTTCATCGGGAAATCGCGCGACCAGCGCCGGAATGAGAAAGGCGGTCCAGAAATTCCTGGGCTTTACCAGGTCGAGCCGGACCAATTCGTCGAAATAGGCCGCCTGCATGCTCAACTTGGAGTCGAGCTTCGACCACCGATGCAAGGCACCCAAGCCGTTTTCGAGCGCCAGCACGATGCCGTCGAACAGCCGCGCCTGCGGCGGCAAGGCATTGATCTTCCCGAGCACTTCCTGCCGCAAGCCGGTGCGGTAGTCCTCGAAGATCGCCGCGATCAGCGAATCCATGGTCGGGAAGTACTCGTAGATCGAGCTGACCGCCACGCCCGAGCGCTCGGACAGCCACTGCACCTGCAAGGCCTCGCGCCCTTCCTTCTCGAGGATCTCCCAGCCGGCCTTCTTCAGCGCGTCCACCAGCACGACGGAACGCGCCTGGCGCGGCTTCTTGCGCGGGCTGGCCGGCACCTCGACGTGGAGAACGTCAGGGCCTGCCGCCTTGGTGCGGTTGCGGCTGGACATCGGCTCTCCTTCGGACCAGGGTCCGTCAAGCCTCAGGGCGTGACCACATTGAACATCAGCTTGAAGGTGGACAACAAGCCCAGCAGTTCGCCGAACTTGCCGGCTTCGCCCTCGAGGCGGATCTCGCCGCGCTCGATGGCGCTGCGGAAATCGGTCTGGCGCAGGCTGATGCGATCGAGCGTGGCCTTGCTCATGCGCACCGACACGTCGGCCCTGGCATGCCGCGCGCCCGCGCGGTGCGTGAGCACGCCATTGCGCAGGGTCAGCGCGAAGGGCTTGTGGAGGTCGTCGAAGGTCCAGTTCAGCGTCATGTCGTGGCCCTGCGCCTTGTCCGAATCGAGGCGCACCGCCATCAGGTCGAAGAACATGTCGGGCGTGGCGGCCTTGACGACGTCTTCGGTGGCCCACCCCGGGAAGTCGGGCACGCCGTGGCGCAATTCCTGTGCACCCTCCAGGTACATGTTGCGCCAGGTGGCCGCCTCGCTCTGGTAGCCCAGTTGTTCGAGCGCATCGGCCTGCGCATTGCGCGCGGCCTGGTTGCCGGGCTCGGCGAACACGAGGTGATTGCCCAGCTGCGCGGCCCAGCGGTAGTCGCCCTTCTTCATCGCGGCGTCCATCTGCTCGAGCACCTTGCCGGCACCGCCGAGCGCCTCGACATGGCGCTTGCCCGATTCGGTCGGCGACAGCGGGTCGAGGTTGGCCGGATTGCCGTCGTAGAAACCGAGGTAGCGCTGGTACACCGCGCGCACGTTGAAGCTGAGCGAACCGTAGTAGCCGCGGGTGTGCCACTTCTTGTCCAGCTCGCCCGGCAGCCGCTGGATGGCCTCGGAGATCTCGGTCGCGGTCAGCCCCTGGTTCATCAGGTGCAGGGTGCGGTCGTTGATGAAGGCGTACATGTCGCGCTGGTCGGCCAGCAGGGTGCGGATGGCCTCGCCGCCCCAGGTCGGCCAGCTGTGCTGGGCGAACAGAACTTCCGCCTTGTCGCCGTAGCGCACCAGGCTGTCGTCCAGGTACTTCGACCAGGCCTTGGCATCGCGCACCAGTGCGCCGCGCGGCGTGAGGATGTTGTGCATCATCCGCGTCGCGTTCTCGGCCATGCACAGCGCGCGCTGCCTGGGCAGATAGAGGTTCATCTCCGACGGCGCCTCGGTGTCGGGCGTGAGCTGGAACTCGATCTCGATGCCGGCGATGACGTGCCTCTCGAAGGCCTTTTCGATCAGTCGGGTCGGCGCAATCAATGTCATCACGCCGCCGCGCGGCGCGGTCTTGCCCAGGCCGGTGTCGACATGGCCGCGCGCGTTGGGCGGCACCAGCGCTCCGCCCTGGTACTGCCCGCGCCGCAGCATCGCCGTGCCGGCGAACACGTTCTCGCTGATCGCGTGCGCCATGAAGCCGGCGGGCGCGTAGATCTTCACCTTGCCGGCCTTGACATCGGCTTCGTCGACGACGCCGCGCACGCCGCCGAAATGGTCCGCATGGCTGTGCGTGTAGATCACCGCCACGACGGGCTTGCGGGGCCGGTTCTGGTAGTAGAGGTCGATGGCCGCACGCGCCGACTCGGCGACGGTCAGCGGATCGATCACGATCAGGCCGGCGTCGCCTTCGATGATCGTCATGTTGGCCAGGTCCATGCCGCGCGCCTGGTAGACGCGGTCGGTGACCTTGAAGATGCCCGCATTCGCGTTGAGTTGCGCCAGCCGCCACAGGCTCGGATTCACCGAATCGGGCGCCTTGTCCTGGCGCAGGAAGTCATAGGCGCCGGTGTTCCAGATGACCTTGCCGTCGGCGCTCCTGACCTGCCCCTCGAAGGGGGCGACCAAGCCGCGCCTGGCGGCCTCGTAGTCGGCGCGATCGGCGAAGGGAAGTTCGTTCAGGACGGCAGCGTTCCGGCTGGCCGTGAACTCGCTGGCGGGGCGGCTGGCCGGCGCCGGGCCGTCATCGGCCGCGTGCGCGCCGGCCGCGATGGCGAAGGCCAGGAAGGCGAGGAGAGGGAGGCGGTTCATATGTTTCTGGGCGCGGCGTGCGCCATGGGAGAAGGCCATGGCCCACTGAGGATCTCGACGCGGGGCCGAGTGCCACGGTTCTGGTGGCCGCCTTACTCCACGATGAGCTTGCGGCCGAGGTCGGCCCAGCCCTGTGCGCGCGGAAGGTAGACCTCCTCGATGGCATTGCGCCGGATCTTCAGCGTCGGCGTCAGGAAGCCGTTGTCGACGGACCAGCGGTCCTTCACCACCACCGCATGGCTCAGCTGCTCGTGGGACTCCAGGGTGGCGTTCACGTGCTCCAGCAGGTCTTCGAGTTCCGCGCCCAGTGCGCCCTGCCCTCTCGCATCCTCGAGCTCCTTGTGCGCATCGGGCAGCAGCAGCATCAACGCGAAGGGCTGCGGATGGCCGGGCCCGGTCACGCAGACGGCCTCCAGCTTCGGGTGCGTCAACTTGTTCTCGATCGGCGCGGGCGCCACGTACTTGCCCTTGCTGGTCTTGAACAGCTCCTTGACCCGGCCGGTGATCTTCAGCCGGCCCTGCTCATCCACTTCCCCGCGGTCCCCGGTGCGGAAGAAGCCATCCGCGGTCATGCTTTCGGCGGTCAACTCGGGCTGCTTGTAGTAGCCCATCATGCGCGTCGGCGTCTTGATCAGGATCTCGCCGGTGCTGTCGATGCGGCGTTCCACCCCGGGCAGCGGCGTGCCGCTGTAGCCGACGCGAACCTCGCCGGGACGCGCGTAGTGCGACCAGGCAAAGTCCTCCGTCATGCCATAGGCATCCAGCAGCTCCAGGCCGAGGTTGCGGTACCAGGCCACGATGTCGACCGGCAGCGGCGCGGAGCCGGTGAACGCCATGCGGACCGCGTCCAGCCCCAGCATCCCGAGCACCTGCTTCTTCAATGCGGCCGACGCCTCCGACGGCTCCAGCAGCAGGGCCTGCGCGCTTTGCGGCAGCTTGGCGCAGACGGCGCCATAGAACTTGGTCCACAACCGCGGCATCGAGATGAACAGCGTGGGCCGTGCGCGCAGCAGGTCCTGCGTGAAGGTCTCCAGGCTGTCGTTGAAGAACACGTGCGTGCCGTGGCACAGCGAGTTGGCTTCGATGAAGGTGCGCTCGGCGGCGTGCGCGAGCGGCAGGTAGGACAGCACGCGGTCCTGGGTGTTCGTGCCGCAGAACTCGCCGGCGCCCAACGCATAGGTCATCATGCCGCCGAAGCTGTGCATGACGCCCTTGGGCTTTCCGGTGGTGCCCGAGGTGTACATGATGGTGGCCAGGTCGGCCGGCGCAGGGAGATGGACGTCCCGCAGGGGCTGGATGCTTTCAGTGATGGACTCCCACTGCGGCGCCTCGGTCGCCGGCGACATCGGCAAGGCCACGACCGGCAGGTCCGCCGACACGGCCTTGCGCAGTTCGTTCCAGCCTTCCGTCTTGACATCGAGCTTGCCGACGAAGACCAGCCGCGTGTTGCAGTGCTCGAAGATGTAGCGCGCGGTATCGACGCTCAGCGTGGGATACAGCGGCACCGAGACATGCCCGGCCATCCAGATCGCCAGGTCGGCCATCAGCCAGTGCGCGCTGTTCTTGCCGAGGATCGCGATGTTGCTGGCCGGCGGCAGGTCGAGCGACTTCAGGTAGGCGGCCATGCGCCGGGCCTGGTCGCCGACCTCGCGCCAGGTGTAGTCGACCACGCTGCCGTCCGGACGGGGCTCGGTCATGTAGATGGCATCGGGCTGAGCCTGTTCCCAATGCAGGAAGCGATGCAGCAGGGTGGCGGAGGTGGAGTCGTGCATTTGTCTCTTTCTTTTGATCGGGTGGCGCTGCCTACTTCAGCAGTTGCGGCAGCGAGTCGAGGTGGAAACCGTTGAAGGGCTCGCTGCGCGAATGCGCTTGCAGCGGCCAGGAACGGCGTGCATTGGGAGCTGCGCCGTCCACGCGAAGGCAGGTGCCATTGATGAAGGCACTCGCCGGCGACAGCAGGAACGCGATGGCCGCAGCGACCTCGGCGACGTTGCCGAAGCGCTGCGCCGGGATGGCGCGCACATAGCCCAGGATATCGCGCGCGACCTCGCCGGTGTAGTTGTCGAAGCCGCTGGAAGCGATCAGGCCCGGCGCCACGCTGTTCACGCGCACGCCCGCGCCGGACCATTCGCAGGCCGCGGTTTCGGTCAGCGAAGTCATCGCCGCGCGCGCGGCACCCGAATGGGCGACGCCCGGCAGTCCGTTCCACATGTCGGCGGTGATGTTGACGATGGCGCCGCCGTGGTGCTCCATCCAGCGCGCGTACACCTCGCGCATGAAGATGAAGCCGCCGGTGAGGTTGCTGCGCACCACCGCCTCGAAGCCCTTGGTCGTGATGTCCTTGAGCGGCGAGAAATACTGCCCGCCCGCGTTGTTGACCAGGCCGTCGATGCGGCCATGCGCGGCCAGCACCGCCTCGACGGTCGCGATCACCGAGGGCTCGTCGCGGATGTCGCAGGCGTAGGTCGACGCGCGATGCCCCTCGGCGGCGATCTCGGCCGCCACGCGCGCCAGCTTGCCGGGGTCTCGGCCGACGATGGCGACCTGCGCGCCCAGCGAGGCCAGTTCGTGCGCGGTGCAGCGGCCGATGCCGCTGCCGCCGCCGGTCACGATATACACGCGACCATCGAACAGCCCCGGCCGGAAGATCGAGCGATAGCTCATCGCGCCTTCGCCCAGTCTGCGAGCACGGCCTGCTGGTGCTCACCGCGCCGCGGCACGCTGCCCGCTTGCCCCGGCGTGCGCGAGAAGCGCGGTGCCGGGTTGGCCTGCAGCACGCCGTCGATGGTGCCGTAGACCTCGCGCGCCGCCATGTGCGGATGGCGGGCCGCCTCGTCGGGATCGAGCACCGGTGCGAAGCAGGCATCGCTGCCTTCGAGCAGCGCGCACCACTCGTCGCGCGTGCGGCTCGCGAAGAGCGCCCTGAACTTCTCGTGCAACTGCGGCCAGCGCGCGCTGTCGTGCGGCTTCGCGTAGTCCGGATCGCCTGCCAGGCCCAGCTTGTCGATCAGCAGGCGATGGAACTTCGGCTCCAGCGCGCCGACCGTGATGAAGTGGCCGTCCGCGCAGCGGTAAGTGCGGTACCAGTGCGGGCCATCGAGGATGCTCTGGCCGCGTTCGTTGCTGAACTGCCCGGCCGACTTCAGGCCCATCAGCAGGTTCATCATGTTCGCGCTGCCGTCGACGATGGCCGCATCGACCACCTGCCCCAGGCCCGTGGCGCGCGCGCTCATCACCGCGGCCAGCAGGCCGATCGCCAGGTACATCGAACCGCCGCCGACATCGCCCAGGAGGCTGGGCGGCGTCATCGGCGCCTCGCCCGGCTGGCCCGAATACCAGAGTGCGCCCGAGAGGGCCAGGTAGTTGATGTCGTGCCCGGCGGCATGCGCGAGCGGGCCGCTCTGGCCCCAGCCGGTCATGCGGCCGTACACGAGCCGGGGGTTGCGTGCCAGGCACACATCGGGGCCGAGCCCCAGGCGCTCCATGACCCCGGGGCGCATGCCCTCCATCAAGGCGTCGCAGTGCTCGACCAGGCCCAGCAGCGTCTCGACGTCCTGCGGATTCTTGAGGTCCAGCGCGATGGAGCGCTTGCCGCGGTTCACCACCGTGTGCTTGCCGAGGTCCAGGTTCTCCGGGTTCGACTCGGCGCGGTCGACCAGCACCACGTCGGCGCCCAGGTCGGCCAGCAGCATGCCGCAGAAGGGCACGGGACCGATGCCGTAGATTTCGAGGATCCGCAGCCCGGCGAGCGGGCCCTTTTGATTGGCTGTCATATCCATCCTGCCGGTTCGATGAATTCCAGGGCGGCGGCACAGGCCGCCTCGTGCCGTTCGCTGCTGCCCAGCAGCAGGTCGGCCACCACGGCGCGCTTGAAGTAGTGGCCGATGAGGTACTCCTCGGTCATGCCGATGCCGCCGTGCAGCTGGATGGCCTGGCCGCACACCGTCCTGGCCGCGCGCCCGACCAGGGCCTTGGCGGCCGACAGCGTCTTCTGCTGCGTTCCGGCATCGTCATTCTCGACCGCCGCCAGCGCCGCGAACAGCATCGAGCGGGCGAGCTCCATCTCGCCCGCCATGTCGGCCATGCGGTGTTGCAAGACCTGGAAGCTGCCGATGGGCACGCCGAACTGCTGGCGTGCCTTGAGGTAGTCGGCCGTGACTTCGATGGCCTTCTCCATCACGCCCACCAGTTCCGCGCACAGCGCGACGGTGGCATGCGCAAGCCCGGCCTGAAGCGCCGCACGCCCCTGCCCGGGCATGCCGAGCACCGCGTCGGCGCCGACGTGCACATCCCGGAAGACCAGTTCCTCGGCCCAGCTTCCA
Source organism: Variovorax humicola (assembly GCF_037889915.1). NCBI lineage: Bacteria > Pseudomonadati > Pseudomonadota > Betaproteobacteria > Burkholderiales > Comamonadaceae > Variovorax > Variovorax humicola. Next base: position 143,439 of record NZ_JBBKZV010000005.1, on the reverse strand, counting down.
TCGTGCAGGGGCAGTGCCTGCCGTTGCAGGCCTGCACTGTCGGCATCGACCAGCAGCAGCGTGATGTCGTCGGAGGTCGCAGACTTGTTCGAGGCGCGCGCCGAGACGATGAAGGCGTCGGCGTCGCGTGCGCCAAGCACCAGCGACTTGCGGCCGCTCAGCACATGGCCGCCGCCCACCGGCTGCGCCTGCAGGGCCACCGGCCCCGGCATGCCGCGCGACTGCGGCTCGCTGTAGGCCAGCGCGATGCGCCGGCTGCCATCGGACAGCAACGGCAGCAGTTGTTCCTGCTGCGCCGCGCTGCCGCCGGCCACGAGCGTCTGCGCGGCCAGCACGGCGCAGCCGAGCCAGGGCTCGATCACCAGGCCGCGGCCGAACTCATGCGCGATGATGGCGGTGTCGACCAGCGTCCCGCCGAGCCCGCCGAATGCCTCGGGCAGTGCCGCGGCCAGCCAGCCGTTGTCGGCGAAGGTCAGCCAGTGGCGGCCTTCCTCGCGCGCCTTCAGCATGGCAGCGCGCGCCTCGAAGCCATAGGCCTTGTCGATGAAGCGGCGCACGCTGTCCTGCAACAGTTGCTGCTCCGAATCCAGTTTGAAATCCATGGCCAGTGCCTGTCAAAGTTGGAAGAGCAGCTTCGAGACGATCCCGCGCTGCACTTCGCTGCTGCCGCCGTAGATGGTCGAAGCGCGGCGGAAGAACATGTCGTTGGCGATGCCGCGCGCGACATCCTGCTGCGGCCACTGCGGCCCGTCCGGCAGCGGGTCGTGCGGGTGCGCATAGGCCACCGCGCCGTAGTCGCCCAGCGCCTCGACCAGGCATTCGGTGATGCGCTGCTGCAGCTCGGTGCCGCGGACCTTGAGCATCGAGCCCAGGGGGAGCGCGGCCGGGTCGTGCACCTGTTCCAGCGCGGCGACGCGCTGCGTCATCATCCCGATGGCCTGCAGCTCGGCCTCGATGCGCGCCACCCGCAGCGCGAACTCCGGCCGCTCGCCCAGCCACTCGCGGCCGACGCGCTGTGCGGCGGCCAGCTCGCGCAACCGGCGCAGATAGCCCTTGAGCGCCGGCAGTTCCGCGGTGGTCGCGTGCTCGTTGTTGAGCAGGAACTTGGTGATGCTCCAGCCCGCGCCTTCCTCGCCGATGCGGTTGTCCACCGGCACGCGCACGTTGTCGAAGAAGGTCTCGTTCAGGTGGTGGCAGTCGTCGATGCTGCGGATCGGCCGCACCGTGATGCCGGGCGTCTTCATGTCCACCAGCAGGAAGCTGATGCCGGCCTGCTTCTTCACGCTGCCGTCGGTGCGCACCAGCAGGAAGATCCAGTCGGACTCGTGCGCATAGCTGGTCCAGATCTTCTGGCCGTTGACCACGTAGTGGTCGCCGTCGCGCTCGGCACGCGTGCGCAGCGAGGCCAGGTCGGAGCCCGAGCCGGGCTCGGAAAAGCCCTGGCACCACAGCCGCTCGCCGTTGAGCACCGCCGCCATGTGCTGGCTCTTCTGCTGCGGCGTCGCGAACTCGTTGAGCACCGGGCCGAGCAGCTTGTGCACGAAGCCGTCCAGGCTCGGCGTGCCGACGGCCGCGCATTCCTCGTCGAACACCAGGATCTGCTGCACCGACCAGCCGGTGCCGCCGTGCTCCTTGGCCCAGTAGGGGGCGCCCCAGCCCCGCCCGTTGAGAATGCGCTGCCAGCGCGTCACTTCCGGCACCGGAGAGCGCGTGCTGCGCGGGCGGCCGCGAAGCTCCGGCGGCAGGTGCTGCGCGAGAAACTGCCGGACCTCCTGGCGGAAAACCTCGAGGCCGGGATCGGTATGGAAATGCATACGCTCGTGTTGCCTCAGTTGCGGTACATGGTGACGACCGCCGCACCGCCGATGCCGACGTTGTGCTGCAGTGCGACGCGCGCGCCGCTGACCTGGCGCTCTTGCGCATTGCCGCGCAGTTGCTGCACCAGCTCCGTGCATTGCGCAAGACCCGTGGCACCGATCGGATGGCCCTTGGACAGCAGCCCGCCCGACGGATTGACGACAAAGCGGCCGCCGTAGGTGTTGTCGCCATCGTCCACGAACTTCTGCGCACCGCCCTCGGGGCACAGGCCCAGCGCCTCGTAGGTCATCAGTTCGTTGTGGGCGAAGCAATCGTGCAGCTCCACCACGTCGACGTCCTCGGCGCTGATGCCGGCCGCCTCGTACACCTTGTTGGCGGCTGCGCGCGACATGCTGTAGCCGGCCAGGTCGCGCATGTCGCCCGACTGGAAGGTCTCGGCGCCGTCGGTGGTCAGGGCTTGCGCGGCGATCCAGACGCGCGTGTCCAGGCCGTGCTTCTTCGCATAAGCCTCGCTGCACAGGACGACGGCCGCGGCGCCGCAGGTCGGCGGGCAGGCCATCAGGCGGGTCATGACGCCGGGCCACACGACCTGGTCGGCCATCACCTCTTCAGGCGTCACGATCTTGCGGAACACCGACATCGGGTTGTTGGCCGCATGGCGGCTGGCCTTCGCGCGGATCTTGGCGAAGGTTTCCATCGGCGTGCCGAAGCGACGCATGTGCTCGAGCCCGCCGCCGCCGAAGATGCGCAACGCGGGCGGGATCCCGTCCTTGCCGCCGAGCAGCGCATCGACCTCGTGCATGAAGCGCTCGGTCGGGTTCGGCCGGTCCGCGAAGTTCGAGCCCAGCGCGCCCGGGTTCATCTGCTCGAAGCCCACCGCCAGCACGATGTCGACTTCGCCACTGGCGATCGCCTGGCGCGCCAGGTAGAGCGCGGTGGAGCCGCTCGAGCAGTTGTTGTTGACGTTGATGATCGGGATGCCGGTCATGCCGACGTCGTAGAGCACGCGCTGGCCGCAGATCGAATCGCCGTAGATGTAGCTCGCATACGCCTGCTCGATGGACTCGTAGCCGACGCGGGCGTCGGCCAGCGCCAGGCGCACGGCCTGGGCACCCATCACCGGGTAGGTCTCGCTGGCGCCCGGCTTCTTGAACGGGATCATGCCGACCCCGGCGACGACGATCTTCTGCGTCATGGATTTCCTTCCTTTTGGTTCAGACGAAGGCGCCGATGCCGGTGAGCGCGCGCGAGATCATCAGCTTCTGGATCTCGGTGGTGCCGTCGGGGATCGGGATCACGATGGCTTCGCGCGCCAGGCGCTCGACATCGAATTCCTTGGTGAGGCCATTGCCGCCATGGATCTGCACGGCATCGCGGCACACCTTGACCGCCATCTCGGTGGCGAACCACTTGGCCATCGAGGATTGCACGTCGCAGCGGATGCCGTCGTCCATCATCGAGAAGGCGCGGAAGCACATCAGGCGCGCCGCGTCGACCTTGGTCGCCATCTCGGCGATCTTGGCGGCGATCAGCTGGTGCGCCGCGATCGGCTTGCCGAACTGCTTGCGTTCCTTCGAATAGGCGATGGAGCACTCCAGCGAGGCCCGCGCAATGCCCACCGACAGCATGCCGACGTTGGCACGCGCCTTCTCGAAGATCTTCATCGTGTTCTTCAGCGCCTCGCCTTCCGCCCACAGGATGTTGCTGGCCGGCACGCGGCAATCGGTGAAGAACACCTGCGCGGTGGACTGGCCGTTCAGCGCGATCTTGTCGATGTTGCGCGTTTCATAGCCGTGCTCCTTGCGGTCGACCAGGAAGTGCGTCAGCGAATTCGGGCCGGTGCGGGCGGTGACGATCAGCCAGTCGGAATAGTGGCCGTTGGAGATCCAGGTCTTCTCGCCGTTGATGATGTAGTGGTCGCCGTCGCGCCTGGCCGTGGTCTTGATGTCGGCAACATTGGAGCCGACATCCGGCTCGCTGATGCAGGCCCCGCCGAAGGTGCGGCCGGCCAGCACGTCGGCCAGGTACTTGTCGCGCAGATGATGCTGTTCGGACGGCAGCGAGGCCAGGAAGGCCGGCAGGCCCTTGTTGATCATCACGCACAGGCCGATGTCGAGCGAGACGGCGCACAGCTCCTCGAACAGCATGCCTTCGGTGACCATCGACAGGCCCATGCCGCCGAATTCCTCCGGCAGGCTGGCGCCGGGCAGGCCGAACTCGGCAATGCCCTGCGTGATCTCGCGCATCTTTTCCTTGGGGATGTGGCGGTCGCGGTATTCCTTGGCGATAGGGCGCACTTCGGATTCGAGGAACTTGCGGAAGCTGTCGACGGCTGCGCGCTGCTCTTCGGTGGGTTGAATCGTGTACATGGTGTGTTTCCTGTTGGTTGCCGGGCTCAGTCGCGGCCGAAGATGGCGATGTGCTCGGTGGCTTCTTCCACGCGCCACAGGCCGCCGCCGTTGCCCTGCAGGGCGAAGCGCGCACCCTCGACCTGGCGCGGGCCGCAGTTGCCGCGCAGCTGCTCGACGAGTTCGAAGATCTGGCCGAGACCGGTGGCGCCGATCGGGTGGCCCTTGGATTCCAGGCCGCCCGAGGGGTTGACCGGCAGCTTGCCGCCGATGGTGGTCTCGCCGCGCTCGGCCCACACGCCGCTCATGCCTTCCTCGCCCAGGCCGATGCCTTCGAACAGCATCAGCTCGCCCACGGCCGAGGCGTCGTGCAGCTCGGCCACGTTGATCTCGCTCGGCGCGATGCCGGCCACTTCGAAGGCCTTCTTCGCGGCCTGCTTGGTGCAGCCGTTCTCGTAGTCGTCGTAGGAACGGGCCGAAGCCGAGCGCACCACGCTGGCCAGCACCTTGACGGCGCGCTTGCGGTCGAAGCCGTACTTCTTCAGCGCGGATTCGGTGCACAGGATCGCGGCGGAGGCGCCGTCGGAAATCGGCGAGCACATGGGCAGCGTGATCGGGTAGGTGATCGGGGCGGCCGACAGCACTTCCTCGATGGTCATGGGCATGCGGTACTGCGAGCGTTCGTTGTGCACCGAGTGGCCGTGGTTCTTGGACGCCACGGCCGCGATCTGGCGCTGCGTGATGCCGTAGCGCGACATGAAGCCGCGGCCCAGCGCCGCGTAGACGTCCATGAAGGGGCTGTAGGGCTTGTCGGACTGGCTGCCGGGCGGGGGCACGATGTCCTTGCCCATGTCCTTCAGGTAGCCGACGTTGTCATCGAAGGTCTGCAGGTCCCATGCCGACTCGAAGCACGAGAACATCTTGGCCTTGTCCTTGGTGTACATCTTCTCGGCGCCCACGGCCAGCACCACGTCGGCGGCGCCCGCCTTCAGCTGCGTGACGGCCAGGTTGAAGGCGTGGCTGGAGGAGGCGCAGGCCGCTTCCAGGTTGAAGATCGGGATGCTGTCGAAGCCCAGCGGCAGCAGCGCGACCTGGCCGCGGATCATCTGCTGGCCCTCGAAGTGGCCCTGCGTGGTGTTGCCGAAGAAGGCGGCCTGCACGTGCTTGCGGTCGCAATTCGCATCCTTCAGCGCATCCTCCACCGCCCAGGCGGTGAGTTGCTTGATGCTCTTGTCCATGTGGCGGCCGAAGGGGGTCATGCCGACGCCGACGATGTAGATGTTTTCCATGCTGTGTCTGTCCTGTTTGCTGTGAGTTGGGTGGTGGTCGATCAGTAGCCGCGGAACTCGGGCTTGCGCTTTTCGGTGAAGGCGCGCAGGCCTTCCTGGATGTCCCACGAGCGCTGGTGGTTGCGCAGTTCCAGCTCCTCGTCGCGCAGCGCGTCGGCCTGCAGCTTGTCGGCGGCCTGGTTGGCCACGCGCTTCATGCGCTTCAGCACCACCGGGCTCTTGGCGGCGAGCTTCTCGCCCAGCGCCTGGGCGCGGGCGGCCAGTTCGGCATCGGCCACCACTTCGTTGACCAGGCCCCAGGTCTTCATGTCAGAAGCCGGGACCGCGTCGCCGGTGAACAGCAGGTACTTGGCCACGTTGGCCGGGACCTTGCGCGGCAGGATGGCGGCGCCGCCGCCGCCGGGGAACACGCCGAAGTTGGAGTGCGCGTCGCCGAAGCGCGCGCTCTGCGCGGCCAGCACGATGTCGCAGCACATCACGGCTTCCAGGCCGCCGGCCAGCGCCATGCCGTTGACGGCCGCGATCACCGGCTTCTCGTAGCTGCGCAGCACGTTGAAGAAGGCGACGATGGCGTCCAGGAAGTCCATTTCGCCGGGCTCGGCGGGGGCACTCGCCTGCTTGAGGTCGGCGCCGGCGCAGAAGGCCGGACCGGTGCCCGTGATCACGACCACCCGCACGGCAGGGTCGTTCTGCCAGGCGCGCAGTTGTGCCGTCATGCCATCGACCATCCCGCGGTCCAGCGCATTCATGGCCTTGGGCCGGGTCATCGTCATCCAGCCCACGGGGCCCTTCACTTCGTACGCAACGTTCATTCCTCGATCTCCTATGGCGGCGGCGCCGCTTGTTGAATGGGAGTCAGGTTACGCAGCGGTCCAGGCCAATTCACCCCGTGTTTGGAGGGGGCCGGCACCCCTCCCCGGCCCCCGCCCCCTCCTCTGGGGTGGGGAAAAGTTCGGGCCGCCGGCCTATCTTTGCGACACACAGGAAAGGCAGGCATGGTGATGAAGGTATTGGTGGCAGTGAAGCGCGTGGTCGACTTCAACGTGAAGGTGCGCGTGAAGGCCGATGGCAGCGGCATCGATCTGGCCAACGTCAAGATGAGCATGAACCCCTTCGACGAGATCGCCGTCGAGGAAGCGGTGCGGCTCAAGGAAAAGGGATTGGCCAGCGAAGTCGTCGCGGTCTCCTGCGGCAGCCCGGCCTGCCAGGAAACGCTGCGCACGGCCATGGCGCTCGGCGCGGACCGCGCGGTCCTGGTCGAGACGGCCGATGCGCTGGAGCCGCTGGCCGTCGCCAAGCTGCTCCAGTCGGTGGTCGAGCGCGAACAGCCGCAACTCGTGATCCTCGGCAAGCAGGCCATCGACGACGACTGCAACCAGACCGGCCAGATGCTGGCCGCGCTGCTCGACTGGGGCCAGGCCACCTTCGCCAGCAAGCTGGAAGCGGCCCACGGCCTGCTGAGCGTCACGCGCGAGATCGATGGCGGCCTGGAGACCCTGGCCCTGGAACTGCCCGCCGTGGTGACCACGGACCTGCGCCTGAACGAGCCGCGCTACGTGACGCTGCCCAACATCATGAAGGCCAAGAAGAAGCCGCTGGACGTGCTGCCCGCGGCCGGCCTGGGCGTCGACATCGCGCCGCGCCTCGAGACGCTGAAGGTGAGCGAGCCGCCACAGCGCGGTGCCGGCATCAAGGTGCCCGACGTGGCTGCGCTGGTGGCTTGCCTCAAGAACGAAGCAAAGGTGATCTGAACATGACGACGCTCTCTAAATCGCTGGTGCTGGCCGAGCACGACAACCACACCCTCAAGGCCGCGACGCTCCACGCCGTCACTGCCGCCGCGCAATGCGCGAGCGAGGTGCATGTGCTGGTGGCCGGCGCCAATGCCGGCGCGGTGGCACAGGCCGCGGCAAGCATCGCCGGCGTCGCCCGGGTGCTGCATGTCGATGCGCCGCATCTCGCATCGCAAGGCGCCGAGAACATGGCGGCCCAGGTGCTGGCGCTGGCACCGGGCTACAGCCATGTGCTGTTGGCCGCCACCTCCAGCGGCAAGGGCATCGCGCCGCGCGTGGCCGCCCGCCTCGACGTGGCGCAGCTCAGCGAGATCACCCGCGTGGTCGCGCCGGACACCTTCGAGCGGCCGATCCATGCCGGCAATGCGCTCGCCACCGTGCGCAGCCGCGACGCGATCAAGCTCGCGACCGTGCGCAGCACCGGCTTCGATGCCGCCGCGCAGGACGGCGGCGCCGCGCCGATCGAATCGCGCGAGGCCGTGGCCGACTGCGGCAAGAGCCGCTTCGTCGGTCGCGAGATCATGCCCAACGACCGGCCGGAACTGGCAGCGGCCAGGGTAGTGGTCTCCGGTGGGCGGGCGCTGGGATCGCGCGAGAAGTTCGGCGAGGTGCTGACACCGCTGGCAGACAAGCTCGGTGCCGCCCTCGGCGCCAGCCGGGCGGCGGTCGATGCCGGCTATGCCGCCAACGACCTGCAGGTGGGGCAGACCGGCAAGATCGTCGCGCCCCAGCTCTACATCGCCTGCGGCATCTCGGGCGCGATCCAGCACCTGGCCGGCATGAAGGACAGCAAGGTCATCGTTGCCATCAACAAGGACCCGGAAGCGCCGATCTTCAGCATCGCCGACTACGGCCTGGAAGCCGACCTGTTCGCCGCCGTGCCGGAACTGGCCTCGGCCATCTGACCCCCGAAGGAGAACGACATGGCCCTGCTTCGACATTGCCTGCGCGAAGTGCGCGTGATGCAGCACGACTGGAATGTGCCCGCCGATGCATGGCCGGAGGCGGACCTGCGCGGGTTTGCGTGGGCCGCCATCCGGCCAAATTTGGCGCGGCAACCGTTGTCGCGCCCGCAGGAGCTGCATCGCATCCGCCCGGACGCACACCGCGCAGCGGGCTGACCGAGCAGCGGGCTGACCGAGCGAGCAGCGCTGAGCTTGGCAGGCGTGCAATGAATCGAGGCATCCGTGGAGCAGCACGATCGGCAACGGCCACGGGCCGTGTTCGCGCGCGGGGGCATCGCGCGGCTGTTCGGGCAGTGACAAGGATCGCCACTCGATCACCGCGCAGTGACGCGGGCGAAGCAGCCCGACGTCGTGTTCGACTGCATGGATGTGTCCCGCCGATGAGGGTCGTGCAACTGCGACCCTCCTGACAGGCCTTCATACGGCACTCCGCTTGAGCAGGTAGTCCAGCCCGCCCACGCGAAACCAGCGATAGCCGTAGGGCTCCAGCAGCATGCAGTGCCGACCCTTGCCGTCCACCTTGCTGTGCGCTTCCGACAGCAGGTTGACCAGCAGCTCCGACCCCTCGCCGATCTGCCGTGCGCCCAGCTCGAACTCCAGCGGGTCCGCCGCCAGGTTGTGCACGAACAGCACCGCGTTGTTGCGCCACGTGTAGCGCATCGCGAGCACCGTGGCATGCGGCTGGGCCAGCACCTCGAAGTCGCCCCATCCGACTTCGGGGATCTCCTTGCGCATGCGCATCACGCGTTCCATCCAGTTGAGCAGCGAGTCGGCATCGCGCCGTTGCGCCGCCACGTTGACGTGCTCGTAGCCGTAGGCACCGCCGCTGATCACCGGCAGCACCGGCTTCCGGCCGGCCGTGAAGCCGCCGTGCGGCTCGGTCGACCATTGCATCGGCGTGCGTGCGCACAGCCGCTCGGGCAGGCTCAGGTCGTCGCCCATGCCGATCTCGTCGCCGTAGCGCAGCACCGGCGTGCCGGGCAGCGTCAGCATCAGGCTGTAGGCGAGCTCGAGCCGGCGCCGGTCGCTGCCGAGCATCGGTGCCAAGCGCCGGCGGATGCCGCGGTCGTAGAGTTGCATCGACTTGTCGGGTGCGAAGGCGTCGAACACGCGCTGGCGCTGCGCCGGGCTCAGGCGGCCGAGGTCGAGCTCGTCGTGGTTGCGCAGGAACATGCCCCATTGCGAGGTGGCGGGGCGCGGGCGCGTCGCGGCCAGCGCCTTCGCGAGCGGGCGGCTGTCGCCCGAGGCCAGCGCATAGAAGAGGTTCTGGTTCACCTGGAAGTTGAACATCATGTGCAGCCGCTCGCCCTCCTCGCCGAAGTAGGCCATGTCGGTCTTCGGCAGCACGTTGGCCTCGCCGAGGATGATCGCGTCGCCCTGGCGCCACTGCAGCAGCTCGCGGAAGTTGCGCAGCATGTCGTACTGCTCCTTGTGCCGCTTCACCGCTGCGCCCTTCTGCGCGATCACGAAGGGCACCGCGTCCATCCGGAATCCCGACACGCCGAGTTGTGTCCAGAAGCCCATGATCTTCAGGATCTCGGCCTGCACCAGCGGGTTGGAGGTGTCGAGGTCGGGCTGGAAGTCGTAGAAGCGATGGAAGAACCAGCGCCTGGCCAGCCGGTCGAAGCTCCAGGTCGACTTCTGCACGCCGGGGAACACCATGCCCTCGTCGGCATCGGCCGGCTTCTTGTCGGACCAGACGTACCAGTCGTGGTACTTGCCATGGCGGTTCTTGCGCGCCTCCTGGAACCAAGGGTGCTGGTCGGAGGTGTGGTTGACCACCAGGTCGATCAGCACGCGCATGCCGCGCTGCGCCGCGCCGTGGGTGAATTCGACGAAATCGCCCAGGGTGCCGAAGCGCGGGTCCACGTTGTAGTAGTCGGCGACGTCGTAGCCGCCATCGCGGCCGGGCGAGGTCTGGAACGGCATCAGCCACACCGTCGTGACGCCGAGGCCGTGCAGGTAGTCGAGGCGGCGCGCGAGGCCCTCGAAGTCGCCGCAGCCGTCGCCGTTGGCGTCCATGAAGGTCTCGACCGAGAGGCAGTAGACCAGCGCGTTCTTGTACCAGAGGTCGTTGATCATCGAAATGGCTCCTTCTGCACAATGGCTGTCGTGACGAATGAATGAACAAACAGGCAAACAAAGGATGCGGATGCCGGCCGACGACTGGTGGAAGAACGGAATCGTCTATCAGGTCTATCCGCGCTCGTTCCAGGACAGCGATGGCGATGGCATCGGCGACCTGCCCGGCATCTGCCGCCGGCTCGATTATTTGGTGGACCTGGGCGTCGATGCCGTCTGGATCTCGCCGATCTACCCCTCACCGATGGCCGACTTCGGGTACGACATATCCGACTACTGCGCCATCGACCCGCGCTTCGGCAGCCTGGCCGACTTCGATGTGTTGATGGAGCAGGCCAAGGCCCGGGGACTGAAGCTCATCCTCGACTTCGTGCCCAACCACAGCTCGGACCAGCACCCCTGGTTCATCGAGAGCCGGCGCAGCCGAGCGGATCCGAAGCGCGACTGGTACCTCTGGCGCGACCCGGCGCCGGACGGCAGCCCGCCCAACAACTGGCTCAGCAACTTCGGCGGACCGGCATGGACGCTGGATGTGCCAACGGGCCAGTACTACTGCCATTCCTTCCTCCCGCAGCAGCCGGACCTGAACTGGCGCAACCCGCAAGTGCGCGCTGCGATGTACGACGCGATGCGCTTCTGGCTGCGGCGCGGCGTGGACGGCTTCCGGATCGACGTGCTCTACCACCTGATCAAGGACGATCAGTTCCGCGACAACCCGGCCAATCCGCACTTCGTGGCCGGTGGCGATGCGGCGCACCGCCTGCTGCCGCTCTACACCACCGACCGGCCCGAGGTGCAGGAGATCGCGCGCGAGATGCGGCGCGTGGCCGACGCCTTCAGCGACGCAGCATCCTCGCGCGTGCTGATCGGAGAGCTGTACCTGCCGCTCGCGCGGCTCATGGCCTACTACGGCAGCGACGGCCAGGGCCTGCTGCAGGGCGTACAGCTGCCATTCAACTTCCAGCTCATCGGCGCCGACTGGCAGGCCGCCGCCCTCGACCGCATCGTGCGCGCCTACGAGGCGGCGCTGCCGCCCGGCGCCGCGCCGAACTGGGTCATCGGAAACCACGACAAGCCTCGCATCGCCAGCCGGGTCGGTGCCTTGCATGCGCGGCTCGCCGCGATGCTGCTGCTGAGCTTGCGCGGCACGCCCACGCTCTACTACGGGGACGAACTCGGCATGACCGACGCGCTGATCCCGCCTGAAGAAGTGCAGGACCCGTTCGAGAAGAACGTGCCGGGCAAGGGGCTCGGCCGCGATCCGCAGCGCACGCCGATGCAGTGGTGCGGCGACGAGCGCCATGCAGGCTTCACGCAGGGCACGCCGTGGCTGCGGCTCGGGGATGAATGGGCCACGTGCAATGTCGAGGTGGAGCGCAACGCGCCGTCGTCGATGCTCAACCTGTACCGTCGGCTCATTGCATTGCGCCGGCGCGAGCCTGCGCTGCACGAGGGTCGCTACGAGGCGCTGGAGGCCGGCGAAAGCGTGCTGGCCTATGCGCGCGTGGCGGGCGAGCGGCGGCTGCTGGTGGCGCTCAACTTCAGCGACTCGGCGGTCGTGCTGCCTCCGGGCCTGGTGGCCGATGGCGCGCGCGTGCTCGTGTCGACGCACGACGCGATGCCCGACGCAGCGCAGCCGCCACGCACGCTGCGGCCGGGCGAAGGTGTCGTCATCGCTTGATCACGGGGCCGCGGACCGGCGAGATCTCGCGGGCCTGCTTCGACTCCGAGCCGGCGATCAGCCGACGAAGTTCCCCTTGGCATTCAGCAGGGTCTGGCTGACGAAGTTGCTGGCGCGGCCCGACGTAGCGTTGCGCCCCGCTCTTGCCGAGGCCTTGCGCGAACAGCGCGAGCGCAATGCTGCCGCCCATGAACAGCAGATGGAATGGCGCGTTCGCAGGCAGCTTCGAGTAACCAGATGTGACGGTATCGCTGCATATACACGGCTGACACGATCGTGCGTGCAGGCTGACCGCGTGGGCACCTGCGGCCGTGGCCGACGCTGCGGGGCGGACGCTCGTCATCGGCCGGTCCAGACGGGCTTTCTCTTTTCGTTGAAGGATGCGAGCCCCTCCTTCGCATCCTCCGTCATCGCCAGCAGCGCGATCTGGCTCTCGGTGTAGGCGATGCCTTCCTCGAAGGACATCGACGCCATGGCGCGCATCGCGTACTTGCCGCGGCGCAAGGCCGTGGGCGACTTCGACGCGAGGCGGTCCACCAGCCACTGCGTCTTCGCATCCAGCTCGGCGGCAGGCACGACATGGTTGAGCAGGCCGCCCTCCCTGGCTTCGGCCGCGCTGAAGGGCTCGCCCGTCAGGCACCACTCGCGCACCAGGCGACGCGGTGCGATGGCCTGCAGCAGGCTCAGCACCTGCATCGGGAACAGGCCGATCTTCACTTCCGGCAGGCCGAACAGGGCGCTGTCCGCGGCGATCGCCATGTCGGTCATGCACAGCAGGCCGATGCCGCCGGCCATGCAGACGCCGTTGATGCGCGCGATGCTCGGCAAGGTGGCGTTCTGCGCATCCCTCAGCATGTCGGCATAGTCGATGTTCGGCTTCGACAGGTCGAACGCAAAGCCCGCACCGGGCTGCAGGTCGCCACCGGCGCAGAACGCCTTCTCCCCGGCGGCCGTCAGCACGATCACCCGAACCTCGGGGTCGGCGTGGGCCTGCCGGTAGCCTTCGCGGATGCCGGCCACGACATCCTTGTTGATGGCGTTGCGCTTGTCGGGCCGGTTGATCGTGATCCACAGGGCGTGTCCGCGCTTGTCCAGGAGCACGGCGGCGTCGGAGGCGTTTGTCTCGGTCATGGGGTGTCGTCTCCTGGCGTGCCTATGCGGCGGGCGTTTCCACGGTGGCTTCGATCTCCGCCACCACCCGGCTGGCGCCGACCTGGTCGCCGGACTTGACGTGCAGCGCCGTCACCTTGCCGGCCAGCGGCGCGGCATGGACGTGTTCCATCTTCATCGCCTCCAGCGTGACGATCGGTTGGCCGGCCTCGACGGTGTCGCCGACGGCAACCATCACCGCCACCACGCGCCCGTTCATCGAGGCGCGCAGCTTGCCGTCGCCGGCCGCATCGCCCTGCTTGGCCGACGCGGCCCGGGTCTTGTCCTCCACGCGCACCGGAAGGCCGCGGTAATGCACCAGCAGCAAGGGGCCGTCGCGATGGAAGACCGCGCCTTCATGCACGCCGTCGCAGACGAAGCGCACCGCGTCCTCGCCGAGGCTGGTCAGGTCGATCTCGAAGGTCTGCTCGCCGATGACGACCTGGAAGCGGTGCTCGCGATTGATGACGATGCTGGCGTTGGTCGCACGGCCGCCGACGTCGAATCGCAGCGAAATCGGCAGGCTGTGCGTGAAGCGACGGCCCTTGGGGCGATGGCGCCGGTCGCCGGTGGTCTCGTAGAGGAGCACGGCGGCCAGTGCCGCGGCGCGATCCTGCAAGGCGCTGTCGGGCGCCAGCAAGGCGTCCTGGTGCTGGCCGATGAAGGCGGTGGTCGCGCCGCCTTCGGCAAACACCGGATGTTCCAGGCAGCGCAGCAGGAAGGCCTGGTTGGTCGTCACGCCCAGCGCCACGGCGTCCTCCAGGCCCGCCGCAAGCTTTCGGCGCGCTTCGTCGCGCGTGCGGCCATGGCTGATGACTTTCGCAATCATCGAGTCGTAGAAGGGCGGGATCTCGCCACCCGACATCAAGGCATCCTCGACGCGCAGGCGCGCGGGCATCTGCCAGAGCGCCATGGTGCCGCTCTGCGGCATGAAGCCCTTGTCGGCATCCTCCGCGCAGAGCCGGACCTCGATCGAATGGCCGCTGAAGCGAACCTCATCCTGCGCGAGCGGCAGCGGCTCGCCCGCAGCCACGCGCAACTGCAGTTCGACCAGGTCCAGCCCGGTGATCGATTCGGTGACCGGATGCTCGACCTGCAGGCGCGTGTTCATCTCCATGAAGTAGAAGTTGCCGTCCTTGTCGAGCAGGAACTCGAGGGTGCCGGCACCTTCGTAGCGGATCGCCTTCACCGCAGCGACGGCGGTGGCGCCCATGCGCGCACGCAGGTCGGCGTCCACCGCTGGCGAGGGCGCCTCCTCGATCAGCTTCTGGTGGCGGCGTTGCACCGAGCAGTCGCGCTCGCCCAGGTGGATGGCATTTCCGTAGCGGTCGGCGAAGACCTGGATCTCGATGTGGCGCGGTTCGACGATCGCGCGTTCGAGGATGACTTCCGGGTTGCCGAATGCGCTTTGCGCCTCGGAGCGCGCGCTGCGCAGCAGTTCGGGGAATTCGTTGCCGGCCGGCACCAGGCGCATGCCGCGGCCGCCGCCGCCCGCGGTCGCCTTGATCATCACCGGGAAGCCGATGCGTTCGGCCTCGGCCGCCAGCCGCGCCTCGCCCTGGTCCTCGCCCTGGTAGCCGGGAATGCAGGGCACGCCGGCGGCCTGCATCAGCGTCTTGGCGCCGGCCTTGTTGCCCATCGAGACGATCGCCTCGGCCGACGGGCCGATGAACACCAGGCCGGCATCCTTGCAGGCCTGGGCGAAATCCTCGTTCTCCGCCAGGAAGCCATAGCCCGGGTGCACGGCATCCGCGCCGCTCGCCCTGGCCGCCTCGATGATGCCCGGGATGCGCAGGTACGACTGCGCCGGCAGGGGCTCGCCGATGCAGACGGCCTGGTCGGCCTCCTGCACATGGCGCGCATTCGCGTCGGCGGTGGAGTAGACCGCCACCGTGCGATAGCCGAGGGCACGCGCGCTGCGGATGACACGCAGGGCAATCTCGCCGCGATTGGCGATCAGTATCTTGCGAAAGGGCGTGGGGTTGTGCGTCGTGACGGTCATGGAATTCGGGTCCAAAAAAATTGATTCAGGAGGCCTTGGGAAAGGTGCCCATGAACCTGCTGAGAATCTGAAGCATCACCTCGTCGGCGCCGCCACCGATGGACCTGGCCCGTCTCGTCGAAGAAGCAGAGGTGGGCGATCTCGTCCCACGGCGTCCAGCCGTAGAACTTGCTCGGCAGGCGCCATTGGTCCGGCGTCAGCGTGCGCGCCAGATCGGCGAGGCCGGCGTACTCGGCACGAAGGTCTGCGATGGTGTCGTTCATGGTCGTGTTCATTGCGGCTACAGGCCGAGTTGCCGTGCCGCGAGGTCCTTCATGATCTCTTCCGATCCGCCGCCGATCATCATGACCTTGACCTCCCGGTAGATGCGTTCGCTGCGGGTGCCTCGCATGTAGCCCATGCCGCCGAGCAGTTGCACCGCCTGGTCGGCGCAGAACTGCATGGCCTGGGTGGCCTGGACCTTGGCGAGGCACACGCGCGCCACCAGCCGCGCCGGGTCGGCCAGCTTGTGCTCGATGCGATAGGCCAGGTCATAGACGAGCGTGCGCGCGGCATCGATGCGCATGGTCATGTCCATCAGCTTGTGGCGCACGACCTGGCGCTGCGACAGCGGCACGCCGAACGTCGTTCGCTGGCGGGTCCAGTCGACCGCCTCCTCCAGGCACACTTCGGCAAGACTGCAGGCCAGGGCCGACATGAACAGCCGCTCGCCGTTGAAGTTGTTCATGAAGGTCTTGAAGCCTTGGTTCTCGACGCCGACGAGATTGGCGACCGGCACCCGACAGTCGTCGAAGCGCAGGTGCGCTGTGTCAGAACTCCACCACCCCATCTTCTTCAGCGAGGTGCGCGTGAGACCCGGGGTATCGCCATCGATCACGAGCACCGAGATGCCGCCGGCGCCCTTGACCGCGGGATCGGTGCGCACGGCGGTGGTGATGAAGTCGGCCCGCATGCCCGAGGTGATGAAGGTCTTCTCGCCATTCACCACGTAGTGGTCTCCATCGCGGACCGCAGTGGTGCGAAGACTGGCGACGTCGGAGCCGCCGGAGGGTTCGGTGACCGCCAGGGCGGCAATCTTCCGGCCCGCAAGCACTGGCGGGATGACGCGCCGCTTGAGTTCGTCGCTGCCGGCGGCCAGGATGGGCGGCAACGCGATGCTGTGCGAGTTCATCGACGCCTGCACGCCGCCGCAGCCGCAGCGCGCGAATTCCTCGGCCACGACCAGTTGGTAGAACAGGTCCGCCGGCGTGCCACCGTACGCCTCCGGATAGCCCAGGCCCTGCACGCCCAGTTCGGCGGCGCGCTCGTACAGGGCGCGCGGAAAGGTCTCGGCCTCGTCCCACGCGTTGACATGCGGCGTGATCTCGCGCGCCACGAAATCCCGCAGGCTGGTACGGAACTGCTCGTGATCCGGGCTGAAATAGAACGGCAGCGATGGCGCTTCCAGAAAATCCATGGTGTCTCCGTGTGGCGCTCGAAGGCTAACCCTCCCGGTGCAGCCAGTCTTGCGCCAACTCGCTGTCGACAGCGAGTTCCCGCAAGACTGCGCGCTGCGGATGGCCTACCCTCGATACGTTGCCCTTTCCCACCCTGGCCCTCCCCATGCGTCGTTGCAACTGCGCCAGCAGGGTGGCATCGACGTTCGATCCGCCGGTGAATGCCGGCCGCCACGATCATGAACCTGTACGGCCTCTCGGAAGCGTCCGGGGCGCTGGTGATGACGCCGTGGGATTGTCCGGACGAGGACCTGATGGCCTCGATCGGCAAGCCACTCGCGGGCGCGGAAGTGGAAGCCATCGGCCCCGATGTCCGGGCGATTGCACGCGGCGAGATCGGCGAACTCCGGTTTCGTGGCATGGGGGTCGTGCGTGGTTACATCGGCGCCGCCGCGGACTCCCCTGCCTTCGCCGACCACTGGCTGCACACGGGCGACCTCGGCAGTGTGGACGCGCGCGGCTTCATCACCCTCAAGGGTCGGATGAAGGACATGTACATCCAGGGCGGCTTCAACGTGTATCCGGCCGAAGTCGAGGCCCTGATCGACACCCATCCGCAGGTCCTGATGGTCGCCGGCATCGGTGTACCGGATCCCGTGCTCCCGCCGTTTCTGCCGGTACGTGACTTGCTGAAAACCGCATACCAGCTCTGTGGGAGCAATGGCTTCGTCGTGGCAGGCCCGTCACTAGACTGGCAACACCAAACAAGACGTGCGCGCTTCGCGCCGGAAACGGAGACCATGAACGACCTGACCCAACTCAACTACGAGCTGAACAACTTCGTAGCCACTCTCACGCTCAACAGCCCACCGGTGAATGCGCTCACGCGTACGCTCAACGACGAGCTCACACTGGCCCTCGACCGCATCTCCGAGATGGACGAAGTGCGCGTCGTCGTGCTGACCGGGGCGGGCAAGGTGTTCTGTGCGGGCGCCGACCTCAAGGGCCGCGCGTCGGTCATCAAGGGCCCAGGCGATCTGCCCGCACATTCGCGCCGCACGCGGGAATGCTTCCACGCGATTCGCGAATGCGCCAAGCCGGTGATCTGTGCGATCAATGGCGCCGCGCTCGGTTCCGGCGTCGCGATGGCGGCTTCCAGCGACATCCTGATCGCATCGGAAAAGGCATCGCTCGGTTTGCCCGAAGTCGACGTAGGGCTGCTCGGCGGCTGCCGCCACGCGATGCGCCTGTTCAGCCACTCCCGCCTGCGTCGCATGATGTTGACGGGCATGCGCGTGCCGGCTGCCGAGCTGTATCGCCTTGGGATCATCGAAGAGTGCACGACGCCGGAAGACCTGATGCCCAGGGCGCTGGAGCTGGCGGCCACCATAGCGTCCAAGAGCCCGGTGTCGACACGCATGGGCAAGCACACGCTGAACGTGATCGAGGACATGAGCCTGCGCGACGGCTATCGCTACGAACAGGACATGACGGCGCTGATCGGCAAGACGGACGACGCGAAGGAAGCTCAGCGCGCCTTTGCGGAGAAGCGCGCCCCGGTCTTCACGGGACGCTGAGCCATGGTGGCTGCCAATTCGCGCATGCACCCCGGCAACCTGCACCCGACCCGGCGCGGGATGCTCCTCGCCGGCGCATCGTTCGGACTCTCGGCGCTGGGCCTGCCTGCCCATGCAGCCGGGTATCCCGACAAGCCGATCCGCCTCGTCGTACCGTTCCCCGCCGGTGGCGCGACCGACCTGATGGCGCGCACCCTGGGCCAGAAGCTCGCAGAGCGCATCGGCCAGCCCGTGATCATCGACAACCGCGCCGGTGCTGGCGGCGGTATTGGTGCCGAAGCGGTGGCGACCTCCGCACCCGACGGCTACACGCTGCTGTTCGCCACCATGGGTTCGCTCACCATCAACCCGAGCCTGTACAAGAACCTGCGCTATGACCCGGTCAAGAGCTTCGAGCCCATCACGCTGACGCACAACACGTCCAACCTGCTCGTGGTCAATCCCGGCGTGCCCGCCAAGTCCGTGGCCGAACTCATCGAGCTTGCGCGCAAGAGGCCCGGCGAGTTGACCTTTGCATCGGCTGGCAATGGCACCACCAGCCACCTGTCGGGCGAGCTCTTCAAGAGCCTGGCCAAGGTGGACCTGACGCACGTTCCTTACAAAGGGAGCGCACCTGCGATGACCGATTTCCTGGGCGGTCGCACCTCGATGATGTTCGACACGGCGTCGAACTTCGTCGAGTACGCCAAAAACGGCAAGGTGCGCCCACTCGGCGTCACCGGCCGCAAGCGCTTGCCGTCGATGCCGACAGTGCCGGCCATCTCCGAAACCCCCGGCATGGGCGACTACGAGATGTCGCTCTGGCTCGGCGTGCTCGCGCCCGCGGGCACACCCAGCGCCATCGTCGCAAAGTTGCATGACGAGATCGGCGTTGCCATGTCGTCGCCTGACATCATTCGACAGATGGCCGACGCCGGGATCGAAGTTCGGCTCAGCACAGCGAAGGAATTCGCCGCGCTGATCCGCACGGATACGGCGAAGTGGTCAGAGGTGGTCAAGCGCTCCGGCGTGCGTCTCGACTGATTTCCGATTCCCCGGTCGTCTCGTCACACGCGAGACGGCTCCTCTGCAGCGCATGCGGCAGTTCTTCGACCAGCACATCTACCCCAACGAGGCGCGCTGGAGACCATCGAGCGCTACGGCACCGAGGCGCAGAAGGAACGAATGGCTCGAGCCCTTGCTGGCCGGCCAGATCCGTTCCGGCTTCCTCATGACCGAGCCGGCCGTGGCATCGTCGGACGCCACCAGCATCCAGTGCACCATCACGCGCGATGGCGACGAATACGTGATCAACGGCCGCAAGTGGTTCTCGTCCGGCGCGGGCAGCCCTCGCTGCAAGATCTTCATCGTGATGGGCAAGACCGACACCGAGGCGCCACGCCGTGCGCAGCAGTCGATGGTGCTGGTGCCGCGCGACACGCCCGGCGTGAGCGTGCTGCGCCACCTGTCGGTGTTCGGCTACGACGATGCACCGCACGGCCACATGGAGGTGCTGCTGGAGAACGTGCGCGGGCCGGTCGGCAACATCCTGCTGGGCGAAGGCCGTGGCTTCGAGATCGCGCAAGGCCGCCTTGGCCCGGGGCGCATCCATCATTGCATGCGCTCCATCGGCGCTGCGGAACGTGCGCTCGAGCTGATGTGCGACCGCCTGCGTTCGCGCATCGCCTTCGGCAAGCCGCTGGCCGAGCAATCGGTCCGGCATGAACGCATTGCCAAGTCGCGCTGCCTGATCGACCAGGCGCGCCTGCTGACGCTCAACGCGGCCTACAAGATGGACACGGTGAGCAACAAGGAAGCGCGTGCCGAGATCGCGATGATCAAGGTGGTGGCGTCCAACATGTCGTGCAAGGTGGTCGACTGGGCGATCCAGGCGCACGGGGCGGCCGGTGTCAGCCAGGACTTCTGGCTGGCGGAGGCCTATGCGCACCAGCGCATCGTGCGCATCGTCGATGGTCCGGACGAAGTGCATCGCAATGCCATCGCCAGGCTCGAGCCGGCCAAGCGGCCTGTGACGGCGTAATTGAAAAAGGCCTCAGCGCTCATGACGAGCCGCTGAAGCCGAGGAATCAAAGTCGGCCGTTGCGGCCGCTGCACTTATTCCATCTTGGCGCCGACCGCCTTTGCCAGCGCTCCCCACCGCGCCGACTCCGTGGAGATAAAAACTCCGAATTCCTCGGGCTTGCTACCGACAACTTCCACGCCTTGCTGGTCGAACTGCTGCTTCAGTTCCGGCGAGCGCAATGCAGCGCCGACCGACGTATACAGCTTGTTGATGATCTCGGGCGGCGTGCGAGCCGGGGCGAGCATCCCGTACCAGTTGTAGGCCTCGGCCTTGGGCAAGCCCAACTCGCCGACGGTGGGCACGTCCTTGAGCACTGGAATTCGATTGGCGTTGGTTACCGCCAGCGCACGCAGCTTGCCCGACTGGATGAAGGGCAGCACCACCGGGATGTCGACCATCATCATGTCGACCTGCCCGCCCATGAGGTCCGTCAGCGCCGGCGCCGCACCCCGATAGGGGATGTGGTTGATGTTGAGCTTCGCCTCGCGCTTGAGCAACTCGGCTTGCAGATGCGGCGTGGTCCCGCTGCCTGCCGACGCGTAGTTGATCTTGCTGGCATCGCCCGTGGCGGCGGCCTTCAGGTCGGCAAAGGTCTTGTACTTCGAGTTGGCGGACACGACCAGTACTGCGGGCACCTTGAGCGCCTGGGTGACGGCCACCAGATCCTTCTGCGGGTTATAGGGCATCGACGGCACGATGTGCGGCACGATCGCCAGCGCACCGGCGGAAGAGAACAGCAGTGTGTAGCCGTCCGCCGGCGACTTGGCCACCGCGTCGGCGCCGAGCAAGCCGCCGGCACCGCCCTTGTTGTCGATGATGATCGATTGGCCCAGCGAGGCGCCGAGCCTGGAGCCGAGTGCGCGTGCCGTCTGGTCCACGGGGCCGCCGGCCGGGAAGGGCACGATCACGCGGATCGGCTTGGTCGGGTATGCCTGCGCCCATCCTGTGGTGGCGGCCAATGCGAGGGCCAGCGCGGCGGTGGATCTGATGAGTCGATTCATGGTCAATGTCTCCGTTCGTGGTGAACTGAACTTTAGGAACATGGCCGTGCCGGCGCACCCGTCTGCGGCGCATACCTGCTATGCGGCCTGGGGCCGTGCAGGTCGCCGGTATGCGCTCGGACGCATCACAGCGTTGCCGCCGATGAGGTAGTCCGGAGCGCATCGCAAATCCAGAATCGTCTCCAACCAAAGGAGACTTCGCATGACCACCGCCAAAGGCCCGCTGTCGCACGTCAAGGTGCTCGACCTGAGCCGCATCCTCGCCGCCCCCTGGGCCAGCCAGATCCTCGCCGACCTCGGCGCCGACGTCATCAAGGTCGAACGGCCCGGCGCCGGCGACGACACCCGCACCTGGGGCCCTCCGTTCCTGAAGGACGCCGAAGGCAAGGACACGAAGGAAGCCGGCTACTACCTCGCCGTCAATCGCGGCAAGCGCTCGATCACCGTGAGCCTCGAGAAGCCCGAGGGCCAGCGAATCGTGAAGGAACTGGCTGCCAACGCCGACATCGTGCTGGAGAACTACAAGGCCGGCACCTTGAAGCGCTACGGCCTCGATGAGGCTTCACTGCGCAAGATCAATCCGCGCCTGATCTACTGCTCGGTCACCGGCTTCGGCCAGACCGGACCGCGTCGCGACCAGCCGGCCTACGACTTCCTGATCCAGGCCATGGGCGGCCTGATGAGCGTGACGGGCGAGAAGGACGGCCGTCCCGGCGGCGGGCCGCAGAAGGTCGGAATCCCGATCGTCGACCTGATGACGGGCATGTACACCGCTGTCTCGGTGCTGGCCGCATTGGCACGGCGCAACGAGACGGGCGTAGGCGACAACATCGACATCGCGATGCTCGACGTGCAGGTGGCCACATTGTCGAATCAGGCGATGAACTACCTGGTCTCGGGCAAGGTGCCACGTCGCAACGGCAATGCGCATCCCAATATCCAGCCGCAGGACGTGTATGCCTGCGCGGATGGCGACGTGATCCTGGTGGTGGGCAATGACGGCCAGTTCGCAAAACTGTGCGAGGTCTTCGGTCGACCGGAATGGATCGCAGACGAGCGCTTTGCGACCAACGCACAGCGGGTTCGCAATATCGTCGAACTGTCGGGCATGTTGCGCGACGTGTTTGCCGAGTGGGAGCGCGACCGGCTGATTGCAGCGCTCGACAAGGCGGGCGTACCTTGCGGCCCCATCAACACCGTTGCTGACGTGTTCAAGGAGCCGCAAGTCAAGGCGCGCGAGATGCTGCGCTACGTGCCGCACCCGAGCGGCGTCGACGTGCCGCAGGTGGGCAGCCCCATGCGTTTTGCCGAATCGCCGCTGCAGACGCAGAGCGCGCCGCCGCTGCTGGGCCAGCACAGTGACGACATTCTCGCGGAGCTGGGCTACAGCCCGGCCTGCATCGGATCGTTGCGCGCCGCGGGAGCGATCTGATGGCAGAAAAGATGAAACTGCACTGGTCACCCAAGTCGCCCTATGTGCGCAAGGTGATGATCTGCGCGCACGAACTCGGCATCTTGCCCAGGCTCGAACTCGTGCGCTCGGTTGCGGCGATGCTCAAGCCCAACGCGGCCATCATGGTGGACAACCCGTTGTCGAAGATCCCGACGCTGGTGCGCGAAGACGGCTCGACGCTCTTCGATTCGATCGTGATCTGCGAATACCTGAACGACCAGGCCGGTGGCTCGCTGTTCCCGGTACAGGGCGAGGCACGCTGGCAAGCCCTGCGCTGGCATGCGCTGGGCGATGGCCTGCTCGATGCGCTGATCCTGTGGCGCAACGAGCGCGAACGCGAGCATGCCTTGCAGGCGTTGGTGGACGCCTTCGAGCTGAAGACCCGAGCCTCGCTGAAGCTGCTTGACGCAGAGGCCGACCTCATCGGCAGCGCGCCTTTCTCCATCGGTCACGTGACGCTTGGCTGTGCCCTTGGGTATTTGGACTACCGCTTCGACACGCTTGGCTGGCGCTTGCTGGCACCCCGCCTCTCAGACTGGTTTGCAACCTTGCAGGCCCGCCCTTCCTTTCAATCCACGGAGCCCGTCGATGGCTGATCAAGACACCTCAGGCACCGGCAATGCACTGCCGCTGAACAAGAGCGTCGTCGTGATCGGCGCAGGCACCATGGGCAGCGGTATCGCGGAAGTGGCGGCCGCAGCAGGCCACACCGTGTACCTGCGCGACGCCAACGACGCAGCGGTCGAACGCGGCCTTGGCATGATCCGCGCAAGCCTGGACAAGCGGGTGGCGCGCGGCAAGCTCGATGGGGCGAAGCGCGACGAAGTGCTGACGCGCATCCGATCCCCGTTGTCCGACGACGCGATGGCCGAGGTGGGCCTTGTCATCGAGGTCATCTACGAAGACCTCGAAGCCAAGGTCAGCGCGCTCTCGGCGTTGGAAAGCCAGTTGCCGCCCGACGCCATCGTCGCCACCAACACCTCTTCGCTGTCGGTCACGGCTCTCGCTGGTCGATTGAAGCGACCGGAGCGCGTTGTCGGCATGCATTTCTTCAACCCGGCCACCGTGCTGCCGCTGGTGGAGGTGGTCAGCGGCCACGTCACAGCACCGGAGGTGGCGCAAACGATCTTCGCGACGGCGCTGGCCTGGGGGAAGACGCCCGTGCATTGCCGCTCGACGCCGGGCTTCATTGTCAACCGCGTGGCGCGTCCGTTCTATGGCGAAGCGCTGCGCCTGCTACAGGAACAGGTGGCCTCGCCCGCGACCCTCGACGCCGTGATGCGCGAGTCCGGCGGCTTCCGCATGGGGCCTTGCGAACTCATGGACCTGATCGGTCACGACGTCAATTTCGCGGTCACGCGTTCGGTGTACCAGGCCTTCTTCGACGACCCGCGCTACAAGCCGTCGCTGATGCAGAAGGATCTCGTCGATGCCGGCTGGCTCGGGTGCAAGTCCGGCCGCGGCTTTTTCGACTATCGGGAGGGTGCGAGTCCCGTCGTGGTCGACGAACTCGGGACGGACATGAATCCCTCGGTCGTTCGTGTCGAGGGCGACCTCGGCCCGGCGCAAGCGTTGGTCGACCTGTTGGCAAAGCTCGATGGGGTCCGCCTGGAGCGGACGGCAGGAGATGGCCTGATACGTGTCGATGGGCTCGCGCTCTCGTTGACCGATGGCCGCACCGCGACCGAGCGAGCCGCCGTGCTGGGCGAGGCGGTGGTGCTCTTCGACTTGGCGCTGGATTACACAAGCTGCGGCCGCATCGCCATCGCCGCGGCGGCTCAGGCGAGCGCTGACGATGTGCAAAAGGCCGCAGGCCTGTTCGGCGCATTGGGCAAGCGTGTCTCGCAACTTGCCGACGTGCCCGGCATGCTGGTGATGCGCACCGTGGCCATGCTGGTCAATGAAGGTGCCGAAGCCGTGTACCAGGGCATCGCATCCGCCGACAGTGTGGATGCCGCGATGCGCAAGGGCGTCAACTACCCTGCGGGTCCGATGGCATGGGGGCGCGAGATCGGCCTGGCAACGGTACTTCGCACAGTCCGGAATCTCGGCGCGAGCTACGGCGAGGACCGCTACCGTGGTTCGGTGTGGCTGCAACGCGAAGTGCAGGCCGCGTCATGAACGCCGAGACTGTTCGGACTGTGGTGCGCGTCGAGCGCAGGGGCCACGTCGGCATCGTGACCATCGATCGACCGGAGCGTCGCAATGCCCTGAATCTCCAGGTCAAGCGCGACCTGGTCGAGCACCTGGAGGCGCTGGCAGGCGACGACGCGGTGTCCGCCGTGGTGCTCACTGGCAGCGAAAGCTGTTTCGTCGCGGGCACCGACATCGGCGAGATGTCGACCATGCGGCCGAACGACCATGTGCGGCTCGACACCGACCGCGTGTTCCACGTCGTGCGCCAACTCTCGAAGCCCGTGATTGCCGCAGTGGAAGGCTACGCACTGGGCGGTGGCTGCGAACTCGCGCTGGCATGCGACATCATCATCGCGGCGGAAGACGCGAAGTTCGGCCAGCCTGAAATTCGGGTCGGAATCATGCCGGGTGCTGGTGGCACGCAGCGACTGCTGCGCGCCGCGGGCCGCTACAAGACGCTGCTGTGGAGCCTGACGGGCGACATGATTCCGGCCGGCGACGCCTACATGGCCAATGTCGTGAGCGAACTGGTGCCGACGGGGCAAGCGCTGACGCGGGCCATCGAGCTGGGTGGACAGATCGCCGCCATGCCACCGCTGGCCGTTCAGTCCATTCGCGATGCGGTGCGTCTCGGTGCGGATGTGCCGATCGACACCGCGCTGGCCCTCGAGCGTCGCTACTTCGAGCGGCTGTTCGACAGCGATGACCAGAAGGAAGGCATGCGCGCGTTCCTGGAAAAGCGCGCGCCGCATTACCGGGGAAACTGAATATGGCCGGTTCCCGTTTCATCTGCGTCGAGGGCGATCGCCTCGACACCGAAACCGCCTACAGGCTGGTGGTCGGCTGCGTGGCCCCCCGCCCCGTGGCCTGGATCACCACTGTCGACGAAGAAGGGCGCGTCAATGCGGCGCCGTTCAGTTCCTACAACTATGTTGCGACCAGCCCGCCAATGCTGGCCATCAACATCGCGGCGCGCGCCGGTGACGGGCTGATCAAGGACACGGCGCGCAACATCGCGCGTAGCCGGGAGTTTGTCGTCAACGTTGCAACCGAACACAACTTTGAACTCATGCACCGCAGCGCGCAGGAGTACCCGCCCGAGGTCAGTGAAGTAGAGGCACTTGGCATTCCGCTGCTGCCGAGCCGGCACGTGAAGCCTCCGCGCATCGCGATTTCGCCCGTGCAGATGGAGTGCCGGCTCGACCAGGTCGTCGTGCTTGGCCGTGGCATCAACACGCTGTACATCGGCGAGGTCGTCGCCTTCCACTTGTCCGACGAGGTATACGACGGCCAGCGCGTCGATACCGAGCGCATGCGCCCGATCGCACGTCTCGGAGGCCCCTTCTATGCGGGTCTCGGCGAGATTTTCCATCGACCGATGCTCCAGCGGCCACCGGGCGGCGAAGGCTGGGCCCAGCCGGTGCGCGAGAACAGCGACAGACCCTGAACCTTCAAAACCGAAGAAATATCCAATGAATACGTCAACCCGCCGTTCCTTCCTCCGATCCGTCACCTGGGGCAGCGCATCGCTGTGTCTGGCTCCCACACTGCACGCGGAGGCGGTGTACCCGTCGCGCCCGATCATGCTGATCAACCCCTACGCGGCCGGCGGTCCGGCGGACACCCTCGCGCGTGGCTTGGCGCGTCAGTTGGAGCAAAGGCTCAAGCAGCCGATAGTCGTCGACAACAAGGCCGGCGGGGCCGCCACCATCGGCACCGGCTTCGTGGCTCGCGCGCGGCCGGACGGCTACACGCTGTTGCTCGGCACCTCGGCCGGCCATGTCGTGACGCCATTGATGCAGCGCATCCCCTACGATGGCGTCACCGACTTCGCGTTCATCGCCGCAGTGGCGAACCAGCCAAATGTGCTGGTGGTGCATCCGTCGGTGGGTGTGTCCAGCCTGCAGGAACTGGTCGCCCTGGCAAAGAAGGAGCCGGGCAGACTCAACTATGCATCGGCCGGAACCGGCGGCGCCACGCACCTGGGCGCCGAAGCATTCCTGCACCGCGCGCGGATCCAGATCACGCATGTCCCGTACGGTGGCGCAGCGCCCGCGCTGAAGGATCTGCTCGGTGGCCAGGTGCAGGTTGGCATGCTGAATCTCGCAGCCACGCAGGTTTACATCACCGAAGGCAAGCTCAAGGCCCTGGCCTACGGCGGTACGAAGCGCTCACCGCTGCTGCCGCAGGTGCCGACCATGGCCGAGGCCGGCATGGCGGGATCGGAGGTCTCGACCTGGTACACGCTGGCCGCCCCCAGGGGCACGCCGGCGGCCATCGTCGAGACGCTGCGCAAGGCGATGACTGAAGTCAATGCCGACCCCGCCTACCTCAAGCTGCTCGGCTCGTTGGGCGCCGAGCAGCTTGTGCTGTCGCCGGCTGAAACAACCGCATTCGTAAATGCCGACAAAGTTGCGATGACAAAGCTTCTCGGCACCCTTGGCCTGCTCGAAAAATAGCACCAGGAACCGCCCGGCTCAGCGCTGAGGACGCGGCGAGTGCGAGCGCCGCACCGACGACAGCCGAATGAGTGGACATGGTCGTTTACCTGGATATTTCGGATGATTCAGACTTGAATGGTCGAAGTGCAGGCGAGCTCGTCGATCGCAATCAGGTGGACTCGTCACCCATCGCACGGTGCGCGCGCGTAACGCTGCGCCCGGCACGACGTACATCCGGGCGAAGTCCTGCGCATTGCCGCCTGACTGCCGCGCGACGCCCTCGTACCAGCGCAGCGTGTCGTTGACCGACACGGAGGAATCAGCGCCGCCGTGGTAGACCATGGGCTTGCCGCCGCGCTTCTGGAAGGTCGACAGGTCGGTGGCATCCGTGAAATACATGACCGCCGATGAAGGCGCATAGAGCGGGGGTCGCACCGGGGGCGGACGTACCGTAGATCCGGGCAGGGTCGGCGTCGAAGTCGTACGCCAGCGAGAAGGGCAATGCGTCGGCGCCGGTGAAAGGCAGCTTCGGCGCCGGTGAAAGGCAGCTTCGGCGCGGACGTGTAGAGGACCGAGATGGCGGAAACGAATGACAGCTTGATCGCGTTGTTCGTCGTGGCGCTGGCCGATCCGAGCCACCAGGAGCGCCATGTCTGGTTGTAGCTGTTGTCCTTCGCTGAAACCCCGCCCATGCCGGGGTCCCAAGGCCAGCTGGCATAGAGCTGCCGGCCCTTTGAATCGACGGCACCGGCACAGGCCGTCGCCAGCGTCTCGATCTGGTCGGCCGACAGACAGGCGTCGGTCTTGGCGCCCGCGCACTGCGTCGCCAGCAACTGCATGTGAACACGGGGGCCCGGTGCAGGCAGGAAGGTTGTCGACGATGCCATCTGCGAGCCCGTCGAGTGCATCGCAAGCCTTCAGCACCGCATTTCGAACCAGCAGCAGGTCCGGGTCGCTGAAGGTGAGAGCGATCGCCGGCTGTTCGTCCGGGAGTGTCTTGCCCGAGCGCCTGGCCAAGCCGGTGAGCAGCTTCGTGGTGTGGATGCCCGCCATTGGACCGAGTGGCAAGTGCAGCGTCGGATCGCCGGCGATGATGCCCTCGTAGTGCTCCGGAAGCGCTGTGACATCAGCAGTGCTTCGCGACCCCCTTCGGAGCAGCCCTGGCATGACGCGGTGGTTGGCCGTAGTAGGCCAGCGTCAGGAGCTTGCCGACACGCGTGACCTGGTCGTAGGCCGCGAAGGCGAAGGCCACCCGCGCTTGCGGATCGAGGCCGAATGCGGCAGTACCGCCCGCGCGTCGCGTAGCGCTGGCTGTCGACGCCGGTGCGGTCGTCGATGTCGCCATCGATGCGGCAATGCGCCGGCTGAGTGGGTGTGGCCGCTTCGAACACTGCGGCAAGGATGCGCGTGCGGGGGCGGCAAGACGACCCCCGTCGCCAGCGCGTTGCATGCCCGGGGGTGTTCAAGGATGTACTGACCGCGACGACGTCGGTGCTGCGGTGACAGGCGCTCAGCGCAAGCACAGTTGCGATGGCGGCGGCGAGCACCGACAACATCGCCCTACGGGGGGTGCGTCCTCGATGTCCCCGCCGTCGGCGTGCTCATCGGTAAAGGTTTACCGGGTTGATGCGCAGCACCTTGTCAGCAATGGCGTCGCTCCCCGACCAGTCCCTGCACATGGCAAGCAACTGCGCGGCGTCGGGCTCGGGCGTCACGCGCAGGTGCGGCCAGTCGCTGCCCCATACCAAACGCTCGGGGTTGGCTTCGATCATCCTTTGTTGGAACGGCCTTCCCACTTCCCAGGCGGACGAGCCGAGCAGATTGCGATAGGCGCAAAGCTTGACCCAGACCTTGCCGGTCGCGAGCAGATCGAGCACCGTGCGGAATCCCGCATCGTCGACACCGGCATTGACGTCGAAGCCGCCCATGTGGTCGATCACGATGGGGACCGGCAGTTTCAGTAATTGCGCAGCGATGGCCGGCAATGCCTTGCAGTCTGTCCACAGCTCCGCGTGCAGGCCCGCATCGGCCAATGCCGGGGCCAGGACGCACAGGTCGTCGAACGACGCACTGCCGGCGAAGTTGGTGCCCGGGCCGCTGCGATGGCTGAATCGTGCGCCACGCACGCCGCGTTCACGCAATCCGCCAAGTGCCAGTGGATCGCCCGGTTGCACCACAACCACGCCACGCAGGGCGGGTTGCGCGGCCAGCGCATGCAACAGCAGCGAGTGATCCTTTCCATACGCACTTGGATGCACCAGCACACCGTGGCCAAGACCAAGTCGTTCGAGAAGCGCCAGATACGCCGACTCGACAGCCTCAGGCGGCGTGTAGCTGCGCTCGGGGGCCAGCGGAAAGCGATCGTAAGGGCCGAACAGGTGGGCATGGCAATCCCAACCGGCGTCGACACCGTCCGCGTTTTCCGGTTCGCTCATGACAGTGCTGCCCTTTGAGGCAACGGGAACGCTGGCGCCACGCCTTCGGGCAGCGGAATCTCATGGCAGTTGAGCGTCATCGCGACCATCGTGTAGTAGCCAACCAGCGCCGTCAGCTCCACCACGGCGCGCTCACCGAATCGTGCAAGGGCGACCGCGTAGGTCGCATCGGAAACCGAGTTGTGGCGATTGAGCTCGACGGCGTAGCGATAGACAGCCGCGTCGTCTGCCGACATGCCGGGCGGCTCGGTCTGCGCGAGAAGCGCTTCGATGATCGGCTGCTCGATGCCGGCCTTCTCGGCTTCGACGCGGTGCGCGTACCACTCGAAAGGCGAATTGCAGGCGCGCCCGGTGACCAGGATGGCGATCTCGGAAAGCCGCGGTGGCAGGGTCGTGCCGTAGCGCAGCAGTGCGCCGATGGCCTGCCATTTGTCCGCAAGCTCCGGGTTGTGGAGTGCGGCCCGCAGCGGACCCTGGATGCGCCCGCGCGGGCCGGAAATGATCTTGTCGTAGACGGCGCGCTGCTCGGGGCTCATGGTCTCCGGCGCGGGCAGGGAAATTCTTGGCATGCTCGTGTCTCCTGTGTGCTGTCGTTGCCAACGAGCTTAGGGGAGAGGCCACGGCTATGCATCCGCACGCGGCGCAACGCTGCTATGCGTGCGCGTGAAAACCAGGGGCTATTCGGGACCGCCGAAGTGCCACATGCCGCTGCGAGCGCTGTCTTCCACGATGCTGACGATCTCCGACGCGACGGCCGACACGGCCCGGCCAGGCCCCTTGGTGCGCGCCAACGCCATCGAAACGATCCGCTGAAGCGGTGGCGAAGTGATCCTGGCGGCTTGCAGTCGGCCTTCTTGCACCTCCGTCCACACCGCATGAATGGGCAAGACGGTGTAGAGCCTGGCCTCGGCGACCGTCGATCGCATGAGCGGAAGAGAATCGGCCTCCAGCACCGGCGCCAGCGTGATGTGCTCCTGGCGTGCCATCGCATCGAGTGCTGTGCGTAGTCCGTTCGGCGCGCCAGGCAGGATGAAAGGCAATTCGTGCAGCGACGAGAAGGGGATCTCGGGCACCTTCGTCAGCCGGTCGCCTGCCGGACCGATCAGATAGCTGTCCACGGTGGCCAGCGCTTGCTCCTGCTCGTGCAGCGCGTTGCCGTACCGATACAGGATGGCGATGTCGACGCGCGCATCGGCCAGCCATTCCTCCACCTGGCCGCTGGAGCCCTCGAGGATCTTGAGTTGAATGCCCGGGTGACGCTCGCGCAACTGCTTGAACAGGCGGCCGACGATCGGATTGGTGATCGACGGCAGCGATCCGATCGTGACCCGGCCGGAAGGTTCGCGCGCTTCACCGTGAATTTCGAGTTCGAGTTGCTCGGCATCCGACAGCAGGGCCTTGACCAGCGGAAAGATCCGCTGGCCCACGTCTGACAGTGCCACGCCGCGGCCGGTGCGCGTGAAGAGGCGTGCCTTGCATCCCCGTTCCAACGCATTCAGGTGGCGGCTCAGCAGCGACTGGTTGCTGTCCAGAAACAGCGCCGCGCGCGTCAGACTGCCGAGTTCGGCAATGGCGAGAAACGCGCGCCACATCTGGAGGTCGGATGTGATGTCGAGCTTGATCTGGGTGGCTTTGCCGGATTGCATGGGAATTTGCTCGCAGCGTCGGATGCGTGCGATTGTCCCGCGTGCGGGCGGCAGGCCAATGCCGGCTTTCCCTCATCCGTCAGAGCGCCCCCGGCGCGCCCTGCCTCGGGGTCAGGCAGCCACCCTGAGCCGCGGGCCACCGGCCGCATGGCTGCGGTTGTGGTGACCGATCGCGACGACGGTGACGGCACCCACGATCATCAGTGCAGCAAGGTAGTACTGCCCCGCGGCGAGGGTCTTGGTGGACTCATTCAACCATCCGATGATCACGGGACTGATCAGGCTTCCAATGCCCGCCAGCGTGCTGATCAGTGCGATGCCACCGGGTGCGGCCTTTGCGCTCAGGTAGAGCGCAGGCATCGACCAGAACGGACCCATGGCCGCGAACGTGCCAGCGGCCGTTGCGATCAGCGCGAGCAGCGAAAGGACGGGATTGCTCGACACCATCGGCAACAGGATCCACCCCAGCGCGGAAACCATGGCGCAGGCGGCGGCGTGCCAGCGGCGTTCGTCGCGCACGTCGGAGCGGCGGGCCACCCACTGCTGCGCAACCACGCCCACGATGTAGGGCGCCATGGCCATCAGGCCAATGATCCAGGTGCTGGTGACGCCGGAGCGTTGAATGATCGTGGGCAGCCAGAAAGAGATGTTCGATGCGCTGGCCAGCAGCGCGACGCCCATGCCGACGAGCAGGTAGAAGCGCGGCGAGCGCAACGCATCCATGAATGAATGATGTCCACCGCCACCGGTCCTGTTGCGGTCCGCCTCGAGGTCGGCTTCGATCAAGTCACGCTCCCCGCTACTGAGCCATGGCGCGGAGGCTGGCGTGTCCTTCAGAAAGTAGAACACGACGATCGCGAACAGCAGCGCAGGCGCCCCCTCGATGAGGAAAAGCCACTGCCAGCCCTTGAGCCCCTGCCAGCCGTCCATGCTGTGCATGATCATCCCGGACAACGGCCCGCTGATCACGCCGGAAAGCGGAATGGCCGCCATGAACACCGCGGTGAAACTCGCCCGCCTTGCAGCCGGCACCCAGTAGGTCAGATAGAGCAACACGCCCGGGAACAGTCCGGCCTCCGCGGCCCCAAGCAGGCAGCGCGCGAAGTAATACGAGTTGGGACTCGTCATGATGGCCAGCAGCACCGAGCACGCGGCCCAGAGCAGCATGATGCGCAGCAGCGTTTTGCGGAAGCCGACCTTCGCCAGCATGAGATTGCTGGGAATCTCGAAGATCATGTAGCCGGCGTAGAAGACGCCGGCGCCGATGCCGAAGACCGTGTCCGAAAAGTTCAGGTCGCGCATGAACCCGAGCTTGGCAAAGCCGACGTTCGAGCGGTCGATGTAGGCGATGATGTAGACGATCACCAGCATCGGAAGCAGGTGCCAAAGCACCTTCCGGTACACGGCATCGGCATTGATGTTCTGCGATCGCTGGCGCATGACGTCGCCGGGATCAGATGGAAGCGCATGCGCCTGTTGGCTGCTCATGGGTTGTCTCCGTTGTAGGTCGGTTCGACGCGACCTTTGCCGGTCACGTCAAATGAATCGCTATCCCGGCCAACTGGTGACTGCCAGTTGGTTCAACGAATTCTGGCGATCGAACGACAGCGAGACATCGCCCGAGGCGCATAGCTGCTATGAGCGCGGAGATTCAAGCGCTAGTCGGCTTGCGCTGCAATGCGACAGGCTACGGCTCGGTCAACAGCAGCGCCTGGCTTGAGTCCCCTTTGGACTCTTGCTGTCGATCAGCCGACGTCAGCGCGATTGTTGTGCGACCTTGGCCGACTTCGACAGCAATGCTGGCGGACCCGGTCGTTGAAGCTCGCGGGACGAATGACCTGTTGTGGGCCGGGACTGCTCGTTCGCCAAACTCGCCGATAGCAGTCAGTCACAAACCGGGCGATCACTTCGAAGGTCAGCTGCTAGGCACGGCCGGCAATGGTGCTGGTGGCCGAGAGCCGACATCCCCTTCTCCCCTTGTCCGAGAACCCGTCCTTTAACGTTTGAGTTCAGCGGCTGCCGTACGTACGCAGTCCGCTGAAACGAAGGGTTATACGTCTCGCTTGGACGAGCTATAAACGGCTCGTCCGTCGGGCCGCATCGATACGCGTGAAGATCTCAGACGATGGCAGGTTGACAGTGCGTTGCCGCGCCCAGAATGTGCTGCCTGAGAGGACGCTCAACTCATGCTCAATGCAGGTTGCGGCAAGTTCCGTCATGACAGGCAGATCCATCCATAGTCGCCGCGTGTCGGCGTAGTCGTCGGAGCTCACGATGGGTGTTCCATTTGCGTGAGCAATGGCGCATCGACCTTGAACATACAGATAGTCTCCGAGATCACTCGTGACAGTAAGTAGCTCGTTGTCCGCTCAACAGCTCGACTATCCGAAACGCGCGAAATGTCTTTGTTAATCCAGTCGACTTCAGTGCGACAGCTGCCCTCGGGTCGCGGTCGCTCTGCCGCAGCGCGGATGCCGGGCACATGTCTCACGACCCTTCATGAAACCAGCACGAACCTCCTTGACGAGAGCGACCATATCAGTCCTGCGCTGCAAAGCCGTCTCACGGCAGATAAATTCGCTCGAATGCTGAGATCGAAGTGAAGGTCGGCTCTCGCCGGTTGAGCAGCAGTGCCAGGGACTGCTCGCTGCAGGTCTGGGGACGCCTCGCGCAGCAACGACTGAGATGGGGCTCCGCCGGACCGGGGTCAGGGACGCGGCCAGCATGCCGGATTTTGCCGGCATCCTCCAGCTGATGCGCTGGGTAGATAGCCGGTCCGGTGGAAGCATCGGGACATGCCGAAGAACCGCGATTACACAGGGCTCCTCCGGACGCCCCGTCCATGGCGTGGCTCATCGGGGAGAGGGTCCGCCCCGCGCGGACCCTCGGAAGATCCAGGCTAGCGCCTGACCTGGATCATCACGGTGCTGGCCACGCTCGTGAGCTGCCCGTCGCTGACGACGAGTTGCACCACGTAGTTCCCTCGGACGTTGGGGACGAAGGTCGGCGCGACGGTCGTGGCACCCATCAACGTCGCCGTGCTCTTCTTCGGCTTCGATTTGAACTTCCAGGCGTACGTGACCGCGGTTCCGTTCGGGTCGTAGCTCTTTGAGCCATCCAACGTGACGGTCTGGCCGATTGCGCTGCGCTGACGCGGTCCGGCCTTCGCAACAGGCGCCAGGTTGACGCCCGCGGCGCCGGCGGTCACGACGACGGTGTCCGGGGCACTCGAGAGCGTGCCGTCGGACACGACGAGTTCGACGACATAGATGCCCGCCACGTCGGGCGTCAGCGTTGCGGTCGCGCTGCTCGGAACTGGCACGGCGACACTGCCGGCCGGGCGGCTGACGAGCGTCCACGAATAGGTCAGCGCGTTGTCATTCGCATCGCTGCTTAGCGCGCCGCTGAGGGCTACCGCCGTGCCAACGACCGTCGACACGTCATCGCCCGCGCTGGCCACCGGCGCCACGTTACCCCGCGCTGCGGTCACCGTCACCGATGCCTGCGTCGAGTAGGCCTTGCCATCGCCGACGACGAGCCCGATCACGTAGACCCCCGGCACATCGGCCACGAAGGTCGGCGCAGGATCGTCGGCCACGCCATCGATGTAGGAGAGCTGAGCCGTGCTGCCTGCCGGCTTGGAGGTGATGCTCCAGCTGTAGGAAAGAAGGTCACCGTCGGCATCCAGGCTGCCGCTGCCGTCGAGTTCAACGGTTGCGTCGACCAGCACGTTCTGAGCGGGGCCAGCCACCGCAACAGGGGCATTGTTCTTGTTCACCGGGTTCACGGTAACGACCACCTGGTCGGCGACGCTCTTCTCATTGAAACTGTCGGTGACCACGAGCGATGCAATGTACGTCCCGGCCTGGTCAGGTGTCAGCGAAGGACGCGGCGACGAGGCATCGACGATGGCTGCCGTGCTGTTCGCCGGCTTGGAATCCAGCGTCCACATGTAGGTGATCGGGTTGCCGTCGGGATCCGAGCTGGCGCTACCATCCAACGTGACGACCGTGCCCAGGGGCACGTTCTGATCGATCCCGGCGTCAGTAGTCGGCGCCCGGTTCGAGCCGCTCGCGACCACCGTCCGCCGCACGGTGGTTTGCGCGCTGGCCAACGCACCGTCATTCACCACCAGGCCGAACGTGTAGTCGCCCGCAACGTCGGGCACGAAGTGCGCGAACGCCTGCGTGGCATCGGTCACCGGGGCCGTGCTTCCGCTCGGCCGCGCCGTTACCGACCACGCATAGGTCAGGGCGTCGCCGTTGAGGTCGGAGCTGGCCGAGCCGTCGAGCACTCCGGTTTCGCCGATTTGGAGGGAGCGGTCGAATCCGGCGTTGGCCACGGGCGCGACATTGGCGGCACTCAAAGTGGCCGAGGTCGCACTGCTGTCGACCTTGCCGTCGTTGACCACAAGGGTTACGACGAAGTCGCCGGGCACATCGGGTGTGAGGTTCACCGTGGGGCCTGCGCTGGCGTCGAGTGTCGCGGCGCTGCCCGCAGGGCGCGATGCCAGGGTCCAACGGTAGCTCAAGGCATCGCCATCGGCATCCGCGCTGCCCGTGCCGTCGAAGGTCACGGCGAGCTTCACGGGGGCTTGGGCGCCGCTTGACGTGCTCACCGCGGCGACCGGGGCGACGTTGACGGTCCCGGCCCCACTGTCGCTGGCGCTTTTGGTCGTGCTCGTAGCGCCGGTCCCGCCGGTCGCGCCGGTCTCGCCGGTCTCGCTCATAGCGCCGGTCGCGTCGGGCGCGTTCACAGCGCCGGTAGCGTCGGTAGCGTCGGTAGCGCCGGTAGCGCCGGTAGCGCCTAGCGCGCTTATAGCGCCGAGCGCGCCGGGCGCACCGCCACCACCGCCACCACCGCCACCACCGCCACAGCCGGCGAGCGCCAAGGCGCACACCCAGGCCGCGGCCAGCAAGTTGATTGAGCGCCCGTCTGTTAATCGATCCATGTCTCACTCCGTTTCTAAATGATGCAAGTTGTGAACTAATGTATCTAAAAATCCCAAGCGTCCCTTGGTCAAACCCCCACGCAATGTGAAAAAAGTGGCACTAAATGCTTAATCGGCCGTCATCGGGCTCATCTTTGAGCATTGCAAGGGTCCAGGACTTGGGGGTGTTCACCTCCGGCTTACTCGCAACGCGGCGGCGCACCACGGTGTGCTCGATCACGGATGCAGCTCATCGGCAAGCCCTTGACCGTGGAGGAGCTGGCCACACGGGTCGCGAGTGCTGGATGCGCCAACCCCGGCGCGAGGCGACCGCTCAGCTTGGGCCCGTTCACCTGGGCGTCACGACGTCGGTGAGCAGCAGCGTGCACCAACCGGCTCGACTACATCACGCGCTTCATCAGCGAGCTGAAGTACCGGTGCCTGCCCTTCCGGCGCGGCCTGTTCGGCCCCGCCACGCTGGAACCCGTCTGCATCGTCGGCGGCGGCTTCACCGGACCGTGGACCGCAATCCTGGCCAAGCAGCAGGCGTCACACCTGGACATCGTCATCCTGGAGAGCGACCTGTGCGGGGCCGGCGCCAGCGGGCGCAACGGCGGCTGCCTGCTGACCTGGTCGGCCAAGTACTTCACCCTGCGACGTCTGTTCGGCGAAGCCGAGGCCGTGCGCCTGGTCAGGGCCTCCGAAGACGCACGCCCGCGGGCAGCGTGACAAGCGGGCAAGCTGGTATTGGCAACCACGACAAGGCGCAGCGAGACAACCAGAAGCTATCGCCAGCGTTCTACGAATAGGATCGGCCTTCTTGCGCGAAAAGCCCCCTGAAGTCGAGGCGCTTGAGCCCTGATGAAGATGTCCCACAACCCTTGCCCCATCCATTCGTATCGGGCGAGTTGATCGAAGACATGGAAGCCAAAATGAAGATGTACCTCGCTCGCCAGTAAAGAAAGAGTGGAGTCCAGGCAAGCTGCCACCGGCGTCAGCGACTGCTTTCGAGCGTCGAATCAAGTGAGAAGTGAGCCAAACGTGGGCTAGGGCCCCGAAGCGGATATACGATTGCGGTCCGATTTCGCACCAGTAGGGATTTCCTCTCGAAGGCGGCGTCTGATGATTCAGGCGTCCTTCAATCACCACCCTTCCGAGCTGGTACACGCCTGCGCATACGCGCTGGGCCGCACCAAGCGTGAACGGCCCCAGGTCCGCGACCGGTGGCACATGTGCCCCTCGATCTGACACCCCTTCCTCTAATGCGCAGCGGACCCTCCGGGGTCCGTTCGGGCGTGGACGGTGTGCAACCCGGCACAGTTCCGAACCCCGTGAAGGGTGAGACCCAAGGCGGACGCGAGCCCCCGTTGCATACTCCGTCCGCAAATACTCACGGAGCGAGGATGAAGGGAAACGGGTCTTTATTGATCGCGATGGCGCTTGGCTTCTTGGCCCTGGTGGTCATCGCCAGGCTCTTGCCACGTCGCGGAGGTTCCAACGAGGTGCCGCGAGCCGCGTGGCCACTGACCCGAAACGAACAGGCCATGTACTTTCGACTGCAAGGTGCGCTGCCGGATCTCATCGTGCTTTCACAAGTCTCGTTTGGTGCCTTGCTTTCTGCCAGGTCCGCGGCAGTGCGCAATACGTTCGACAGGAAACGAGCAGACTTCGTGATCTGCGAGAAGTCGTTCAAGGTCGTCGCGATCGTCGAGCTGGACGACAGCAGCCACGACGGCAAGAAAGCCCGCGACGAGAAGCGCGATGCCCTGCTCCAGGCTGCTGGGTACCGCGTGCTGCGCTATCGGGGCATCCCCAACATTGACCGAGTGCAATCGGACTTTGCGCCGCCTCCGCCGCCCCCCACCCCGGACCAAGAGGGGCGGGTTAGGCTCGATCCCACGTGGAGCCTCGAGGCCAAAGTACCGGCAAACAGTGCTTCAGAATTAGCCTGACCTCTGCCGGATCAAGGAGCCTCCGAGTGCGAGAACCATCGCTTCGGGGACCCAAGGGGAGACGGTGGCCAACCACAACGCCGAGCAGGCTGCTTGCAGTGCTCAATTTTGGGACGCCGGTGTCTCAGAACGGCCATCAGCCGTTCGCTCACGGCAATCCTTCCCCGTGGAGAAAGGTGGACTCCACGTACGTGAAGTTAGGTGGACGCCGGGATGGTGCCCTTGCCGCGTTGCGGTTACGGTCGCCCTTCAAGCCCTGCCATGAAGGACCCGTATGCGGATTGATCTCAATCGAATCATCGTGGCCGCCGGCGGTTTGTGCGCGGTGGCGTGGTCTGTCAGTGCCGCGGCCCAATCGGGCAACGACTCGGTCATCTATCTCAATCAAGGGTGGTCGCAGGCGGATCGGGAGATGTACTACCAGACGTCGCAGGGCTCGGCCGCTATGTCTTACGACATCTATCTCAACCTGGAGGTTGCAGGGAGTCAGGAACTCTTTCGGTCCAATGCAAACTCGGAGCGGTTCGGTTTAACCCCCCAAGCCGCGAACCCGCGTACCAACCCCGATGCATTGCCTGTCGGCGTGACCAAGACGGTTGTGACGGAGCCACGCTGGAAGGGCACGTACGCCGGCCTGAACTGCGCAGCCTGCCACAACTCGCAGTTGAACTACAAAGGCAAGCGCATTCGCATCGATGGCGGGGTTGGTGCCTTCGATATGATGGGATATGTCGGGGCGCTTGACGATGCGATGCAAGCCACGATCGCCGACGCGTCGAAATTCGCACGCCTCGCTAAAGCGATCGGTATATCAACCCCTGCCGCCGAGAGCGAACTGCGCCAGCGCGCGGAACGGGACGCCGCTCGCGTCCATGAATATCGGAGCGTCACCATACAGACTCCTCTTGTGTATGGCCCTCACCGGATGGACGCCGTCAGTTCGCTGATCGGTCGTCTTACCATGACCGAACCCGGCATCCGCGAAAACTGGTTCCCTTCCCTTGCACCGACCAAGATTCCGTTCTTGTGGAATGCCCCGCAGAGTTCATGGGTCCAATGGCGCGCTGAGCAGCAAAGTCCGCTCCGTCGCAACATGGTCGAAGTGGGCGGCGTCTTTCTGTTCATGGACCTGCGCTCGAAAACGCCAGAAGAAGGCCTTTTCAATTCCGCTGCCGAACTGCTCAATGTCGCCAAGATCGAAGATGCTTTGAACCGTCTCGCGCCTCCGAAATGGCCCGAGGAGATACTTGGAAAACTGGACCGCGGAAAGGTGCGCGCGGGCGAAGCCTTGTTCGCCGAGAACTGTGCGAAGTGCCACAACAAGTGGCCGTACGGATGGACCGAACCCAACAAGTACGGCAAGCGGTGGATAGAAGTGGGCCTGGTACCACAGACCTACGTTGGCACCGATCCTGGGCAATTCGCTGACACGTTGCCGTACGCGCTTACCAAGCAACTCGCGCCCTACCTTCTTGGGGATTACAAGGACAAACCAATCGCTCCGACGGGCGTGCTCTACGTCTCTTTGCAAGAAAGAATCGATGCTGCCGCCGTGGCGAAACTCAAGCTGAGTGAGGAAGAATTAATCAAGATCAATGGCTATCGCGAGTTTCCGTTGCCGCCGCCGCCTTACAGGGTTTACAAAGCTGCTCCTCGCGACGGAGTGTGGGCTACGCCGCCGTTTATGCACAACGGTTCTGTGCCCAATTTGTACGAGATGCTCGTTCCGGCGGATGAGCGTACCAAGAAGTTTTACGTCGGTCGCGAATTCGACCCGGTGAAGGTAGGGGTCGACACCAGCGGATCGACGGGCTTCCTCTTGGATACGAGTGTGCGTGGAAACTCGAATGCCGGCCACTCGTTTGAAGACAAACCTTTAGGCAACGGGGTTGTCGGGCGGAAGTTTACCGACGATGAACGCTGGGCGCTGGTCGAATACTTGAAGTCGATCCCAGAGGAAGCGGGACGGGTCACGCCCTTTGGGGGACCGGCCGATGCAAAGACGGGCAATCAACCTTGGGGAAAGGCGCCGCCTCGCTGAGTGGTGCTCATTTTCTGTTGCGCGCGGGCCGCTTTGGCCCCCCGTTGGAGGTCCGCTTCGGATCGAGATGGACTTGACCCTGTTGCGCGGACGGGTTGGGACTTGATTCTCAAGTCGAAGTGACTGTTCAACAAAAAACAGTGGCTTGATCAGCCTCGCCCAAACGCGAGTCACTCATCGACCGCAGAGATCAGGCGTTTTCAATCGTCACAACCTCAGTCTGCGGCCGTTGCACTCGAGGCCGGCAGCCGACTGATGATGAGTTCAGCCATCGGCGACGGTGTGCGGCCCCGAAGGGTGACCACACCCGTTTCCGATGAAAGGGACGGCAGGCCCGTGACTTTCAGCGGGTGAAGCCTGCCCGCCGCGACATCCGCTGCAACGGCGATATGCGGCGCGGCAAGAACCGAGTCACAGGCGAGCGCAACGTCCTTCAGCACCTCGACGTCGTCGCACTCGAGGGCTAGGGAGAGTTCCGCCGACGATCCGATGCCAAGAAGACGACAGAGCACTGCGCGTACTTCGGCAGGCAGCCGCACCGAGAGGACGCCATGCGTCCACACCTGCTTCAGCGTGACGGCGCCGCGCTCTGTCAATGGATGGCCGGCGCGCACGTAGAAGCCACCCGGATCGCTGCGCAGCGGCCGGATATGCAGGTTGGGGTCCGAAGGCAAGTCCCTGTGGTCGGCAATGAAGAACTCGATGTCTTCCTCGAGCAGGCGTTTCAGCAGCAACTGCCAATTGCTGATCTCGACGCGCAGGTTGATGCCGGGAAACTCGCTCCGCATCGCAGCCATCAGTTGGCTTCAGGAAGGTGGACGCGGGAAACGGACCGGCACCGAACGCGGTGTCGCCCAGCCCGCGACTGCGATAGAGCTCGACGTCGCGCTCCAGGCAACGGCTGTTGAACACCAGTTGCCGGGCCCGCGCCACGACGAATTCACCCGCCGGGGTCGGGACCACCTCCAGCGTTCCGCGGTCGAACAACTGCAGTCCCAGCTCGGCTTCGGCCGCCTGGATGCTGCGCGTCAGGGCCGGTTGGCTGAGATGCACCTGCTCCGCCGCGCGGATGAAGCTTCGCCGGTCGGCGACCGCGACGATGTGTGCCCAGCGCTTGAGGTCCATGAGCGGCTCCATGATTTGCAAATGCATCCACTGCATTCATTCTTGACCAACTATGCATTGGACTCAATCGAGGTTCACCTGAACAATCGCGCCTATTCCAAGAGCCCCGGCGTTCAGACACAAGACCCGGCCTGCCGATCAAAACCAAGGAGACAACCTGGTGAATCTCATCCAAAACGTCGTGCTCGTCGCGATCATTCTGTTTTTTGCCGTGCTGGAGATCCGCTCCGGCAAGCACGAACGCTTCAACGCCACCAAGGACGACACCAAGCTGGAACTGTTCATGTTCCTCGCGCTGCTGGCGGTGTCGCAGCCCTTCATCTTCGGGGTGACGGCCAAGCTGAGCGAACTGGCCATGCCCGGCCAGCGCGGCGCGTGGGCGCACCTGCCGTGGTGGGCCATGGGCGCGATCCTGCTGCTCGCCGATGACATGACGCAGTACTGGTGGCATCGCATCTCGCACTCGCCGCTGCTGTGGCCACTGCATCGTGCGCACCACACAGCGCACTACATGAGCATCCGCATCACCTACCGGAACAACTTCTTCTACTACCTGATGATGCCGGGCCTGTGGGCTTCCGGCGTGCTCATCTACCTGGGCTTCGGCGATGCCTACCTCGTCTACATCATGGTCAAGCTCACGGTGATCCTGGGTGCGCACAGTGCCGTGCCGTGGGATGCGCCGCTCTACCGCACGAAGTGGCTGCACCCCCTTGCCTGGGTGCTGGAACGCACAGTCTCGACGCCGGCCACGCACTGGGCGCACCACGCACTCACCAACGACGATGGCATCGGCCACTACAAGGGCAACTTCGGCAATCTGCTGTTCGTGTGGGACCTGATCTTCGGCACTGCCAAGATCACCCGCCGCTACCCCGCGAAGGTCGGTCTGCCGGACGACCTGGTCTTCGGCAAGGAGCGTTGGTTCGTGGAAATGTTCTACCCGCTGATCCATTCGCGACGCGTCCACTCGGCCCTCGTGCCCGGCGGCAGGGCGTACGCGGAGACTGAGGTCGACGGGGATGCCATGCCTGGACTTCGCGCAGCGGTGAGCAAGACGTGAGTACCGTTCCGAGCAGCCCATGGCCCGCCATGCAAACCAACCTGAGCAACCGAGTCAATCACACCATGCACACAACCCCTCAAGAAGTCGCTGAGCTCGCGAGCGCGGCCCGAATGGCCGATGCGCTGGCGATGCAGAAAGCAGCGTATCTCGCTCACCCTGTCCCCACACTGGCGGAGAGAACGAAAGACCTGCGCACGCTGCAGCGCTTCGTTCGCGATCACAAGGACGCGCTGTGCGACGCCATCAGTGCCGACTATGGCAATCGCTCGCGCCACGAAAGCCTGCTGGCAGAGATCTTCCCGGTCGTCGACGGCATCAACCACACCCTCAGGCACCTTCGCGGCTGGATGAAGCCGCAACGTCGCGGCGTGGACCTGAAGAATTTCTTTGGCGCTCGCAATCGTGTGATTCCCCAGCCGCTCGGCGTGGTCGGTGTGATCGTGCCGTGGAACTTCCCGATCAATCTGAGCCTGGTCCCTCTCACCTACATCTTTGCCGCAGGGAACCGCGCCATGGTGAAGATGAGCGAAAATTCGCGCCACCTCACCAAGCTCCTGATGCGGGAAATGCCAAAGTACTTTCCGCCGGAAAAGCTTCAGATCTTCGAGGAAACCGGCGGTGTGGGCATCGAGTTTTCAAAGCTGCCTTTCGACCATCTGCTGTTTACGGGGTCAGGCCAAACGGGCCGCTCGGTGATGGCCGCCGCAGCGCAGAACCTCTGTCCCGTCACGCTCGAACTCGGCGGCAAGGCGCCGGCCATCGTGTGCGAAGATTTTCCGCTGCGAAAAGCGGCCGAACGCATCCTGTTCGTCAAGTACTTGAACGCGGGACAGATCTGCACGACGGTCGACCATGCGTGGTTACCCGCGCAGCACATCGACGGCTTTGTGACGCTGGCGCGCGAGATCGTCGCGGCGCGCTATCCACAGTTGGCATCGCCGGATTTCACGTCGATCATCGACGAGCGTTCGTTCGACCGGTTGCTGAAAGCCCTGGACGACGCGCGCGCGCGCGGCGCAAAGGTCATCCAGCTCACGCCTGGCGCTGCCTTCGATCGCAGCACGCGCAAGATTGCTCCTCAGATCGTTCTCGACGCCCCCGAAGACAGCATTCTGTTGCAGCGCGAAATCTTCGGCCCAATTCTGCCGTTGCGCGGCTACACCAAGCTCGACAGCGTGATCGAGGCGATCAATGCCGGCGATCGTCCGCTGGCGATCTATCCCTTCAGCAACGACGCCGCGCAAGTGCAAATGCTGCTCGACCGTGTCATGTCTGGCGGCGTGTCGGTCAACGACGCGCTGTTCCACGTCGCCCAGCACGACCTGCCCTTCGGCGGCGTCGGCGCCTCTGGCATGGGCCACTATCACGGTTACGACGGCTTCCAGACCTTCTCGAAGCTGCGACCGGTCTTCTACCAGGCACGCTTCAGCGCGATGAAATTCCTCGCACCTCCTTACGGCAAATTTGCAGAACGGATGCTTGCTTTTCTGGCCCGTTGAGCGCCTGACGCGCGCGGAACCGAATGGAACGGTGAAACCAGGTTGCCCTGCACGCAAAGGCTGGGCATGCGCGAAGGCAACCGCAATCTCAGGACGCCGATCGAATATGGCGAGGTCGCCACGACCGGGCAAGCAAAGCCGCGAAGCGGCCGGCGCAGTGAAGGCGCTCGGCGCGCACCGCATGCCCGGCGGACCTGGAAGCGTGCGCATACGCAGGGTGCTTGCCGAATGAACCGCCCCCGCGACTACGCATCCGCCGTGCTGAGCGCCTTCGCCGCCGCCGCCCGCGACGAGGCCACCAATCCGAAGTATTCCGACATGGCTGCAGCAGCGCCATCCGCATCCCGCGCGCGCAGGCATGACAACACCTGCCAGCGCAAGGGGTTCAGCGCCGGCAGGTAGAGCGTGGGCGCCTGCGAGCGCGCGAGGTGCTCCGACACCATGTACTCGAGGATCGTGGTCAGCGACTGCGCCACCACCGCGAGCATCTCGTTGTGCGCGGCAGTGGTCAGTTGCTTGAAGAAAGTGATCGCGGCCTCCGCGCGGTGCACCATGTCGCCATCGGCTGCGTAACGGTCGAGCGCGCGCAGATTCTGTTCGATCGCCTCGAAGTCGGCTTGCTCGGCGGCCTCGCTGGCCAGCCGCACCAGGCTCACGTGCACCGCCGCACGGGCCTGCACGAGTTCCGCCTCGGAATCGTTGCTCTTCAAGGCCAGGGCGTGCAGCGACTGCGCCAGCATCATGTAGGCGCCCTTGTAGAAGACCAG
The DNA here is from genome assembly GCF_037889915.1 of Variovorax humicola. Lineage (NCBI taxonomy): Bacteria > Pseudomonadati > Pseudomonadota > Betaproteobacteria > Burkholderiales > Comamonadaceae > Variovorax > Variovorax humicola. The sequence continues at coordinate 98,745 of NZ_JBBKZV010000005.1, read as the reverse complement.
CGCATCCTCGTCGCTGCTCTGCTCGAAGTCCTGCACCTGCCCGATGAAGACCACGTGGTCGCCTGCCTCGTGGCGGGCGAACACGCTGCACTGGAAGTTGGCGATGCAATCTTCGAGCACCGGCGAGCCGCCCCAGCCCTCGGCATAGGGCACGCCGTCGAACTTCTGGGCCATGGTCTTGCTGCTGCTCGCGAAACGCCCCGACAGACCGTCCTGCCGGTGCGACAGCACGTTGATGGTGAACTGTTCGGTCTGGCGGAAGATGTCGATCGACTTGCTGTTGTTGCGCAGGCTCCAGAGCACCAGCGGCGGGTCCAGCGAGACGGAACTGAACGAGTTGCAGGTCAGCCCGACGGGCTGCTTCTGCGCATCGGATGTGGTGATGACGGCGACGCCGGTGGGAAAGCAGCCGAGGGCATGGCGGAAGCTCTTGGCGGTGGGATCTTGCTGCGTTGTGCTCATGTCTTGTCTCCAGGGGAATCGGTCCTGGAAAGTGTAGGAGCCGCCCCCGCCAGAGGAGCGCATAGCAGTTATCGCGGATCGGTCGCGGGAGGTTCCGATGGCGGCTTGCGATGCTGCCAGACCTCGGTCTCCAGCAATCGGGCGACGTCTTCGCGGATGTAGCGGAACAACTGCTTCATGGCCTTGGTCGCGGGCCGCAAGGTCGACATGGCCACCGACAGCACGCTGGGCACCGACGGGTTGATGATCGGGCGCGCTCCCAGGAGTCCTTGCGCCACGTGATACGAAACGGAGCCGAACGGCAGGAAGGTGTAGGCATAGCCTTCCTCGGCGAAGCGGATGAGCGAATGGATGCCCTCGACTTCGAGCGCGATGTTGGGCTGGACCGAGATCGATGCCGCTGCGGTGTCGATCACGTCACGCAGGCCATGCTGCGGACTGGGCAGCACCAGGGGCAGCTTCAGCGCTTCGGCCAGGTCGATGGGCGCGTCCGACTGCACCGCCCCCTGGCCGGCGGCGCCGACCAGCATCAGCTCGTCCGAGATCAAGGTCTCGAGCGCCAGCTTGGCCCGCTTGGGCGCGTTGTAAACCACCGCCACGTCGACCTGGCCGGTAATCAGCCATTCGAGGACGTAGCCGCTGATGGCATCGCGCACGCGCAGCGACACGTCGGGAAAGTCCTGACGGAAGCGCGTGACGAGCGGCACCAGCAACGTCTCGGCCAGCATCGGCGGAATGCCGAGCACCACGCTGCCGGTCGTGGTCTTGCGCAAGGCCTGCATGTCGCGCACGGCGGCATCGGCCCGGTCCACGACGTCGGTGGCCGACACGAGGAAGCGGTCGCCAGCCTCGGTCAGCGTGACCCCGTGGCCGGTGCGGCGAAGCAACGGCAGGCCGAGTTCCTCCTCCAGCAACTGCAGTTGCCGGGTCAGCGCCGACTGCGTGACGCCGACCGAGACCGATGCCCGCGACAGGCTCTCGGCCGAGGCGATGGCGATGAAGTAGCGGAGTTGGCGCAGGTCCATTGCGGCCCCCAGGTGGTTGGTGCTGGCCCGCATGGTAGGGCCTGCGGGCGATTTTCGGCATCGAACGCATACCTGTTATCCGTTGTCGCGACCTGCGCCATGGACAGATAGTTGCCGCTCCTATCCAAGAACTTCGAGCCATGAACACAACGAAAGACACGACTTCACCGAAGGAGGTCCGACTGCTGTCGGTGACTTCCATCCTCGGCTACGGCTTCCCCGAAGCCGCGTTGCAGGCCGGCATGGCCCGGGACCCCGACCTGATCGGCGCGGACGCCGGCAGCACCGATCCGGGCCCCTACTACCTCGGGGCAGGCAAGGCCTTCTGCTCGCGCCTGGCCATCAAGCGAGACACCCGGCTGATGCTGCTGGCGGCCGTGCCGCGCGGCATCCCGGTGCTGATCAGCACCGCGGGCGGCGCCGGCGGCGAACCGCACCTGCAGTTCATGGCCGATCTGGTGCGGGAGATCGCCCGCGAAGAAAAGCTCGACTTCAAGCTGGCACTGATCCATGCCGAACAAGACCCTGGATTCATCAAGCGCCAGTTGGCCGACGGCAAGGTGAAGTCCGCCTCCAAGCGCCCGCCATTGACTGACGAACAGGTCGATCGCGCCGAGCGCATCGTGGGCCTGATGGGCCCCGAGCCTTACATCCGTGCGCTCGACGAAGGTGCCCAGGTCATCCTGGCCGGCCGCAGCACCGACCCTGCCCCCTGGGCCGCTGGCGTGATCCGCGGCGGCCTCTCGCCGGCGGTGGGCTGGTATGCCGGCAAGATGCTGGAATGCGGCGCCGAGCCGGCTGCGCCCAAGCGCGACGGCTGCCTGCTGGCACGCGTGTTCGAAGACCACGTGGACCTGGAACCGACCAATCCCGAGCAAGCCTGCACCCGCCTGTCGGTGGCGAACTTCGCGCTGCACGAGAACCCCAGCGCGGTCCACCACCACGAACCCGGCGGCATGCTCGACACCTCCGCCTGCAAGTTCGAGCAACTGACCGACCGCATCGTGCGCGTCAGCGGCATGCAATGGCATCCGGCAGACATCTACACCATCAAGATGGAAGGCGTCGAGCGCGTCGGCTATCGCGCCATCGCCATGTGCGCCACCCGCGACCCGGTGCTGATCCGCGACATCGATGCCTACCTGGTGCGCGTGCGCGGCATCGTCGACGAGAAGACCCGCAACTTCGGCGTGCCCGAAGGCGGCTACAAGCTGGCGATCCGCTGCTACGGTCTCAATGGCGTGATGGGCGAGCGCGAGCCGGTCACCACCACCACGGCGCACGAGCTGAGCTTCATCCTGGAGGCCATGGCGCCCACGCAGGAAGTGGCTAACGCGGTGATCGCCATCTCGCGCACCACCATCCTGCATGCCGACTTTCCGGGGCGCTTGTGCAAGGAGGGAAACATGGGCATCCCCTTCTCGCCGGCCGACGTGGAACTGGGCGCGTCCTACGAGTTCAGCGTCTATCACATCGTCGACGCGGAAGATCCCTACCACCTGTTCCCCATCGAACACGCCCATGTGAAAGGCCTGCAGCCATGACCCGCATCCGAGACCTCGCCAGCGTCTGCAAGAGCAAGAACGCCGGCCCCTTCGAGCTGACCATCGACGTCATCTTCGGCTCCGACGAACTTTTCGAGCGGGTGCAGTCCACCGGCATCCTCAACGCCGCGCTGTTCGCGAAGCTCTACCGCGTGGAGGAGTCGCAGGTGCTGTTCATGCCCTATGCCCCGGCACGCGCCTTCAAGGCCACGCTGCCGCGGCTGATTCCCGCCGGCGCCTTCGGCGACAGCGATGTCTACGGCGCGCAGCAGCACGCGCCGCTGCTCGAAGTCGACATCCCCGATTGAAACGCTGCCCACCGACACTCCAGGAGACACCCCATGACCCAAGACCGCAAGATCAGCCTCATCGGCTTCATGCAGGCGCAGAACTGTTCCACCTACCCTGGCAGCTGGCGCCACGTCGCGACCGACCCCAGCTACCTCACGCCCGAGTACTACCAGAACATCGCCCGAGTGCTCGAACAAGGCATGTTCGACATGGCCTTCTTCGACGACCGCCTGGCCATGCCCGACATCTACTCCGGCGACCATGCGCAGACGGTGGCGGCTGGCGTGCGTGCGATCAAGCTCGACCCGCTGGTGGTGCTGTCGGCCATGGCCGCGGTGACCACGCGACTCGGCCTGGGCGCGACCTACTCCACCACCTACTACGAGCCGTACCACGTGGCCCGCACCTTCGCGACCTTCGACCTCATGAGCAAGGGCCGTGCGGCATGGAACGTGGTGACCTCGCTCAATGACTCCGAAGCCGCCAACTTCGGCCATGCCGAGCATCTGGAACACGACCTGCGCTACGACCGCGCCGACGAGTTTCTCGAGACCACGCTGGGCCACTGGGACACCTGGCAGGAAGGCGCGCTGATCAACGACAAGGAGACCGGCGAGTTCGCCCATCCCGACAAGGTCAAGCGCCTCGACCATCGCGGCGACTTCTTCAATTCGCGCGGGCCTTTCACCGTGCCGCGCTCGGTGCAGGGGCAGCCGGTGCTGATCCAGGCCGGCCAGAGCGGCCGCGGCCGTGCCTTCGCGGCGCGCTGGGGCGAACTGCTCTTCGTGGTCTACCCCAACCTGGCCATGGCCAAGAAGCAGTACGCCGAGATGAAGGGCGCGATCGCCGAAGCGGGCCGCGACCCGGCCAAGGTGCGCATCGCGACCGCCTGCCACGTGGTGGTCGGCGAGACCGACGAGATTGCCCGCAAGAAGTTCGAGTACATCGACTCGCTGGCCCAACCCATCGACGGCCTGGCGCTGATCTGCGAAGTGCTCAACACCGACTTCGCCACCCGCGACATGGACGAGCCCTTCTCCGACGAGGACATGGCCGCCATCTCGGGCTGGCAGACCTTCCGCGACCGTGTCGTCACGCTGTCGGGCAAGAAGAACCCTTCGGTGCGCGACTTCGTGGAGTTCTCCAAGCGCGCGCGGCTCAACGAGTTCAACGTGTTCATCGGTTCGCCGAAGACCGTGGCCGACGAGATGGAGAAGTGGTTCACCGAAGGCGGCTGCGACGGCTTCGTGCTGTCGCCCACGCACATGCCCGGCAGCTACGAGGACTTCGTGCGCATGGTGGTGCCGGAACTGCAGCGCCGCGGACTGGTGCGCACCGAATACGAGACCACCACCCTGCGCGGCCACCTCGGGCTGGAAGCGCCGAAGAGCGGCGACTGGAAGCGCCTCAGCGGGCCGGAGTCGAAGGCAGCGGCCGACAAGGGTGTCAAGGCGGTTGCTGCTGCATGAAGTCGTGCACCCCGGCTTTGCCATAGAGCGGGGGCCTTGCGCTCCCGGCCGGCCAGGTTGCGACCTGGCCCATCACGCCCCTCAACAGCCGTACTGCGTCGAACGCTTGCGGCTGTTTGCGGGGCTTTTCTTTTGACCGACAAGTCATGCGCAGCCAAGGGGCTCGGCCGTAGCGAGATGCGGCACGTGCCTTTGGTCATGACTTGATTGATACAACCACAGGAGCAAAAACGACATGAAGGACATTCAACAACCCGGCGCCAGCAACACGGTCGCCATCGTCGGGGCCGGCCTCGTGGGCGCAGGCTGGGCCGTGGTCTACGCCCGCGCCGGACTGAAGGTGAAGGTGTTCGACGCCAATCCGGAGATCACGCGCAAATCGATTCCGCTCATCGAGGGGCAACTGGCCGGACTGCATCGCCATGGCCTGATCGAGGAGGATCCTGCCACCATCCTGTCGCGCATCACCACGGCGTCGACACTGGCCGAGGCTGTCGAAGGCGTTACCTACGTGCAGGAATCGGTGCTGGAGCGCGTCGACGTGAAACGGCAACTGATGATCGACCTCGACGCGATCGCATCGCCCGACCTGATCGTGGGCAGTTCCACCTCGGGCATCCCCGGATCGGCCTTCGCGCTGGGGCTGTCGCTTTCACCGCGCATCCTCATCGTGCATCCGGTCAACCCGCCCTACCTGGTGCCGGTCGTCGAGCTGGTGCCATCGCCGGAGACATCCGCTGCCACCGTCGAATTCGCCGAGACGCTGATGAAGGCGGTCGGCCAGACGGTGGTGCATGTGCGCAAGGAGGTCGAGGGCTTCGTGCTGAACCGCCTCCAGGCTGTGCTCTTGCGCGAGGCCTGGGCGCTGGTCGACGAAGGCGTCGCCAGCTGCGAGGACATCGACAAGACGGTGCGCGACGGCCTGGGCTGGCGCTGGTCCTTCATGGGCCCCTTCGAGACCATCGACCTGAATGCACCCGGCGGCGTGGCCGACTATGCCGTGCGATTGGGGCCGCTGTACCAGCGCATCGCGGCATCACGCCAGCACGAACAGCCGTGGGACGAGACCTTGATCAAGCAGGTGGAGACGCAGCGCCGCGAGCATCTGGAGCATGGGGATCTGGAATCGCGCCGTGCCTGGCGCGATGAGCGCTTGATGGCCTTCGCCGCTGCGCGCCGCAGCACGCATCCGGAAGGCTGAAGCGCCGCAGGATCCGCGTCGATGGCGGATCCTGCAGGTGCTGCGGGTGATGATCAGTTGGCGCTGATCTTCGCCTTCTTGACGATCGCATCCCAGCGCGTCAGGTCGGCCTTGATCTGGCCGGTGAACTGCTCCGAGGTATTGCCCACGGGCTCCAGTCCGGCGGCAATGTAGCGCTCCCGGTAGGACGGCGTCTCGACCACGGTCTTGATGGCGCCCTGCAGTTGGTCGACGATCTGCTTGGGCGTACCGGCCGGGGCCAGGATGCCGAACCACGAGTTCAGGTCGAAGCCCGGCACGCCCGATTCGCTGAAGGTGGGTACGTTCGGCAGCGCCGCTGCACGCTTGGGGGCGGAGACGCCCAGCGCTTTCACCTTGCCCGACACGACGAAGGGATACGCCGTGGCCACCGCCGTGTAGACCATCTTGACGTGGTCGCCCATGACGGCAGTCATGGCCGGCGCGCCGCCCGCATAGGGGATGTGGCGCAGGTCGATGCCGTACTGGATGTTCATCATCTCGCCAGCCGCATGCGGCGTGCTGCCCACGCCGGTGGTGGCGTAGTCGAGCGAGCCCGGCTTGGCCTTGGCCAGCGCGATCATTTCCTTCACATCCTTCGCCGGCAGGTTGTTGTTGGCGACCAGCAGCAGCGTGGAATCGGCGATCTTGCTGACCGGCACGAAGTCCTTCAGCGTGTCGAAGCCGACGTTGGGATACACCGAGGGATTGATGGTCAGCGTGCCGTCGTAGCCCAGCAGCAGCGTGTAGCCGTCGGGCTTGGCAGCGGCCACCGCGCGCGTGCCGATGTTGCCGGCAGCGCCGGGGTGGTTCTCGACGATGATCGTGTACTTGAATTGCTGCGTCAGCCCCTCGGCCAGCCAACGCGCGGAGAGGTCCGCCGCACCGCCTGGCGAGTACGGCACGATGAGCTTGATGGTCTTGTTCGGGTACGCCTGGCCGTGCGCCACCGTGGCGAGCAGGAGCATTGCCGAGGCAACAGCGGTCTTGAGGTTCTTCATGTCTTTGCTTGTCTCCGTTTGGATGAGCGCATCTGTGCGCTATCGCACATGCTTGAATGAGTATCTGCAGTTGTCTGCAGTGGTTTACCGATACCTGATATGCGTCATGCGGCCGTCCACCCACCGTCGAGCATGAGGGCGCTGCCGGTCATGAGGCTGGACGCGTCGCTGGCCAGGAACACGATCGGACCCATGACCTCGTCGATCCGCCCGAGGCGCCCGAGCGCGATCCGGTCGACCACGAAGCGTCGGAAGGCGGCGTCCTCGAACATCGGTGCGGTGAGGGCCGTCTCGATGAAGGTCGGGCACAGCGTGTTGACGCGGATGCCGGACGGCCCGAGTTCCCATGCCAGCGCCTTGCTCATGCCCTCGACCGCGTGCTTGGTCGCACAGTACAGCGTTCGTCGCGGGCTGCCCACATGGCCCATCTGCGACGAGACGTTGATGATCGAGCCGGCCTCCCCAGCCGCCTGCAGCGAACGTGCAACTTCGCGGGACATGTAGAACGTCGCCTTCACGTTCAGCGCCAACACCGCGTCGATATCCTCGTCCTGCGTGTCGACGAGCAGCTTGGGCCGGTTCATGCCCGCGTTGTTGACGAGGACATGGAAAGGCGCACGCGAGCCGATCGCCTTGGCAACCGCTTCGGAATCGGTCACGTCGAGCACGATGAAGTCAGCGACGCCACCCTGCTCGCGAATGGCCGCACAGCCGGCCTCCAGCTCGGGCTGCGAGCGCGCGGCCAGCGTGACTTGCGCGCCCGCATGGGCCAGCGCCGCAGCGGCGGCCAGCCCCAGGCCGCGGCCCGCGCCGGTGACCAGCGCACGCTTGCCCTCGAGCCGGAAGCCGCCGAAGCCCGGCAAGGCCGGCATGGCCGTCATGCCTCCAGGGCCGGGACCGGTTCGTACCACGGCACCTCGGCCCGCGTGCCGTAGCGGCGCACCCGGATGTTGGCCTGCTCGCCATGGCCTGCGAAGTTCTCCATGTGGCACAGGCGCGAGCAGTATTCGCCGATGATGGCGCTGGCCTCGTCCGTCACCACGCGCTGGAAGGTGCAGGTCTTCAGGAACTTGCCGACCCACAGGCCGCCGGTGTAGCGCGCCGCCTTGTTGGTGGGCAGCGTGTGGTTGGTGCCGATCACCTTGTCGCCGAAGGCGACGTTGGTGCGCGGACCGAGGAACAACGCGCCGTAGTTGGTCATGTTGTTGAGGAAATAGTCCGGGTCGCGGGTCATGACCTGCACATGCTCGGACGCAAGCTCGTCGGCCTTCTGCAGCATTTCCGCGTCGGTGTCGCAGACGATGACCTCGCCGAAGTCGGCCCAGCTCTTCGCAGCGATCTCGGCCGTCGGGAGGATCTTCAACTGCCGCTCGACCTCGGCCATGGTGGCGTGGGCCAAGGCTTCGCTGGTGGTCAGCAGCACGGCCGGCGTGGTCAGTCCGTGCTCGGCCTGGCCGAGCAGGTCGACCGCGCAGATTTCGCCGTCGACCGAGTCATCGGCGATCACCAGCGTCTCCGTCGGCCCTGCGAACAGGTCGATGCCGACCCGGCCGAACAGCTGACGCTTGGCCTCGGCCACGAACATGTTGCCCGGGCCGACCAGCATGTCGACCGGCGCGATGCTCGGCGTGCCGACGGCCATCGCAACGACGGCCTGCACACCGCCGAGCACCAGGATCTCGTCGGCGCCGGCAAGGTGCATGGCAGCGACGATGGCCGGATGCGGCTCGCCGTGGAACGGAGGCGCCGTCGCCACCACGCGCTTCACGCCGGCGACCTTGGCCGTCAGTACGCTCATGTGCGCGGATGCGAGCAGCGGGTACTTGCCGCCGGGGATGTAGCAGCCGACAGCATTTATCGGTATGTGACGGTGCCCGAGGAAGACGCCGGGACGGGTCTCGACTTCGACATCGAGCATCGAGTTACGCTGGATCTGCGCGAAGTTGCGCACCTGCTTTTGCGCGAAGCGGATGTCCTCCAGCTCGCGCGCCGACAGGCTCTTGATGGCCTTCTCGATGTTCGCCTGCGACAGCCTGAAGTCGGCCGGGTCCCAGTTGTCGAACTTCTTGCTGTACTCGCGCACGGCCTCGTCGCCACGCGTCTCGATGTCCCGAATGATGGTCTCGACGGTGCCGCGGACCTTGGCGTCGTCGTCCGCACGGGCCTGGACATCGCGTCCGCGCTTGAGGTAGCGAATCATGGGTATCTCCTTTTGGTTGATGGCCCCGATTGAACCGGCCATCAGGCTGCGATTCGCGCATATCAGCTATCGGTTGCGAGCAACGCGACGCGATTTCACACTTTCTCCACCAGCACGAAACCGGCTGCACAACGAACGGAGACACCCATGACATACAGCTTGCCCGCAGGGCCGCGGCGCTGCCCTTCGCGCCATTCAACGAGCGTCCAGCGCTGAGCCATGGACGACCTGATCCTCGAGACGAAGGGGCTGTCCAAGCAGTTCAAGGGCTTCGCCGCCGTGAGCGACGTGGACCTGCGCGTCAGGCGCGGCACGATCCACGCCGTCATCGGACCGAACGGCGCGGGCAAGACCACGCTGTTCAACCTGCTGACGAAATTCCTGCCGCCCAGCAGCGGGACGATCCACTTCAACGGCAAGGACATCACCAATGACAACGCGGGCCAGATCGCACGCCAGGGCATCGTGCGCTCCTTCCAGATCTCGGCCGTGTTCCCCAAGCTGACGGTTCTGGAGAACGTGCGTGTCGCGCTGCAGCGCAAGGCCGGCCTGGCGACCCAGTTCTGGCGCTCCGAGCAAAGCCTGCACAAGCTCGATGCGGCGGCGATGCAACTGCTCGAGGACGTGGACCTGGCCAGCTTCGCCAACGCCTCCACGGTCAACCTGGCGTACGGCCGCAAGCGCGCGCTGGAGATCGCCACCACCCTGGCGATGGACCCCGAACTGATGCTGCTCGACGAGCCCACGGCCGGCATGGGCCACGAGGACATCGATACCGTGACCGAACTGATCCGCAAGGTCGCGGCAAGCCGGACCATCGTGATGGTGGAACACAACCTGGGCGTGGTGTCTACGCTGTCGGACACCATCACCGTGATGCAGCGCGGCTCCGTGCTGGCCGAGGGGCCGTACGACGTGGTGTCGCGCAATCCGCAAGTGCTGGAAGCCTATGTGGGGGTGACGGAAGATGCCTAAGCCCACCTCGCGGCAGGACGCCGCCGTCCCCCTGCTGATCCACGGCCTGAATGCCTGGTACGGCGAATCGCATGTGCTGCACGGCATCGACCTGGAGGTGCGCCGCGGCGAACTGGTCACGCTGCTCGGTCGCAACGGCGCCGGCCGCAGCAGCACGTTGAAGTCGATCATGGGCATGGTGGGCGAACGGCGCGGCTCCATCGTGATCAACGGCACCGAGACCATCGCCATGGCGCCGCATCGCATGGCCCCGCTGGGCGTGGGCTATTGCCCGGAAGAAAGAGCCATCTTCGCGTCGCTCTCGACCGAGGAGAACCTGCTGCTGCCGCCGGTGCTTCAGGACGGCGGCATGAGCACGGCCGAGATCTACCAGATGTTCCCCAATCTGCTGGAGCGCCGCCACAGTCCCGGCACGCGGCTGTCCGGCGGCGAGCAGCAGATGCTTGCCCTGGCCCGCATCCTGCGCACCGGCGCCAACCTGCTGCTGCTCGACGAGATCACCGAAGGGCTCGCGCCCGTCATCGTGCAGTCGCTCGGCCGGGTGCTGCGGCTGCTGAAGGAGCGCGGTTTCACGATCGTGCTGGTCGAGCAGAACTTCCGCTTTGCCGCAGGCCTGGCGGACCGGCACTACTTCATCGAGCACGGCCGCGTAAAGGCCGTGCTCGACAAGAAGGAAGTGGCCGAGCGCGCCGATGAGCTGCACCAATGGCTCGGCGTCTAGGCAACCCGTATTCCTTGCGATCCACAAACCATGACACGGAGACAACCAGCATGAACTCGAATCCCCTGCGTTCCCTCGCCCTGGGCCTGACCGCCGCTTCCCTCGCCTGCGCACTCCATGCCCAACCCGCGCCCAAGCTGACGGACGGCAAGGTCCGCTTCGGCGTGCTGACCGACATGGCGGGCCCGACCTCCGATCTCGCCGGGCCGGGCTCGGTGCTGGCCGCGCAGATGGCGATCGAGGACTTCGGCGGCAAGGTGCTGGGCATGCCGGTGGACATGGTCTCCGCCGACCACCAGATGAAGCCCGACCTGGCCGCCAACACCGCGCGCCAATGGTTCGACACCCAGCAGGTCGACGTCATCCTGGACCTGGCCAGCTCGCCCATCGCCCTGGCCGTGATGGAGATCGCCAAGCAGAAGAACAAGATCGCCTTCGTCAACGGCGCCGGCACCTCGCGCATCACCAACGACAGCTGCAATGCCAACACGGTGCACACCTCGTGGGACAGCTATTCGCAGTCGTACAGCCTGATCAACGCCGTCGCCAAGCAGGGCGGCGACAGCTGGTTCTTCATCACGCTGGACAACGCCGGCGGCCAGGGCGTGGAGCGCGATGGCATGGACGCGGTGAAGGCAGCCGGCGGCAAGGTGGTGGGCAGCGTGCGCTTCCCGCTGAACTCGCCGGACTTCTCCTCCTACGTACTGCAGGCCCAAGCCTCCAAGGCCAAGGTGGTGGCGCTGATCGCTTCCGGTTCGGACTCGGTGAACGCCTTCAAGGCGATCGACGAGTTCGGCCTGAACAAGCAGCAGAAGGTGGTCGCCATGGTGACCTTCATCCCCGAGATCCACAGCCTGGGCATCACGGCCGCGCAGGGCCTGATCCTCAACGAGGCCTTCTACTGGGACACCAACGCCGAGACCCGCAAGTTCTCCGAACGCTTCTTCGCCCGCTTCAAGAAGATGCCCGACGCGGTGCATGCCGGCGTCTATTCGTCGATCACGCATTACCTGCAGGCGGTCCAGGCCACTGGCACGGACGACGCCGCGGTGGTCATGAAGAAGATGAAGGAAATGCCGGTCAACGACTTCTACGGCCACGGCGGCTCCATCCGCGAGGACGGCCGCATGATCTTCGACATGCACATGGTGCAGGTGAAGAAGCCCAGCGAATCGAAGAAGCCCTGGGACTACTACAACATCCTGGCCACCATTCCCGCCGCGCAGGCCTTCCAGCCCTTGTCCAAGAGCACCTGCAGCCTCGTCACCAAGAAATCCTGAGCCAACTTCATCCGGGCAACCCATGGAAATCTTCGGCGTCCCCCACCAGGCCCTGCTGGGGCAGGTGTTCATCGGGCTGGTCAACGGCTCGTTCTACGCCATCCTCAGCCTTGGCCTGGCCATCATCTTCGGCCTGCTCAACGTCGTGAACTTCGCGCACGGGGCGCTCTACATGCTCGGGGCGCTGGTCACCTGGATGGGCCTCAACTACCTCGGTGTGAACTACTGGATGTCGCTGCTGCTGGCGCCCCTGCTGGTCGGCTGCTTCGGCATCTTCTTCGAGCGCACCATGATCCGCCACCTGCGCAAGCTCGACCCCATCTACGGCCTGCTGCTGACCTTCGGCATGGCCCAGGTGGTGCAGAGCCTGGCCAGCAACTACTACGGCGTCACAGGCCTCTCCTACAGCCCGCCGGAACTCCTGCGCGGCGCCACCGATGTCGGTTTCATGCGCCTGCCCAACTACCGGGCCTGGGTGGTGTTGGCGTCGCTGGCGGTCTGCCTGTCGACCTGGTATGCCATCGAGCGCACCCGCCTGGGCGCCTACCTGCGCGCCGGCACCGAGAACCCCGGCATGGTGCAGGCCTTCGGCATCAACCTGCCGCTCATCGTCACCCTCACCTACGGCTTCGGCGCCGGCCTGGCCGCGTTTGCAGGCGTGCTGGCGGCACCGGTGATGCAGGTCAGCCCGCTGATGGGGGCCGACATCGTGGTGGTGGTGTTCGCGGTGGTGGTGGTCGGCGGCATGGGCTCGATCCTGGGCTCCATCGTCACCGGGCTGATGCTGGGCGTGGTCGAGGGCCTGACCCGCGTCTACTACCCACCGGCATCCAACGTGGTGATCTTCGTGATCATGGCGGTGGTGCTCATGGTCCGCCCCTCCGGCCTGTTCGGCCAACAAAGATAAGGAATCGCCATGAACTTGCCGACACAAGAGGCGCCTTCCACCCGCGCCCGCCTGCGCGGCCCGGCCATCGGCCTGCTCCTGCTGCTGGGCCTGCTGGCGCCGCTGGTGGTGTACCCGGTCTTCATGATGAAGATCTATTGCTTCGGACTGTTCGCCAGCGCCTTCAACCTGCTGTTCGGCTTTGCCGGGCTGATGTCCTTCGGGCACGCGGCCTTCCTGGGCAGCGCGGCCTACGTCTGTGGCTATGCGGTGAAGAGCCTCGGGTTTCCGCCCGAGTTGGGCATACTGGCCGGCACTGGCGCGGCCGCCCTGCTCGGCTTCGTGGTCGGCCGGCTGGCCATCCGGCGCGAGGGCATCTACTTTTCGATGGTGACGCTGGCGCTCGCGCAGATGGTCTACTTCATCGCCCTGCAGGCGCCATTCACCGGGTCCGAGGACGGCATCCAGGGCATACCGCGCGGCCGGCTGCTCGGCTTCATCGACCTGGACAACACCTACGCGATGTACTACTTCGTGCTGGCCATCTTCGTGTTCGGCTTCTACGCCGTGTACCGCATCGTGCATTCGCCCTTCGGCCAGGTGCTCAAGGCAATTCGCGAGAACGAGCCGCGGGCGATTTCGCTGGGCTACGACGTGCAGCGCTACAAGCTGGTCACCTTCGTGCTGTCCGCCGGACTGGCGGGCCTGGCCGGCGCCACGAAGACACTGGTCTTCCAACTCGTGACGCTGACCGACGTGCACTGGTCGACCTCCGGAGAGGCCGTGCTGATGACACTGGTGGGCGGCCTGGGCACCATCTTCGGACCCTTCGTCGGTGCCGTGGTGATCGTGTCGCTGGAGCATCACCTGGCCGGGCTGGGATCGTGGGTCACGCTCATCATGGGCCTCATCTTCATGGCCTGCGTGCTGATGTTCCGCGAAGGCATCGTGGGCACGTCGAAGTCGTTCTGGCAGCGGCGCAAGACGCTGCCGGCCATCCCGCCGGAAACTCCCGTCATCGCAAAGGCCTGACCGCACGCCATGGAACAGTTCGATCCCCAATACAAGAAGAGCAACTTTCCGAAGATCCGACCGGACTGGCTGGCGCTGCGCCAGGAAGAAGTGCTGCAGCCGGAGCAGCGCATCGTCGACTCGCACCATCACCTCTGGGACGAGGAATTCGCACCCTACCACGCAGACGAACTGCTGCATGACATCGGTGGCGGTCATGCCGTCGAGGCGACGGTCCTGGTCGAAGGGAAGGCGCGCTACCGGACGACGGGGCCGGCGCACCTGCGGCCCGTGGGCGAGACCGAGTTTGCCGTGGCGCAGGCGGAGCGCGCCGCCAGCCGGGGGGTGAGCATCTGCCAGGGCATCGTGGCATGGACCGACCTGACGCTCGGCCCGAAGGTCGAAGAGGTATTGCACGCCCATGTCGAGGCTGGCAAAGGCCGGTTTCGCGGCATCCGCTGCCGCGCCGCCTGGAGCGACAACCCGGCGCTCAGCGGCCCCGCCGACGGCCCGCCGCAAGGGGTGCTGAGGCACCCGGTCTTCCAGGCCGGCGTGAATGTCCTGAGCCGCATGGGCATGAGCCTGGACGTGTGGGCCTATCACACGCAACTGGCCGACGTGGTGCAGCTCGCACGCGATTGCCCGGAAGCGCGGATCGTGCTGAACCACGTAGGCGGTCCCTTGGGAATCGGACCCTTCGAGGGCCATCGTGAAGAGGTTTTCGAGGTCTGGCGCGCAGGAATGACCGACCTCGGGCAGTGCGGCAATGTCGTCGTCAAGCTGGGCGGGCTCGGCATGCCTCGCACGGGCTTTCCTTTCGCCTCGGCGGAAGCGCCCGTGGCGTCGGAAGAGCTTGCGTCCGCGTGGCGCCCCTACGTCGATGCATGCATCGACTCTTTCACGCCAGCGCGCTGCATGTTCGAAAGCAACTTCCCCGTGGACAAGGGTATGTGCAGCTACCTCGTGCTGTGGAACGCCTTCAAAAGGCTTGCGGCCGGCTATTCCTCCGGCGAGCGCGATGCGCTTTTCCGCGGGACTGCGACGCGCGTCTACCGACTCGACCTGAAGGCCGCCGATCGGTGAATCAGTCGCCAAGGGGCGGGCTGGAGCCTGAGAGAGCACATGCAAGCGAGCGTTGTGACAGATGCGTTGCGCATGGCCTGGTTTCGGCGCCATCCTGCGCCGGGACTGATCGTCCATTCGGATCGGGGCAGCCAGGGCGGATTCAACTGGTCGTCGCAACACCTTTGACCATGGAGGTGTTTATGGGTCGACCTGCGGGATGAAGTCCTCCATGAGCCGTCGGGGCGACTGCCGGGACAATGCACCTGCGGGCTGATGCCGTCCAGGCAATGCAAGCAAGAACGGCAATTGAAAGATGAAGTCTCGGCCAATAGGCGTGCGATCGAAGACGCATCGACAGGTCAGAGCGGTGGCGGGTGAACTCAGCTAGACATCCGTGGATCTCATATGAGAGAAGACAGCGCATCATGAATTGAGTGCTGCCAGGCGGTTCGTATCCGGGCCCGCATCCGCCGGGCGCGCCAGCACTCCTACCAGCCCGCGGATGATCCTGCAAGCTGGATGGTCAGCGCTGGCCCGCGCACCTCTAGACCTCAGACCCCCTAAGGCGTCTGCTCGCCCGTGGCGCGGATTTCCACGCGGCGATCCGGCTGCAGGCAGGCAATGAGCGCATTGCGGGTCTTGGCATTGCCCTGGGCCTTGCAATCGGCTTCCGTCACCTTGAGATCCGTCTCGCCGCGGCCTTCGGTCTGGATCACATTGGGCGGCACGCCCTGGCTCACCATGTACTCGCGCACGGCGTTCGCGCGTGCCACGGACAGGCGCTGGTTGTAGTCGGGCTTGCCGATCGGGTCGGTGTATCCGACGACGAGGATCGAGCGTGCCCGGAAGCCGGCGGCCCTGAGTTGCTGGATCACGCTGTCCATCCGGGCGCGGCCGGCAGGGGTCAGCACCGCCTTGTTGAACTCGAACGTGCCGTCAGCCGAGATCTCGAAGTTGCGCACCGGTGGCGGTGGTGGCGGCGGCGGCGGGGCCACCGGCGGCGGAGGAGGAGGCGGCGGCGGGGCTGCCTGCGCCACCTGTGGGGCGGCGCCGAGGGGGATCTGCAGGCCCACCGTGAACAGCCAGTCGTTCGAACTGCTCCGGCTTGCCAGCCTGGTGTTGTTGGCGTTGTCGACATAGCGGTAGCGCACGTCGCTCACCAAGCGGCCCCAGGAAGCAAACGGCCAGACGACACCGATGCCCGCATTGGCCATGAAACTCGTATGGCTGCTGCTGGCGGCGAACGCCGTCTCCACCTTGTTGTCGATGGCACCGATGCCGCCCACCAGATAGGGTTGCACGCTCTTGATCTGCCAGCGATTCAGCCCTTGGCGGCCCAGGAAGAACCACTGCGCGTCGAGCGTGCCGCTCCAGTTCTTGTATTTGTTGGTGGTGTTGAAGGCGCCGAAGGCGCTGCCAACATTGCCATCGAGCTCCTCATACTGGGCGCGCAACTCGATGTTCCAGTAGGGGTTGATCGGCTTGCCGACGGCGAGTCCTCCGCCCCAGCCGTTCTGAGCGTTTCGATTGCTGTCCGGATGGACGTACGCGCCGAAGGGGGTGATGTACCAGCGGTTGTCGAAGTACTGGTCCGCAGGGAAGGTGTTCTGCGCGAGGCAGGCGGCGGACGGGAATGCTAGCGCGCAGCAGGCGGCGAAAGTGCGTCGGTCGAACATTGAAATCTCCTCACGTGAGTGGTTGATGAGAGCCTCAGGCCGAGCCAAATCGGTTCCGCAAGATAGACGCGGCCACGCGCGCCGGTCGGCTAACACGCAACCGAGTGCGTCACTCTCCTTACATCGTTTCTTTAAAAGCTTTACGTTCAGGCCATTTGGAAGTCGAAGCTCTTCCATTGGAAGCGGCTGCGCTGGATGTTCATCTCGTCGATGCCTTTGAGGATGCGTTGCTTGAGTTCGTCGAGCGAAGCGATGCGGATGTGGCGCTGGAACGATCAGCCATCCTGGAGAAGGTCGACACCACGAGATTGAGCCAGGAGCCGTGCTTGGGGGTATGGACGTACTCGAAGCGTCCGGGGCGGCTTGCCAGGTAGGCCATCGTTTCCTTGGAGACGTGGGCACTGTGGTTGTCCAGCACGACGCGGATGACGGCGTCTCCCGGATAGTGCTCATGCAGGCGTTCGAGCAGGGCGACGAACTCGCGGCTGCGATGGCGCGGCTCGACGCTGGCGATGATCTCCCCGCTGTGCAGGTCCAGCGCCGCGAGGATCCACAAGGTGGCGTGGCGCTCATAGTCATGGTCACGCCCCACCCCGGGATGCACACCGGCCACCGGCGGCAGCTCGGGCGCAGTCACGCCAAGTGCCCGCACGCCTGGCTTCTCATCGACGCTGACGGTGTAGATCGGCGCGGGACGCGCGTCGAGGACCGCGTCAGCGCGGTAGAGGTTCACATCGCGATAGAGCACCAGTACTTCCGCCATCTTGCGCTCGTACCGCGCGTCGCGCCTCGCGAGGTAATAGCGCACCCGATGCGGCATGAGTTCATGGGCGCGGAGAATGCGCCATACCGTGGTCTTGCCCGCGCGAGCCAGTCGCGCAAAGCCTGCGCTGTGCGCGCTGGCTCTGACGTGCTCGGCCAGCGCCGACAGCGTCCAAAGCTCCGCGTCGTAACCCAGGTCCTTGGGCTTGCGACAAGCCAAGTCCACCACCCAGGCGCGAGCGTCATCGGTGATTTGCGGTGCATGCGGTCGGTGGTAGCGATCCTGCAACCCCGTCGCTACACCCGCCGCCAAGGCCTTGTCGATGCACTTGTAGATCGTCGGCCTGGACGTGCCCAGCGCGCGCTGTATCTGCGTGGGCGATTGCCCATCGGCATACGCCAGCAGCACCCTGGCGCGCTTGACTTCACGCGCCGGAGAGGTACGCGAGCCAGCAAGCTCGTCGAGCATCGCCTTGTTTTCCTCGCTCAACTTCAATGCCGCGCGCCCCGTGCGTCGTGCCATGTCCCCGCCTTCAAGTGGAATCGCCGGGCATTCATGATTGCACACGAGCGAATTCAAGTAAATCTTTTAACGAAACGACGTACCAGTTGGCGCGGCCACCGGCAGTTTCAAATTCTTCAGCGGTCGGACTGTACAAGTTGCGCGTCGGCAACGTCGAACGACTCGATATGAAAAAGCGGCGCCTGACCAGCCGCGGCCGGGAGTTCGCCAACCACCACGCGCGCCATCGCCAGCATCTGCTGTTCGCGCCGCCCGCGGCGCGTGGCGCGCCAATGCCTGGGCCGACCTGCCGCACGCCGCGTTGACGGCCACTTGTCCCTTCGCGTGCCAAGGAGGAACATTTGGCATGGGCACCACCTTCAATTTCGGCCGGCTCCGGGCCGGCAAACCGGCCCCGAGCGTGGTTTCGTCCGGGGCTTTCCGCATTGCCTTGCTGGGCGACTTCTCGGGCCGTGCTCACCGCGGCGAACGGCGCAGCAGCGACGAGCTTGCACACTGCAAGCCGCTGCGGCTCGACGTGGACTCCATCGACAAGGTCATCGCGTCGTTCGGCACCACCTTGCGTCTGCCGCTGGGTGGTCCCGCTGAGGGCGGCATGGAGCTGCGGCTCGGCTCGCTCGACGACCTGCATCCCGACACTCTCGGCTCAAACCTCTCGCTCTTCTCCGGGCTGGCCCGCCTCCGGCAGCAGCTGGCCGATCCCCGAACCTTCGCAGCCGCGGCGGCCGAGGTCCGGGCATGGGCTGCCGCCGCGCCCGCCGCTGCGGCCCCCGTCGCGCCGTCGCGAGCCCGCGGCAACACGCTGCGCGTGGACGCCAAGCTCAGTGATTTCGCCCGTCTCGTCGGCCTGCCGGCGGCCTTCGCGCCGCCACCCGGCCCGATCGACGCCTTGCTGCAGCGAATCGTCGCACCGCATGTGGTCCAGGCTGCCGCGCCCGACGCGCCTTGCCTGACGGCCGCCGTCGACGATGCGCTGTCGGCCGCGATGCGTGGTGTGCTGCACGACCCGGACTTCCAGTGCCTGGAGGCCGCCTGGCGATCCCTGGACTTCATCGTACGGCGCGTCGAGACCGACGAGACGCTCGAGATCGTGCTCTACGACATCAGCGCCGAGGAGTTCGCCGCCGACCTCAGCGCAACCGACCAGATCGAAGACACGGGCCTGTACCGACTGCTGGTCGAGCAGCCCGCATCGGACGCGCATCAGGGATCCCTGTCGGCGCTGATCGGCCACTACGGCTTCGAGATGACGCCGCCGCATGCCGAACTGCTCGGGCGCATCGCAGGCATCGCGGCCCGCGCCCGCGCGCCGTTCATTGCGGCGGTGGGGCGTGACTGCATCGGCATGCAGGTGGAGGACATGCACCCGCGCGTCGTCGCCGCGTGGAAGGCGCTGCGCGAACTGCCGGCGGCACGTTTCCTCGCTTTGACCGTGCCGCGCTTCCTGCTGCGAACGCCGTATGGGGCCCGTACCGATCCGATCGACTCCTTCGCGTTCGAGGAGTTCGACGCGCAGGCCGGACTGAAGACCCTGCTCTGGGGCAACCCGGCCGTGCTCGCTGCGGTGCTGCTGGGCGAACACGCCCGCGCTGCTGGCGTCCGGCAGGCGCCGGGCCGGCTGCTGAGCGTTGGCGACATGCCCTTCTTCTTCCACACCGATCCCGACGGCGAGACAGTGGCGCTGCCCGGCACAGAGCGACTGCTGAGCGAACGTTCAGCGGCCCAGGTGCACGGCCTGGGCTTCATCCCCGTGCTGGCAATCCGGGGCCGCCCGGAGCTTCGCCTTGGCGGCTTCCTGTCGCTGGCCGGCACGCCACTCGCGGGCCCGTGGACGCCGGCCAATGGACTGCCCGAACCGGCCGACGATCCAGTGCCGCCGAGCGCAGCTGCTGTCAGCGCGCCCCCCGCAGCCGAGCCGGCAGCCGACGCCGAACTCGATGACTTGCTCGCAGCGCTCAAGGACAGCACCGATGCCGAGCCGACGCCCCCCCATGGCGCCATCGATCCCGCCCTAGCCGCGCTTCTCAAGGACCTTTGATTGTCGGCCTGACTCAAGCCAAGAGCCTCCGCGAAAAGACACGCGAGAGCAAGCCATGCCGGCAGATGATCGAGTTGGTGTGCTTTCTGCGGATCACGCTTCTTGAGCTCACCGATTCGTTTACCCAGAGACGCAGGGCATCGAGGGCAGGGCCGAAGAGAGACCAAAACTCATTTTTGGCACAAATCGTCTGAATATTGTCTTTTGTGCCAACCTTCTGATTTCTAGACTTGAGCCCGAGTCAGCCAAATCCGAGGCATTCCAAATGAGCTCACTAGTCGCAGTCAGAGGAATCACAACGCCGGACACGCAGCTTGCTCGCAAGGCCGTCTCGCTGGTGCATCGAGTGCACTCGGAGACGATGAAGAACCACTTGCACCGGACCTGGTGGTTCTCTGAGTTCCTTGGCAGGAAACGCGGCCTGAAGTACGACCGAGAAGCCGTCTACCTCGCCTCTCTTCTTCACGACCTGGGGCTCATCGAAGAGTACGCAGCGGACAGCCGATTTGAGGTCGACGGAGCGGATGCCGCCAGCCGCTTCTTGAATGCAGAGGGCTACCCGAGGCAAAGGCTCAACTGGTCTGGGATGCCATCGCCCTGCACGCCAGTGCCGGCATCGCCGACCGCAAAGAGCCGGAAGTTGCCCTGGTGCACATGATTGGCTGACGGCTGACGGCTGACGGCTGACGGCTGACGGCTGACGGCTGACGGCTGACGGCAATCTTGCATTCATTTGCGCGCGAGAATCGATGTCAGCTCGTAGGGGCATACCTGCCGTTGTTGAATCGAACGCGAAGGACTGCACCGGGCCCTGACCTCCGGTTGGGTGGCCAAGGTAGCAGTCGTTCGATACTTGTGCGACACCTGCCCCCGGATCGTCGTCACCTTCGCGCTGCGCCAGTCTCCGGGCAGGTATCTCACAACCCTAAACAGATCCAGAAGTCCGGGTCATGGAAGCCGAGCGAGCGGCCCATCACCCCGCTGCGAGCGCTCATCGCCAGCATCGACGATCCACATGATCAGGAATGGCAGTGGGACTGCCGTGAAAGCCAAGCCTCGTCCGCAGCAATGAAGTTACTGGCTGGCGCCTGATGAGCGACCTGGACGGCGCGAACTAACTTCGCCCGGCACTGCTCTTGCGACAGAACCAGGCAAACTGGCGTCTCCATGCCAACTCGATCAGTTCCTCTTCTGCGGGACGATATGCGCCCCCAGGAAGGCCGCGTCCTCGTCCGCGCCGAACAAGAAGGCCGACTTCCATTTGTGCAGCCAAGGCAGGCCCAAGAAATACAGACCGGCCTCGGCGGTCACTCCGCGCTCGTGCAAAGGTGTCCTCTTTGATCCGGGCGACTGGTCGAAGACGGGAAGGTCGATCCAGCTGAACTCCGTCTGCGCGCCGTTGGCCCAAATCACCGAGTTGATGCCCTCGCGAACGAGATCGACGGAACGGATGGGCTTCTGAATCTCCGGCGGATCCGGCGTCGGGTCGGGCGACGGATCCGCCGGAGGCAGATCCAATTGCTGCACGCGAACCGCGTCGTCGCATCGACGAGTGAATGCATTCAGCGATTCGTCGCCGTGAGCCATGCTGGAGGCCAGATCGTCGGCAATGGCGATCCTGCCATTTTCGGCGGCCTTTACGCGGCCGATCAGCACGATCCCTTGGCCCGCCAATCGGCGCAGGTCGATGTCATACCCGCCACTCACACCGGTCATCAAACGAGACAGGCGAGCGCCCTTCCACTCGCGAAGCGTTGAATCGGCGGAGCCTGTTGCGATCAGCCACCATATGCAATCCTTCCCGCGATAGCGACGCCGGATCCGCTCGTGCGAGCTGACGGACAGGAACACACGCCGTCCGGCGCAGCACAATTCCTCGGCAATCTGAACGCCGGAGTTCCCGCTGCCGACCACGAGCACAGCTCCGGCAGGCAGTTGCATGGGATTGCGGTACTGGGTCGAATGGAGCTCGAACACGCCCCCGCCAAGTGGAGGTGTCGCGCGCGGAACTTGATAGGGGCCCGTGGCCACGACGACGTTGTGTGCCACGTAAAGGGTGCCGTCGGTCTGCACTTGCAACTCGCGCGACCCCGGCCTGCGTGTGAGCGAGAGCGCCGCGCACTGGGTGCGCACGGGAGCGCGAATGTTCGCCGCATAGCGTTCGATGTAGCCTGTCACCTCGCGCAGGGGCGAAAAGGCATCAGGGTCGGCTTGCGGGTCGGCTGTCATCCGGGACCAACCCGGAAGGTTCATGTTCCAGTTGGGAGACTGGAAGTGCAACGAATCCCAGCGCTCGCTGCGCCAACGCTCTGCAAGTTCTCCGCGCTCGAGCACGACGTGCTCACCGCCCAGTCGCCCCAGGTGGTAGCTCATGGCCAATCCCGCCTGACCGCCGCCGATCACGATGGTTTCGACGCGCTCAGTGGACATGCCGGGCCCCAGGGACTTGGTGCGGCCAAAGGAAGGTGCTCCCGCGCGACCGCAACTGCACCGAGAATTTGCGCCAACCCGCACCAGCCTTGCCGTCAGAGCGCGCGTCAGAGGCAACCGCCTCACAAGGGCACAAGAGCGCCTGTGCACCGAACGAAACGCTGTACATCGCGATGTCCTCCTCCGCAAGCCGGAGCACTCATCCGGCCGGCATCCAACACCATTCATTGGCTTGGGTTTCCAAGTCTCCCTCAATGCTTTGCGCGAAATATGCGATGGTCTGTCATTGCGGTCAACTGCTGTTTCGCTCGTGAGTGCTCGCTCGTGTCCCTTGGTTACTGTCACGGGGCTGTTCCGAGTTGGCGGAAACGCGCTCGAAGTGCCGACCTTTGAATAGCTCAGCCATGCGCCGGACTTTCTTCGCTACGTTCAGCCTTCACATTACAAAGGTCGGTAGCCTACCGGACGCCAGGGCCTGCACCGGAGCCAAGTCACGCATGTGCCTGAGACCAGGCGGCATCCAGAAGCTGCTACTTCAGGTCGAGTTCCCGCAGCATCACCGGCTCCTTGGAGCCACCGAGCACGCGCTTGCGCACCGCCGCATCGATCTCCGCTGCGTGGAGTTCGAACGTTTCGAGGGGCGTGTCGTCGCTGGCGGTGGGCCGGTAGTGGTAGTGCAGCGTCTCCTTGCCGATGCTGGCCCCCACGTGCGCGCCGTCGATCAGGACCCAGAAGCGGACGGTGCCGGAAGCTTCATGAAAGACGGGAGGGTCAGACATGGCGGGACTCCGAAGCAGATTCACGGGCGTCGATCCACCGCGTGGCCTTGTCTTCGATGGACCGGATGGCAGCGCCGCCATCGGCGAACTGCATGCACGAAACGAGGTGGCACTTGCACGCCTCGCCGAAGTAAAGCATCGCGCCGGCCGCTACCGTGCCCTGGCCGGAAACCTGCGTGAGGTGGCTGCGCACTTCCCATCCGTGATACGGGAGGCGGACTGAGTCGTGGTCGTAGTCCATGCTGCCTGCTCTGAACGGGGTGATCCCCCAAAGACCCGTTATAGGTCGCTTGGCGTGCCGGGTCGGTACGGCACCGCACAGAACAGACGCTGCAACAAGCCTACAACGCAGAGTTTGAGGATCTCT
Organism: Variovorax humicola; assembly: GCF_037889915.1. Classification (NCBI taxonomy): domain Bacteria; kingdom Pseudomonadati; phylum Pseudomonadota; class Betaproteobacteria; order Burkholderiales; family Comamonadaceae; genus Variovorax; species Variovorax humicola. Next base: position 75,021 of record NZ_JBBKZV010000005.1, on the reverse strand, counting down.
CATGTACCAGCGAATTCTTGTAGCCATCGACGGCAGTCCCACCTCCACGAGAGGCCTCGAAGAAGCCATCAGGCTGGCGGTGCTGACCAAGGGTCGCCTGCGCCTGATTCATGTGATCGACGAGGTTTCGTTTTCCATGAGCATGGATGCCTGTGCGGGACATGACGGCGACCGGCTCGGCGCGATGCGCGAGGCCGGCAAATGCGTCCTGGAACAGGGCAAGGCCGTCGTCGTGGCCTCGGGCGTCGGCGTCGAGACGGTGCTGAACGACGACCTCTTGGGCCCGGTGCACATGGCGGTGACGGCCGAAGCAACAAGTTGGCCGGCCAACCTGATCGTGCTCGGCACCCACGGTCGCCGCGGCGTCGGCCGCGTGCTGGTGGGCAGCAGCGCGGAGAACATCCTGCGCTATTCGCCGGTACCCGCGCTGCTGGTGCGCGCGGCGGAGCCCGGAGTGTCGACCGCACCTAACGCAGGGACCGTGCACCTGAACATGCCCCTTGGTGCGCTTGCGACACAGTAGCAGCTGCCATGCGGGCTGGCAGCCCTGCTCACCGCGCAGTTCCATTCGCCGGCCGAGATCATCATGATCGACCTGGACGACAACGGGCTTGCCGCCGGCAAGCGCTTCGGTGTGACGGCCACGGTGAACAGCAGCGCCGGCGACGCGGCGCAGCAGGTCATGAAGCTCACGAATCAACATGGCGTGGACACCGCCATCGAGGTCGTTGGCATTCCCGCCACCTTCTTGCTGTGCCAGGACATCGTTGCAGCCGGCGGCACCATTGCCAATGTCGGCGTGCACGGTTGCAAGGTCGATCTGCATTTGCAGAAGCTGTGTTCGCACAACATCACGATCACGACGCGGCTGGTCGACACGCTGTCGATTCCGATGCTGATGAAGACCTTGCTGTCCCGGCGCATCAATGCAAAGCAACTGATCACGCACCACTTCAAGTTCGCCGAGATCCTGAAGGCCTACGACATCTTCGGCAACGCTGCCGACACCAAGGCACTGAAGGTCATCGTGGAGGCGTGACGCCTCTTGGTGTGCTACCGCACAGACCCGGCGCCCCGGTGCGCGCAGGGTAAGAGGTTAACCAACAGAGAAGACATCATGAAGACAAACGGCCACGACGCAACGGTCGCGCTCGGCGGCAAGGTCCAGGGCTTTGCAGAGAACGACGGCGCGAAAGGGACAAAGGCAAGCGGCGAGATCCGTCTTTATGCCGTACCGGAGCCCGTCATGAAGAGGGCGCACGTGTCAGGCATGTCCGCCTACGAAGAACTGGTGGCCGAAGCCGGCGCCGACCACAGCGCCTACTGGGCACGGCTGGCGCGCGAGTTCGTAACGTGGAAGAGACCCTTCACCCAGTCGCTCGACGACAGCGAAGCTCCGTTCTTCAAATGGTTCGAGGACGGGACGCTCAACGTCTCCTACAACTGCCTCGACCGCCAGGTCGAGCGCGGACTCGGCGACAAGGTCGCCATCCTCTTCGAGGCCGATGACGGCCAGGTGAGCCGCGTCACCTACAGCGAACTGCTGGCGCGCACCTGCCGCCTGGCCAATGTGCTGAGGGCGCGCGGCGTCAAGAAAGGCGACCGCGTCGTCATCTACATGTCGATGAGCGTCGAAGGCGTGGTCGCGATGCAGGCGTGTGCCCGCATCGGCGCCACCCACTCGGTGGTGTTTGGCGGCTTCTCGGCGCAGAGCCTGCGCGACCGCATGGAAGGCGCCGGCGCGGTGATGGTGATCACGGCCGACGAGCAGTTGCGCGGCGGCAAGCAACTGCCGCTGAAGGCCATCGTCGACGAGGCCATCGCGCTGGGCGGATGCGATGCGGTCAAGGACGTCATCGTGTACAAGCGCACGGGCGCCAAGATCGCATGGCACCCGTCGCGCGACCACTGGATGCACGAGGCCACCGAAGGCCAGCCGGATACCTGCGAACCCGAATGGGTCGGTGCAGAGCATCCGCTGTTCCTGCTCTACACCTCGGGCTCGACCGGCAAGCCCAAGGGCGTGCAGCACTCGACCGGCGGCTACCTGCTGCATGCGGCGGTCACGACCAAATGGACTTTCGACCTGCACGATAACGACGTGTTCTGGTGCACCGCCGACATCGGCTGGGTCACCGGCCACACCTACATAGCCTATGGCCCGCTGGCCATCGGTGCGACCCAGGTGGTGTTCGAGGGCGTGCCCACCTACCCGGATGCGGGCCGCTTCTGGAAGATGATCCAGGACCACAAGGTCACGGTGTTCTACACCGCGCCGACCGCCATCCGCTCGCTCATCAAGGCGGTGTCTGCCAACGACGCGGCGCACCCGAAGCACTACGACCTGTCGAGCCTGCGCATCCTCGGCTCGGTGGGCGAACCCATCAATCCGGCCGCGTGGGAGTGGTACCACGCGCATGTGGGAGGCGGCCGGTGTCCCATCGTCGACACCTTCTGGCAAACCGAGACCGGCGGCCACATGATCACGCCGCTGCCGGGCGCAACACCGCTGCTCCCCGGCTCTTGCACCCTGCCCTTCCCCGGCATCGCGGCTGCGATCGTGGACGACATCGGCAACGACGTGCCCGACGGGCAGGGCGGCATGTTGGTCGTGAAGAAGCCGTGGCCAGGAATGATCCGCACGATCTGGAACGAGGACGAGCGCTTCAAGGACAGCTACTTCCCGCGGGAACTCAAGGGCTACTACCTCGCCGGCGATGGCGCGATCCGCGACGAGGCCACCGGCTACTTCACCATCACCGGCCGCATCGATGACGTGCTGAACGTGTCGGGTCATCGGATGGGAACCATGGAGATCGAATCGGCCCTGGTCTCTTGCACCGAACTCGTCGCGGAGGCAGCCGTGGTTGGCCGTCCCGACGAGACCACCGGCGAAACGATCTGCGCCTTCGTCGTGCTCAAGGGTCCTCGACCCACGGGCGACGCCGCGAAAAAGATCGCGGCCGAGTTGCGCAGCTGGGTCGGCAAGGAGATCGGCCCGATCGCCAAGCCAAAGGACATCCGCTTCGGCGACAACCTGCCCAAGACACGCAGCGGAAAGATCATGCGGCGCCTGCTGCGCTCGATCGCCAAGGACGAGCCCATCACGCAAGACATCTCGACCCTTGAAAACCCGGCTGTTCTCGACCAGCTCATGGAAAGGAACTGATCATGGAAAACGATTTGACCTCGCGCATTCTGCGCGACCCGAATTACCAGGAACTCAAGTCCAGCCGCTCGCGCTTCGGCTGGTGGCTGGCGGGCGCGATGATGGTCGTGTACTACGGCTTCATCCTGCTGGTGGCGTTCGACAAGAGCTTTCTGCTGACGCGCCTGGGCGCGGGCGTCACCACCATCGGCATGCCCATCGGGCTGGGAGTGATCATCTTCACGATCGTCATCACGGGCATTTATGTGAACCGCGCCAACGGTCGATACGACGCGCTGACCGCGCTCATTGCGAAGGCGGCGCTGAAATGACAATCACATCCTGGGGCAGGACCCCAAGCGCGGCAGTCTTGTTCGTGGCCTTTTTCGTGGTGACCACGGTCGCTTGCGCCGCCGGCGCGGACCTCGGCCAACTCGAGAAGCAGCCGACCAACTGGACGGCCATCAGCATGTTCGGCGCCTTCGTCGTCGGCACGCTGTTCATCACCAAGTGGGCGGCGGCCAAGACCAAGAGTGCAGCCGACTTCTACACCGCCGGCGGCGGCATCACCGGCTTCCAGAACGGCATGGCCATCGCCGGCGACTATATGTCGGCTGCGTCCTTCCTCGGCATCTCGGCCGCGGTGATGGTGGGCGGGTTCGACGGGTTGATCTATTCGATCGGCTTCCTCGTCGGCTGGCCGGTCGTGACCTTCCTGCTGGCCGAGCGGCTGCGCAACCTCGGCAAGTTCACCTTCGCCGACGTGGCGGCATTCCGCTTCGGACAGACGCCGGTGCGCGTGTTCGCCGCATCGGGCACGCTGGTGGTGGTGGCCTTCTACCTGATCGCGCAGATGGTCGGTGCCGGGCAGCTCATCAAGCTGCTGTTCGGGCTGGAGTACTGGATCGCGGTGGTCATCGTCGGCGCGCTCATGATGGTCTACGTGCTCTTCGGCGGCATGACGGCCACCACATGGGTGCAGATCATCAAGGCCTGCCTGCTGCTTGCGGGCGCAAGTTTCATGGCTTTCATGGTGCTGTGGAACTTCGGCTTCAGCCCCGAGGCGATGTTTGCAAGGGCGGTCGACGTCAAGACGGCGCTCGCCACCGATGCCGGCCAATCGAAGATCGACGCAGCGACGCAAGGTTTCTCGATCATGGGGCCGGGCGGCTTCATCAAGGATCCGATCTCGGCGATCAGCTTCGGCGTCGCGTTGATGTTCGGCACCGCCGGCCTGCCGCACATCCTGATGCGCTTCTTCACCGTGCCCAACGCCAAGGAGGCGCGTAAGTCGGTGCTGTGGGCGACCACGTGGATCGGGTATTTCTACGTGCTGACCTTCATCATCGGCTTCGGGGCGATCGCTTTCGTGTTGACTGACACACAGTTTCTCGACCCCAAGGGCGGACTGCTCGGTGGCGGCAATATGGCGGCGGTGCACCTGGCCAAGGCCGTGGGCGGCAACGTGTTCCTGGGCTTCATCTCGGCCGTGGCGTTCGCGACGATCCTGGCCGTGGTCGCGGGCCTGACTCTGTCGGGCGCGTCGGCGGTGTCGCACGACATCTATGCGACCGTGGTCAAAAAAGGCAAGGCCGACAGCGCGTCGGAACTGCGCGTGTCGCGCATCACCACGGTCGCGCTCGGCATCGTCGCGGTGGTGCTGGGCATCGTGTTCGAGAAGCAGAACATCGCGTTCATGGTGAGCCTGGCCTTCGCGATTGCCGCGTCGGCCAACTTCCCGGTGCTGCTGATGTCGGTGCTTTGGAAAGACTGCACCACGCGCGGCGCGGTGATCGGCGGCTTCCTGGGGCTGATCTCGTCCGTTGCGCTGACCATCGTTTCACCGGCCGTGTGGGAGGCAACACTGGGGCATCCCGCAGGGTCGGCGCTTTTTCCGTACGCGTCGCCGGCGTTGTTCTCGATGACCATCGGCTTCGTCGGCATCTGGCTGTTCTCCATCATGGACCACAGTGCGCGCGCAGCGAAGGACCGTGGCGGCTTCCTGAGCCAGCAGGTGCGCTCTGAAACGGGCATTGGTGCAGAGGGCGCGTCCGGCCACTGACAATCTCGTCGAGCGGCGCCATCATCGGCAGCATGCCCAATGCGTTCGACTTCACGGCCTCGCCATTCGACTGCCTGGATGCCACCGAGCAGGGAATGGTTCGCGACAGCGTCGACATCGCCAACTTCCGCGCCGGGAGACGCTGCGGGCGCCCGGCATGGAGCCGCTGCACCTGTTCGTCGTCATCAAGGGCCACGTTTCGCAGTTCGAAGGGCCATGAAAGACCTCGGGCTGCCGCTGCGCGTTGCGCACGATGCGCTGAATGACGCCGTGATGGCGTGGCCGGCTTTTGTGAAATTGCGAAACATGAAGCAACTATTGGCCGCCGACTCGGCAAACGTCCTCACAGCAATTCAGCGTAGACCTTCCGGTCCGCGGCATAGCAAGCGCATGCCATTGCTTCCAGCCCTTCGCGATCCAGCACCCTCAGGTTGCCACGCCGGTATTCGATCAACCCCTTGCGCTGCAGGTCGCCAGCCGCCGCCGTAATGCCGACACGACGCACGCCCAGCATGTAGGCCAGGAACTCCTGCGTCATGCCGAAGCTGTCGGCATGTGCGCGGTCCTGGCTCATCAGCAGCCAGCGCGCCAGGCGCGGCCCGATCAGGTGAAAGCGCAGGCAGGCGGCGGACGCGGCCAGCTGCGTCATCAGGACATGCGTATAGCGGGCCAGTTCGCGCCGTAGCGCTGGGCTTTGCGCAAGCTCGCGCCTGAAGTTGACGGCCGTGATACGCCAGGCCATGCCCGGCCCTTGCACCAAGCCATGCAATGGCGTGGTCGAGACGCCAAGCGCCAGGTGCACACCCAGCATGCCTTCGCGGCCCACCATTCCGACCTCGAGACCCGGATGGCTGTCGATCCGGGCGACCAACGAGACAAAGCCGTCGACGGGAAACCAGGCAAACCGGGTCTGCGCCCCGGACTCGTACACCACGTCGCCCAGCACCAGTTCAACCGCCTCGCAAACAGCAAGCAATCGCTTGCGGTCTGCGCCGGGCAGCAATTCGATGAGATGGTTCTCTGCAGTGGCCAATGGACGCTTACGGTGTGTCGGCCGCCACAGTCTGCACGCCGCCGCGCCCCCTGACTGTCTGCCAGCGCACACAGCAGCGAATGCCTCGCAGCAGCACACTCGCTGCAACGCGCTCAGGTGGCGGTGGTCGCCGGAAGCAAGCGGTCGTACTCGGACTTGACGACCGCATAGCACTCGCAGGTGCGCTTCTCCAGCCCTGCGCGATCCAGCACCGAGATGTGGCCTCGCGCATAGCGGATCAGGCCGGCATGTTGCAGCTTGAGCGCGCCCTCGGTCACGCCCTCGCGCCGGACGCCGAGCATGTTGGCAATCAACTCCTGCGTCATCTTCAGTTCGCTGCCATCCAGCCTGTCGAGGCTCAGCAAGAGCCAGCGGCACAGTTGCTGGTCGAGCGAATGGTGGCGGTTGCACACCGCGGTCTGCGCCATCTGCGTGATCAATGCCTGCGTGTAGCGCAGCAGCAGGTGCAGCACGGGGCCGGCTCGGTTGAACTCCTCTTTCATGAGATCCGCCTTCAACCGGAAACCCTTGCCCGCGCTCTGAACCACTGCACGGCTGGGCGTCGATTCGCCACCCATGAAGAGCGAGATGCCGATGATGCCTTCGTTGCCCACGACCGCGATTTCAGCCGAGGCACCGTTCGCCATCACGTACAGCAACGACACGATCGACGTGGTCGGAAAGTACACGTGGCTCAGCGCCCTGCCCGACTCGTAGAGAACCTGCCCCAGCGGCATGTCGATCGCCTCGAGTTCCGGGAACCAACGCTGCCGCTCCGCGTCGGCCAATGCGGCAAGAAGGTGGTTTTTCAGGGGATCGGGAGGGGACTTGGGCATGACGAAAACTCCGCAGCAAGGCAGGCACCGGAAACCAATCGGAACGCGCCCCCTGCGGCGCTCTCGATGAAGCCAGTATAGGCATCGCGGCAACGCCTGTGTGCGGTGCCGCACAGTACCCGCGACGCGAGTCGCGGCTGAAGTGAGATCCTAGCGTGCACGCCCACAAATCGGCGTGTCGGTCGAGGACGGGCTTGGGACGCTAGCCGGTTTCCTGGGCATCCTGAACTCGTCGGGTGACGAGATGCTTGATACGCTCACGACGATCGCTCCGCTGAAGGACATGGCGTATGTCGCCGTGATCAGACAGGTTGGTGATGCTGCGATCTGAGGCCTGATCGACGCCGATCTGCCGTTGACGCAGCAATGGCGCGGACGCGGCTCCCATACCGGGAATGCCATAGTGATGCGCGTGACCCCTCAGGGTCATGTGGCTGCCAAAGAGCGCGCTGGCGAGGGCTGATAGGAGACTTCGTTCAGCTCCCTGCCGATGACGCGATGCGGACGGCGAAACGCCACCGCTGCCTGTGCAGCTACCGCTCGGCGTCCAGCGCCGTTATCGCCGCGATGGCTTCGTGCCTTGCCTCATGGAACGCTTGCCGCTCGGACCGCGAGCCCGACTCTGCCAGGTTGACAGGTTCCCGGTCGTCAATCTGATACGACCAACTCCACCGCGTTCCGACTTGCCACGCGACGGTCGTGACCTGATGCCCGTGGTGTTCAAAGCTCGTGTTCTTCATAAGCTGTCTCGATGGCCCCAATCCCGGCGAGGGGGTCACCAGAACCTCCACCAAGGCTTGGCCTCGCGTCGCTCATCGCTGCCCAGAGGCGACTTCACCGTCGTGGTGCCGCCGAAGCGTCTATTCATTTCGTCCTCATACAGCCAAACCACTCGTTCGGCATCGGACATTCGCTCGCAACGCCGAGTCTGCCAGTGTCTTGTCGCAGCAATGAGGTCCTGGTCCGTCAACGTGCCGAGGCCCGCAAGGAGATGGTGTGTTGGCTTCATCGTTCGACTTTGCGCCCTGCTTGCCGGTGTTGATGTCAGCGCACTGCGCGAATTTCCAAGGCAAACTGCTCGGGGGCTTGCTTTACATCGCAGCGCTTGCGCAACACATGGAAAGCCGGCACTGAACTCGTCATCCAAACAAGGAGTCCTGGCCGCGATCGCCACCGGGCCCATCGTCCACCTCATTGTCGGACTGTGAGCTTCAAAACGGCAGGGGTCATCCGGGCGTCCCTCACTGGAGCCGGTGGCGCGGCAGGCGAATGGTGAAAACGCATCCGGTGCCCGGCACGTCGCGAACCGTCAAGGCGCCAAAGTCGGCCTCAATGCTTTGGCGCGCAATCGAAAGTCCCAGGCCAAGGCCCGACCTGTCATGACCGTGCTGGCTGAAGGGCGCGAACATCTGGGCGGCGCTCCCGGGTGCCAACCCTCCGCAATGGTCCTCGACTTCGATCAGGACATGTTCGCCGGACTCATGGACCTTCAAGGCGACTTCGGAGTTGGCGTGGGTGAATTTGAAGGCGTTCTGCCAGAGGTTGGCCAATGCGGCCAGCAGGAGTTCGCGATTGCCGCGGATGGCCAGGCGCGGATCCACACGCGGCACTTCGAAGGCGCAACCTGCGGCGCTGGCCACGAGACGGCCTGCATTTTCCGCATCCCTGATGAATGCGGCGAGAGAGAACGTCTGGCGCTGCTCCGGCAGGCCGCTGCGCACTTCGGCAAGCGCCCGCGTGACCAGGCTGCCCATGGCAGTCAGGCTGCGTTTCAGAACGGCTCCGGTGGCGCCGCCCACTGACATGTTTCCCAGTTCGAGGGCGTGGATCGCAAGGGTTGCCGTCCCCAGGCAGTTGCGGAGTTCGTGAACCAGGACGCCGAATCGTTCGGTGGCGTCGAGGCTGTGCTGGCGGGAAATCTGCGCATCCCGCTGGAAACTGAACTCGGTGACGGCATCTGCAATGGCATTGTCCAGGCACCGGTTCAGCGTGCGGAATTCTCCGACCGCGAACGGGGCTTCGCGCTCGAAGGCCAGGTCCGTGATCGCCTGGCAAAGGTCGCCATAGTCGTGAACGACCTGGTCCACCGTGTAGCCCAGCTCCAGCAGTGCCTTGCCATGGGCGGCGGCCCCCACCCCCATTTCCGACAAGGCCTGCGCATCTCCGCCAGATGGCCCTGAGATCCTGATACTGTCGGCGAGCTTGTCATCTTCTTCCGCTTCGAGGGTTCTGATCAGCTGGTCGATGAACAGCGGGATGCCGTTTGCCAACTGTTGTTCCGTGGCGGCGCGCTGAGGCCGCTGCGCAACCATCGACTTGCAGCGTGAAACCAGTTCCGCCCGGTTGTTGCTGAGAAAGTTACGCATGCTTCACCTCCTTTGCTTTCTTGCCGGTCATGCGGCGAGCACCATGGCGAAGTAGCCAAACACGGTCAGCAGGATGCCTGACACCGCATGGCCACCGGAAAGCCGATCCAGCAGCCCGCCCGCATTGCCCAGCCCCACCGTTGCCCCGAACGCGGGCACTTGAACCAGGCCGATCAGGAAGCCGAGGATCATGCCCAGCGACAGCGTGAGCAAGTCGGTCGCGGTGCTGGGGCGGGCCACCTTGCCAAGGATCAATACCGCCTTGTCGATGGCGCTGCGCAGTCCGACAAGATGCAGGACGTCGAAGCGCTGCAAGCGCGTTTCGAGACCGACCAGCAGCGGTGCGCCACCCCCGGTCGATGCCGGTCAGTTGAACTTGCCTGCGATGGTCGACCCGCTGAAATCCTTGAGCGCCCGTCCGATGGCATCGCGATGCGTCACCACGATCTCGGCCTGGTCGAGCGGGATGTCCAAGGCGCGCGCGTCCGGCATTTCCGGTCCGAGCACGCCCATGTGGGAGGTCAGCGCCGCCAGACTGCCGCCCAATGCGATCACGTCGCCACGTTGCAGCATCAGCGTCGGGTCCGCGCCCAGCAGCAGCTTGCCGCGCTCGACGTTCTCGACCTGGTACTGGGCGAAGCGTTCGCGAAACTGCGCGATGGTCTTGCCGATGAACTCCGGGTTGTCGAGCCGGTAAGCGCGCAGGTCGAAAGGCCGTAGCCGCTCAAACCGGCGTCGTCCAGGTTCGGCACACCGTGCGCCAGCTCGTACGCATGCACGGCTTCACGCGCGTCCACGCGCCACCAGCGCGGAAGGTACTTGGAGATCAGGATGATCCCGACCGTGCCCCAGATGTAGGTGATGCCGTAGGAGAGCGCAATCATCGCGGTCACCGCCTCCCTCGTGGAGCCGGCCGCTGCATGCACCACGCCGGAGGTGATCGCCTGTTCCGCCGAGCCGACCGCCGCCGACATCGTTTGCGAGCCGGCGAGAATGCCGCCCGCCGCGCCCACCGGCAATTCGAGCCAGCGTGTGCCGACCACGACGAATAGCAGACCGCAGGCAATCCGCCCTTGCCGTCGTAGACCAGCTCGAAGGCGCCCATCTTGTCGATCTCCTGCGCCAGCCATTGCGCGGTATCGCAGCAGGCCTGCTGGATGCGCTGGTAGCCGTCGCGGCCCAGGCGCAGGAAGTTGTAGTACTGCGCAATGATCTCGCCGCCCGGCCGGCTGAAGTTCAGCGCGAAGGTCGCCCAAGCGCCGCTCGGAAGAGCCGGAGGAGTAGACGTCCTCGATGACCTGATCGTGCGTTTCGATGGTCTGGTGCAATGCCATGAGAGCGTTCGTTCTGCGATCTGAGTCGATCGACTGTGCGCTGTTCAGGCACGGTCATCTGTGCGGTGGCGCACCATGCCGTCATTCGCAACGTCTCGCGGGTCCCTGCCATTCGAGGCACCGAGCAGAAGGCCGTCGTTCGCGTTGTGGGCAATCTCGCCTTGTTCAACGGCGCGGTGATCATCCTACTGATCAGCTTTGCGGAGCATTTGGCGATGCCGTTTGTGCGGATCGCGCCGTTGGCGCTGGTTGCCATCCCGGCGTCGATTCCGCTGGCACTTCCGTCGATGTTCACATTGGCAGCGACGGTTGGCGCGCGGGCCGTGCGCGAGGCGGCGTCTTGCCAATGCGCCTTTCAACGCTCCATGAAGCAGCCGGGATGGATGTCCTGTGCGTCGACAAGACCGGAACACTGACACGCAATGAACTCGCTGAACCGCGTCGCTGTGGGATCGGCGGGGCCGCTGCGCATGGCCGGCGCTGAGCGATCCGCCGCGCGAGGACTGCAATCTCGCCTTCTGTGTCGCCACTCCCGCGGTCGGACGTTTTGCACTCCACCTCGACAGCGATACGTTGCGGCCGCTGACGGTCGTCACGCTGGTGTTCAGTAGCCTGGCGATTTTCCATGCCACGCCCGGCATCCGGCACTCGAGGTGTCAGGCCTCTGTCGTCGCGACTGCGGCTTTCGAGTTCTTCACCACGGCATCGGTGACCTGTTCGGCGTTGGCGGTCAGGGCGTCGGCAACCTGCTTGGCTGCCTTGTTCGTGCCCTCGTAGGCGTTTTTCGCGGCCTCGGAAGCCGACTTCGCCAGCGCCAGAATTTGCTCGGTGCCGGGCGCATCCTTCATGACACCGCTGACGGCATCCAGGAACTTGGCCTGCACATCTGCGAATTGCGCATCGAGGGTAGCGCGTTGGGCTGCCGCGAAGGACGCGAAGATCGCCTGCACCTGGCGGCCATAGGCGGCAGCCTTTTCGGGCGCGGCCTGCAGCGCTTCGGCCTGGAGCTTCAGCAGATCGGCCGGACTCTTCGCGAGCAGCGCGGCCTGGCTGGTCTCCTGGGATTCGGCCAGCAAGGTCTTGATCGTCTGCAGGTTCAGCGCCGTCAGCTTTTCCACGCTTTCGAAAGCTTGCGCGCTCAGGCCGAACAGCGTGTCGACAGAGGCCTGGGTGGGGGCGGCGAATTGGTCGAAATTAATCATGAGGGGCTTTCTAATCAGGTTGGGAGGGATCGAGGTTGCTGCACTGCAACATGACAAAGTCTATTCCGGGTTTCCCCCAATGCAAGCGATAATTGCTGCGCTGCAACACAATGATGCACACGCTTGGGCAAGACTTGAATTCCGACGATTTGAGTCAGCGTTGCACTCCAACGTGCTGAGCCGCACACGCGGCGTGGGATGCGGCCGAATCGCTCTCTCTCTGCGCAGGACCCGGACGTGCACTACCGTGTGCTGCAAAGCCACGGTATGCAGGAAAGCTACCTCACCCAACTGTGGCAGCGCCTTCCGGTCGAGCACGGCCAGGATGGCCGGCCCTCGTGAAGTGGACCGAGCCTGATCGCCGACGCGCATAGTGCTCAGGCCGCAGCCAATTCACGGTCGGCAACATCATCACCTCGCTGCGCATGATCGGTCAGGTCGACTGGGCAGACCTGATCGATCGCTAACCAAGAGATCCTCTCAGGAGCAGCGCATCCAGCGCCGCGAAGCCTGCATCAAGCGCCTGTTCATAGGTCGCATAGAGATCCGATGACGCAGCGATACGCTCCGCAAGGCCGCGACTGTCTTGTTGCCTCACGAGTGCCCAAGAGAATTCGCTCAGTCCGAGTTGCTGGACGGCAACGACGAGGCCTCTGCGCGGAAGCATTGGTGCGGCTCTAGCGGCGCGTGTCGAACCCGGACCCCAAGTACCGCATTTCCGCTCGACCTAATGTTGTGACCTCCGTGACGGTGGCGTAAGTCCGCTGGTTCTGCTTGAGAGGCCCGAAGGTGACCTTGAGGTGGCCCGCATCTCGCCGGTCTTGAACCTCGCACCTGGATAAATGCATTGGCAATTTTCCGTCGAGGATCATCTGAGTCATGAGCCCAACTTCCATGCAAAGAGCCATTAGGCGCTATTTTCAGCAAAGTTCCTGAACGGCAGAGCGCGTTGGATTCCCCAATCACCGATCAGCAGGGACGCCTCTGCATGAACCCCGCAAGAAGAAGTCCGAGGAGGTGGCCGCGGCCAACGGCATTGGCGAGCGCAGTGCGATCTCGCCGTTGAGCGTCGAGGCATATAGGCGCCCTTTCAGGTACATCCTTCCGCGTCATCCGCAACTTGCAGACAAAAGTCGTTACCGAACCCGATACGATCAAATGCATGGCAACCATACAAACCCGGCGCAAGCTGATCGTGATCGTATTGCTGTGGACGGCCGCAGGGGGCGCGCTGATGCGCCAGTTCTCGGCGCAGGGCTCGATGCTGCGCGACATCGGAACGCTGCTGATGCTGCTGTGGCTGCCGATCGTCGGCAACATCATCGCTTGGCTGGTCGCGCGGATGCGGCGTTCGCCCGCGCCGGGGAGCGAGACTTTTGGTGCGCCAGACACTTTCAAGCCGCACGCATTGGTTGAAATCACATTGCGTGCGGCGAAGTTGCCCAGCGAAGACGCACCGCTCGCCGTCGGCGAGCACCGTTGCGCACTCGTGGTGGGCAATGACGGGTTCTCGGCGCGCTGGTTTGTCCGGCCCGGCGAATCCGTGCGCCGCGGCAAGACGCATTCTCTGCAGATTGAGTTTCTGGCGCCGGCGTTGGCGTTGCAAAAGCTTCAACCCCCGGCCGCTTTTCGCATGTTGGAGGGAGGAGCGTTTATCGGGGACGGGCAAATCCGCCAGCTGCTGTCGCTCGAAGCCATGCCGGACTGACAAGCGGGTATCTGAAAGCAGACCCCCGCGCACGCATGTTCGGCTTCAAGCGCTGGAGTCCAGAGCGAGCGCTAGTCTCGATTGCGCGACGATTTCGGAGCATCAGCGTCGAGGCGCGGATGCCAACGCGGAAAGGTGCGTGCAGCTCCTCGTTCAGGAGGTGCGCTCTGACCTACCGGCGGTGCGCTTGCTCGTCGAATTTCTGAAAGCGCAGACCCCGCCACTCTTGCGGCGGGATGAGGTGATGGGCGATGCGATGCCCTCTTGATCGCGTCGCAACTTCTTTCGCCCTAAATACTTGACCTTTAAACTATTTATACATACACTTCATCCGCCAGAAGAAAAGAGCTGTCACGACTCTTTCAGCGACGTTCCATCGTCGTGGAAACCGCAGGCAGTCATGCAGAGTGAGTTTGAGGCCCGCCGTCATGGGCATCACGATCCAAGAGGAGTCTGAGCGATGTCCATGGCCACCAAAGCCGAAGTGCTCTCCCCGCTGTATCGCAACTGTCTGTTCACGTCGGACGGACGCGCCGACGCCCATGACCTTGTCAGTCGCGAACTGGCGGATCACGTCCTGCGTTGGAAGAGCGGAATACCTGATGCCGCGCTGTTCAAGGGCAGCCTGTCGCGCCTGAGCATCTATCTTCTGCGCTACGGCGCGGAAGTCGAAGTGACGCCTCGGCCGTTCGATGGCTTCACCCTGGTGCACACCTCCTTGGTGGGCGGTGCCGAAGTCGAATGCGACGGCCAAAAGATCGTGATCGCACAAGGCAGGACTGCGGTACTCTCACCGAGGTCGCATGTGCGGCTTCGCTGGTATCCGGGGACGCAGCAACTGATCACCAAGGTCCCGCACGCGCTTCTGCGCGAGCTCACCGACTCCGATGCCAAGGACGACACGCTGCTGCCACCGGGGTTCCTGGTGGCTCGCGGACACAGCTCGCAGTGGGACCTGATCGCACACTCGCTGCTGAACGCGCTCGCGATGCCAGCCGAATCCGCCCTGCACGGCAAGTGGATCGACCATTTCGAGCGCAACGTGGCGCTGTTCCTGTTGTCGCACCAAGACCCGGCCTGCAGCATCCAGCGGGGACCTGGCATTCCTGCGCTTCAAGCTCTTGGCGATGCGAAGGAGTCGCTCGTTGGGGCTGGGGATTCCAAGCGGATGAACATGATCCTCGAGTACATGGACGCCCGCCTCGGCGCTCCCTTGTCGCTGGAGGATCTGGCCATCGCGGCGCACGTGAGCATTCGTACCATCAATGAACTTTGCCACCGGCATCACGGCGTCACTCCAATGGTGTTGCTGCGCAACATGCGGCTCGACGCCGCGCGCGCTCGGCTTCGGGCGCTCCCGGACCAGAGCATCACCGAGACCGCGTTGAGCTTCGGCTTCGGCCACCTGGGCCGGTTCTCGGGTTACTACTTCGAACGCTTTGGCGAACTGCCACGGCAGACGCAGGTCAAGTCCACGCAATAGAAGCTCGCATCGAGCGGCGGGGCAAATGCAAGCTTGCCGCCGTGTCGAGTGAGGGTAGTCAGCCGCGCAGGCACGTCGCGGGACTCACCGTGCCCCCCCTGAATTCGGACTCTGCGTCCGGCCTGCCGTGCATCCGCTTGCAAATGCGCGCGATCGAAGCGGGATGCCCCGGCTCCGGCCTTGCAGAGCTTCATGCAGCACAGCGACCGAATTCGCAAGATCTGGATCGCAGGACGCTGCATCTCGGCCGATATCGGATAGAGCGAATCACCCCCCATCCCTAGACTTCAAACCCATATCAACACCGCACCGTGGTCGCGATGTATCAGGTCTGAAGTGGATCACCCGCAGCCTGAAAACCAACGGTGCATCCAACGGAGACAGATTGATGAGCTACAGGATTGCCCTCAATTTCGAAGATGGCGCGACGCGTTTCATCCAGTGCGGCGACACGGAGTCCGTCGTCGATGCAGCGTACCGCCAAGGCATCAATATTCCAATGGACTGCCGGGAAGGCGCTTGCTCCACCTGCAAGTGCCGCGTGGAATCCGGCGACTATTCACTGGGGGACTACATCGAGGACGCCCTCAGCAAGGTGGAGGCCGATACCGGCTACGCGCTGGCGTGCCAGATGCGTCCCAAGTCAGACTGCGTCGTGCTGGTTCCCACCGCTTCGACGGCATGCAACACGAAGCAGGAGAGCTACGCCACCGAGATCGTCGACGTTCGGCACCTCTCGGAGAGCACCTACTCGTTGGTCCTGCGGGGCGACAGCCTGCGCAACCTCGGCTTCCTGCCCGGACAGTACGCCAACCTGCAGGTGCCGGGCGAAGGCGGACACCATCGGGCCTATTCGTTCAGTTCGTCGGAGGCTGGCAGCGACACGGTCTCGTTCCTGATTCGCAACGTCCCCGGCGGCCTGATGAGTGGCTTCCTCGGCCAGCGTGCACAGCCCGGCGCTTCGATGTCCTTGACCGGCCCTTTCGGCAGCTTCTATCTGCGGCCGGTTCAACGTCCCGTGCTGATGCTGGCCGGCGGCACCGGACTCGCGCCGTTTCTTGCCATGCTCGAGAAGATCGCGACGACCGGCGGCAGCGCGCATCCGATCCATCTTCTCTACGGTGTGAATACCGACCGGGACATCGTCGAGACCGAAAAGCTCGGCGCCTTCACAAAGCTCATTCCGAATTTCAGCTTCGCGGCCTGCGTGGTCGACGCGAACAGCGAGTTGCCAAAAAAGGGCTACGTCACGCATCACATCGAACCCGCGCACCTCAACGACGGTGACGTCGATATCTATCTCTGCGGACCACCGCCCATGGTCGAGGCCGTCGCCCAGTATCTGCGCGACGTCGATGTGAAGTCGGCCTCGTTCCACTTCGAAAAGTTCGCCGCCAGCATCAGCTAGCGCGCGCCCGCGATCTTCAACTTCAAGCAGGGGCAGAAATGAATGCCGTCAACGACTTTTCATGGGACGACCGCTACCTGGTCGGACACCAGGCCATGGACGACACGCACAAGGAGTTCGTCGATCTTGTCGAGGCCATGCTGTGCGCCGACGAAACGTCCTTCGCGTCCGCCATTGACTCGTTCGCGATTCATCTCGAAGAGCACTTCGAGTCCGAGCGCCGGCTGATGGACCAGTATGGCTTTCCGGCGCGGGATTGCCACATCGAGGAGCATGACCGGGTGCTCGCATCGGTGCGGGAAGTCCGGGCGCTGGTGGCCAATGGCGACGCAGAGACTGGGCGCGAACTCACGAGGGCCCTGGCCGACTGGTTCCCGGGCCACACCGACTACATGGACTCGGCGCTTGCCACGTGGGTCAGCAAGAAGGTGGCCAATGGCGCGCCCGTCGTCTTGCGCCGCTCGATGCGCCGGCATGCGGCAGCCGAGGCGACGGCTTCAGCGTAACGACACGATTTCCCCGACAGCACCACTACTACTTCCAAACGGAGACAACATGCCGATTGCAATTGCAAGATCAGCGAATGACTGGCGAGAGTTCGTCGCCGGTTGCCTGGACTTTCGTCCGGAGGACAACATCTATCGCGTGGCCCGTGACATGTTCACGGAGCAGGAACTGTTCGATCTCGAGATGGAAATGATCTTCGAGAAGAACTGGATCTATGCATGTCACGAAAGCGAGATCAGCAAGCCGAACAACTTCGTCACCATGCAGGCCGGACGCCAGCCGTTGATCATCACCCGCGACGCCAACGGCCAGCTCAATGCACTGGTCAACGCGTGCGCGCACCGGGGCGCCACGCTGACCCGGGTCAGTCGCGGCCACCAATCCACCTTCGTGTGCTCCTTTCACGCCTGGACGTTCCGATCGGACGGGAAGCTCCTGAAAGTCAAGGCACCGTCGGAGTACCCCGAGGGCTTCGATCTTTCGTCGCGCAACCTCAAGAAGGCCCGCATCGCGAGCTACAAGGGCTTCGTCTTCGTGAACCTGGACACAGAAGGCACCATGTCGCTCGAGGATTACCTCGGCGACGCCAAGGTGTTCCTGGACCTGATGGTCGCGCAGTCGCCGACAGGCGAACTCGAGGTGCTGCCGGGCAAGGGCCACTACACCTTCGCGGGCAACTGGAAGCTGCAGAACGAGAACGGCCTGGACGGCTATCACGTGAGCACGGTGCACTACAACTACGTGGCCACCGTGACGCACCGCATGGAGATCAACGCCAAGAGCGGCGCGGAGGTCCCCAACACGCTCGACTACCGCAAACTGGGGGCCGGGGACACCGCCACCGACGATGGCTGGTTCTCGTTTCCCAACGGCCACAGCGTGCTATTCAGCGAAATGCCGAACCCGGAGGTGCGGTCCGGCTACGCGACGATCATGCCCCGGCTGGTCGAGGAGTATGGCCAAAAAAAGGCCGACTGGATGATGAAGCGGCTGCGCAACCTGAACGTCTATCCGAGCCTGTTCTTCATGGACCAGATCAGCTCGCAGCTACGCATCATCCGGCCAGTGGCCTGGAACAAGACCGAGATCCTCAGCCAGTGCATCGGCGTCAAGGGCGAGTCCGATGCGGACCGCGAGAACCGGATCCGGCAGTTCGAGGATTTCTTCAATGTCTCCGGCATGGGCACGCCGGACGACCTGACGGAGTTCCGCGAGGCGCAGCGCGGCTTCCAGGGCCGCATGGAGCGGTGGAACGACATCTCCCGCGGCTGCGACAAGTGGATCACGGGCAGCACGCCCAATGCCGAGACCCTCGGCATCGCGCCCATCCTCACGGGGGCCGAACTGACGCACGAGGGCTTGTACGTCAACCAGCACACCGCCTGGCGCGACGCCCTGCTGAAGGGCCTGGGGGCGAAGGTGCGCCACGCGGAAGGAGCAACGAAATGAGAACCGACCTGCAACAAAGCGTGGAGCAATTCCTCTACCGCAAGGCGGACCTGTGCGACCGTCGTGAATGGGTGGACTACCTGGAACTCTTCGACGAGAACTCGGAATTCCACATCCCGCAGTGGGATTCGGAACACGTCTACACCACCGACCCGAAGCGCGGCATGTCGCTGATGTACTACGCGAACCGGTCGGGCCTGGAAGACCGGGTCTTCCGCCTTGGCACGGGCAAGTCCTCGGCCTCGATGCCGCTGCCGCGCACGCTGCACCTGATCAGCAACGTGCAGATCCATGAAGTCTCCGACTCGCAGTTGGAAGCCAGGGTCAAGTGGGTCACGCACGTCTATCGCTTCGGCCAGGCGTCAACCTTTCATGGCGACGCCAGCTATCGGCTGAAGCCGACCGGGTTCAGCTGGGTGATCCTGAGGAAGCACGTGGTGCTCCACAACGACACGATCGACTCGGTGCTGGACTTCTACCACGTATGAGCGCCGCGGACCACGCGGTCGACGGCGCGGCTTTGCGCCAATAAATCGAAACAACAAAGGAGACATTCATGCGGCAAATCGACGTGCACAAACTCTCGGATGAGGCACGCTTCAACAGCTTTCACGGATTGGTGCTGCTCTGGTGCGCGCTGATCATCGTGTTCGACGGCTACGACCTGGCGGTGGTGGGCATCGCCCTGCCTTCGATCATGAACGAGATGCGCGTCGACCCGACGCGTGCCGGCTTCATGGTCAGCGCGGCGCTGTTCGGCATGATGTTCGGTGCCATCACGCTCGGCACACTGGCCGACAGGATCGGCCGACGAAGGGCCATCGCGATCTGCATCGCCCTGTTCAGCGTGTTCACCGCGGCGGCCGGGCTGGCGAAAGATCCGATCACGTTCAGCGTCATGCGCTTTCTGGCGGGGATCGGCATCGGCGGCGTCATGCCCAACGTGATCGCCCACATGACCGAGTTCGCGCCGCGCAGGATCCGCAGCTTCATGGTGACCTTGATGTTCAGCGGCTACTCGGTGGGCAGCATCCTGGCCGCGCTGCTGGGCAAGGGCCTGATCGAGAGCTACGGCTGGCAGTCCGTGTTCCTGGCGGCCGCGGCACCGTTGCTCCTGATTCCGTTCGTCCTCAAGTCGCTGCCGGAGTCGATGCCATTCCTGCTGAAACAGGGCCGCACCGATGAACTGAAGCAGATCGCCTCGCGCCTCGAGCCATCCTACGTCCCGCAGCCTGGCGATCGCTTCGTGGTGCCCGCCGAGGACAAGGCCGACAACGCCCCCATCCGGCATCTGTTCCAGGAAGGCCGGGGATTCAGCACGGTCCTGTTCTGGATCGCCTGCTTCATGTGCCTTTTCATCGTCTATGCCCTGAGCTCATGGCTCACCAAGCTGATGATCAGCGCAGGCTACAGCCTGGGCTCGGCCCTGACTTTCGTGCTGGTGCTCAACGCCGGTGCCATCGCGGGGGCCGTCGTGGGTGGCTGGCTTGCCGACAGGTTTCGCATCAAGTACGTGCTGGTCTGCATGTTCGGTCTGGCCGCGGTATCGATCACGATGCTGGGCCACAGCATGCCGCAGGAGTTGCTGTACCTGTTCGTGGCCCTGGCGGGCGCGTGCACGATCGGAACCCAGATCGTGACCTGTGCCTATGTCGGCCAGTTCTATCCGATGGCTGTGCGCTCGACCGGCATCGGCTGGATGCTGGGTGTCGGCCGCGCCGGCGCCATCCTGGCACCGATCGCGATCGGCTCCTTGGTGAGCATCGCGATGCCGCTCGAGCAGAACTTCATGGCCATCGCGATCCCGGCTGTGCTTGGGGGCATTGCGATCCTGCTGACAAACCACTCGCGTTCGGCCTCGACGCACCACGGGGAGCTGCGCCCCCCGGAAGGCAGTGCGCTGCCGCAGCCGCAGCCGCAGCCACAGCCGTCGGCATCGAGCCAGTAGGCCGGCCAGGAGAAAAAACATGAATGCGAACCCCACCATCCAATCCATCGAAGCGGTTCTGGTCGACCTTCCAACCATCCGCGCCCACAAGCTCGCCATGACGACGATGATGCAGCAGACGCTTGTCATCGTGCGCCTGGTGTGCAGCGATGGCATCGTCGGCGTCGGCGAGGCCACCACCATCGGCGGCCTGGCGTACGGGGACCAAAGCCCCGAAGGCATCAAGAGCGCGATCGACTGCCACATCGCGCCGTTGCTGACCGGCCAGGACGCAACCCGTGTCAACCTCGCCATGAAGCGCGTGGCCGCATCGGTGCAGGGCAACTCGTTCGCCAAGTCGGCGATCGAGACGGCGCTGCTCGATGCACAGGGCCTGCGCCTGCGCTTGCCGGTGCATGCGCTGCTCGGCGGCGCAGTGCGCGATGCCTTGCCGGTGCTGTGGACACTGGCCAGCGGCGACGCGACGCGCGATGTCGACGAGGCGCTGGCGTTGATCGAGGCGCGGCGCCACAAGGTCTTCAAGCTCAAGATCGGCAGCCACCCCCTTGCGCAGGACATCGCCCATGTCCAGGCGATTCGCCGCGGCCTCGGGGATGAGGTGATGCTGACAGTCGACGTCAACCAGGCTTGGGACGAACCAACCGCCGTGCGCGGCATTGCGGCGCTGGAAGCCATGGGCGTCAGCCTCATCGAGCAACCCGTGGCGCGGCGCAATCGCCGTGCCCTGAAGCGTCTGGCCGCCCGTTTCGACGTGGCCATCATGGCGGACGAGGCCGTGCACGACGCCGTCGATGCCTTCGATCTGGCCACCGATGCAGCCGCCGATGTCTATGCCCTGAAGATCTCGCAGGCCGGGGGCCTCTGGTCCACCCTGCAGGCCGCTGCCGTCGCCGACGCGGCCGGGATTGGCATCTACGGGGGCACGCTGCTCGAAGGCAGCGTCGGCAGCATCGCCGCGGCACACGTGTTTGCCGCCTGCCCGACCCTGGCCTGGGGCACCGAATTGTTCGGACCGCTGCTGCTCAAGGACGATGTGGTGGTCGCACGCCCCGAGTTTCGCGACTTCGAGCTGCAGCTTCCGCAAGTGCCGGGGCTTGGCGTGCAACTCGACGTGGACAAGCTGTCCTTCTACCGGCGCGACCGCAAGTCACACACCGTCGCCGTCACCGCCTGAGGTCCGCATGCTCTTTCATGTCCAGATGACCGTTCGCCTCCCGCACGACATGGCGCCGGCGCAAGCCGACCAGCTCAAGGCGCGCGAGAAGGAAATCGCCCAAGGCCTGCAGCGGGACGGCGTGTGGCGCCACCTGTGGCGCATCGCCGGCCGCTATGCCAACGTCAGCGTCTTCGATGTGGCGGACAACGCTGCGCTGCACGACACGCTGATGACCCTGCCCCTGTTCCCCTACATGGAGATCGAGGTTCGGCCCCTGTGCCGACACGCCTCGTCGATCCATGAAGACGACCGCTGATTGTTTCATCCGCTTCCTCCCGCTACCTCGACCCACCCCCAACCCACCCCCAACCCACGACCCCAGGAGACCGACCATGAACGAAGCTTCCACCAACGAATTCAGCAAGGCCGAACTGCTGAAGCGCGTCACGCACTCGAATCGGCCGAACGGCAATGCACGCGTGCAGAGCATCACCGCCCGCATCGTCGGCGACCTGTTTCGCGCGATCGATGACCTCGACATCCAGCCCGACGAGTTCTGGGCCGGTGTCGACTGGCTCTCGCGCCTGGCCTCGAGCGGCCAGGCCGGGCTCATCACCGCCGGCCTCGGCTTCGATCGCCTGCTCGACATCCGCCTCGACGAAGCCGACGAACGCGCCGGCCGCAACGCCGGCACGCCGCGTGCCATCGAAGGCCCGCTCTACATTGCCGGTGCACCGCTCGGCAAGTACGAAGTGCGCGTCGACGAGGAAGGCGATGCCAAGCGCGGCGAGACGATGGTGATGGAGGGCCGCGTGCTCGACATCGACGGCAAGCCGGTGGCCGGCGCAATCATCGACGTGTGGCACGCCAACGAACTGGGCCGCTATTCGCACTTCGACCCGGACCAGGCCGAGTACGCATTGCGCCGCCGCATCGAGACCGATGCCCACGGCCGCTATCGTTTTCGCAGCTTCCTGCCGCCGGGCTATGCGATTCCTCCGAACAGTCCCACTTCCGAGCTGTTCAATGCACTCGGCCGCCATGGCAACCGCCCCGCGCACATTCACTTCCTCGTGGTGGCACCAGGCCTGCGCACACTGACGACGCAAGTCAATGTTCCGGGCGACAGCTTCATCGATGACGATTTCGCCTTCGCGACGCGCGACGGGCTGATCCTGAAGCTCGAGAAGAACACGCCCGCCAGCGGCTACGAAACGCTCGGCGTGAAGGAGCCGTTCACGCGGATTCCTTTCGATTTCGTCATGCAGCCGGCAATCGACGAGGGCGAAGCCAATCCCAACGCCCGCGTCGCTCGCGCCCTGGCCTGAACTGGCGGGATGGGAGCAGCGGCGTAGGCCCGCTGCGCCCCGACGCCGATCGCAGATGGCTCGCGCGTGGACATTGTTGCTTGTCAAGCGACAGACATGGCATGCGACAGCGGCGCGAGCAACCTCTCACTCCTTGGAAGATTTGCGCCCTGCGCAAGACGTGTGCACGAGGTGAAAAACGCAAATCATCGAGACCTTCCGCGCACGCAGACGTTCGGAGGCGCCCGAAGCGGCGTTCATCGAGAATTGGCGCCATCCCTCTTGGAGGGAAGACAATGGAATCGCCTGCCCTCCGGAAGTGGATGCCAGGTCGCTTAACTCGAGGAGAGGCTCCGCATGCTCCACCCCATTGGTAAAGCGTTGACAACGCCAATCAAGTTGCGCAGAGCGGTAACCGTGGCCCTTGCGTGTGCTGCGTTCTCGCCTCGATTCGTGCGGGCGCGGAACGGGCGGCGATGGCCTGCTCCATTGCTTCGCGGTGAACTGGGCCGCGGGCGCCTCGGCCGGCAGTGCGGCCCGGCGCCTCGAACCGGACAAGCGCGATGATCACGCCGAGGGTCCGTGCCATGGCTGCGGCGCTTCTCCTGGCGGCGGCAGGAGCCCAGGCCGCGGGCGCCGCGGATTTCGCCGCCGAGCGCCGGCGGATGACGCAGGAGATCGAGGCGCTGGCGCGCCAGACCCGCGCCGAGACCGGCCGGCCGGCCTTCGACTCCCGCGTGATGAAGGTGATGGACACGGTGCCGCGGCACGAGTTCGTGCCCGCGGAGCAGATCGACGTCGCGTATGCGAACCGGCCGGTGCCAATCGGACATGGGCAGACCATCTCGCAGCCCTACATCGTGGCCCTCATGACGGACCTGGCCAAGGCCGAGCCCGGCCACAAGGTGCTCGAGGTGGGAACGGGCTCGGGCTACCAGGCGGCGGTGATGGCGCAGCTGGTCCGCGAGGTCTACAGCATCGAGATCGTCGAGCCGCTCGGGCAGCAGGCGATGCGGCGCCTGCGGCAACTGGGCTATGGCAATGTCCAGGTGCGGCTGGGCGACGGCTACCACGGCTGGGAGGAACATGCGCCCTTCGACGCCATCCTCGTGACCGCCGCGGCCAGCCACGTCCCGCCGCCGCTGATTCGCCAGCTCAAGCCCGGGGGCCGGATGGTGATCCCGGTGGGCGCGGCGTTCATGGTGCAGCAACTGATGCTGATCGAGAAGAAGCCGGACGGAACGGTGTCGACGCGCCAGATCATGCCGGTGGCCTTCGTTCCGCTCACCGGCAAGCGCTGAGCCCGGAGCGTCGATGGCCGCCGCGCCACTGATCGCCGTGGCCTTGGTGTCGGCGGCTGCGCTGGCCTACGAGATCCTGCTGATGCGGCTGTTCTCGGTCATCCTGTGGCACCACTTCGCCTACATGATCATCAGCCTCGCGTTGCTCGGCTGGGGTGCCAGCGGCGCGCTGCTGACCCTCGCGCAAGGCGCGGTGCAGAAGCATTTCGCTCCGCTCTTCTGCGCCGCCGCCACGGGCTTCGGGCTCGGTGCGATCGGCTGTTTCATGCTGGCGCAGCGGGTGCCGTTCAATCCGCTGGAGATGTTCTGGGACCCGCGCCAGCCGGCATGGCTGCTGGCGGTCTACCTGCTGCTCCTGCCGCCCTTCCTGTGCGCCGGCGCCTGCGTCTGCATGGCCCTGTCGCGCTTTCGCGGCCAGGTGTCGCGCATCTACAGCGTCGACATCCTCGGCGCCGGCGCGGGAAGCCTGGGCATCGTGGCGCTGCTGTTCGTGCTGTCGCCGGGCGACGCGCTGCAACTGATCGGCGCGCTCGGATGCGTCGCGGCGGCGGTCGGCTGGATCGAATGCGGCGGTCGCCGGCGCTGGCCGGCGCTCGCGCTGCTGGCGCTGGCGGGCGTGCCCATGCTGCTGCCCTCGGAATGGATAGCGCCCGCGATGTCGCCCTACAAGGAGCTGTCGCAGACCCTGCGCATTCCGGGCACCCGGGTAGTGGCGCAGCGATCGAGCCCCCTGGGCCTCGTCAGCGTGGTCGAGAGCGCGCGCATCCCGCTGCGCCATGCACCGGGCCTGAGCCTCACCGCATCGACCGAACCGCCGCCGCAATGGGGCGTGTTCACCGACGGCGAGGGGCTCAATGCACTGACCCGTTTCGACGGTCGGCGCGACGGCCTCGCCTATCTGGACCAGATCAGCTCGGCGCTGCCCTATCACCTGCTTCACGCGCCGCACGTGCTGGTGCTGGGCGCCGGCGCCGGACAGGACGTGCTGCAGGCGCACTATCACGGCGCACGCCGCATCGATGCGGTGGAGCTGAATCCGCAGCTCGTCGAGCTGGTGAAGGGTCCGTTCGCGGCCGCGGCCGGTGGCGTCTACGGGCCGATGGCGCATGTCCACGTGGCCGAGGCGCGCGGCTTCATCGCGGCCAGCCGGGAGCGCTACGACCTGATCCAGGTCGCGCTGCTCGATTCGTTCAGTGCGTCGTCGGCCGGTCTCTACGCGCTGGCCGAGAACTATCTCTACACCGTCGAGGCCCTGCAGGACGACCTGCGCCACCTGCAGCCCCAGGGCCTGCTCGCCGTCACGCGCTGGGTCACGCTGCCTGCGCGCGATGCACTCAAGCTTTTCGCCGCCGCGGTGGTGGCGCTGGAGCGATCGGGCGTCGGCGACCCCGCTTCCCGGCTGGCATTGATACGAAGCTGGAAAACCAGCACGCTGCTGGTCAAGAACGGCGCGTTGACGCAGGAGGACATCGCGGCCATCAAGGCCTTCTGCGTCGCCCGCTCCTTCGACCTGGCCTTCTACCCCGGCATGCGGCAAGGCGAAGCGAATCGCTTCAACGTGGTCGAGGGGCCGGACCTGTTCGATGGCGCGCAGGCGCTGCTCGGTGCGGGGCGCGGCGAATTCATGGCGCGCTACAAGTTCCACATCGAGCCGGCCACCGACGACAAGCCGCACTTCTTCCACTTCTTCAAGTGGCGCTCGCTGCCCGAACTGCTGGCCCTGAAGGAGCAGGGCGGCCTGCCGCTGCTCGAATGGGGCTATCCGGTGCTCGTCGCCACGCTGGTCCAGGCGCTGGTCGCGAGCCTGCTGCTGATCGGGCTGCCGCTGGCATGGATTGCTCGGTCCGGCGCGCTGCGCGGAGTGAGCGCAACGTCCGGCGTGTCGCGCGGGCGCGTGCTGGTCTACTTCCTCGCGATCGGCTTCGGCTTCATGTTCATCGAGATCGCGTTCATCCAGAAGTTCGTGCTGTTCCTGAGCCATCCGCTGTACGCGATCGCCGTCGTGCTGTTCGCGTTCCTGCTCTTCGCCGGTATCGGCAGCGGCGTGTCCGCTCGGCTCAAGGGATGCCCGGTGGTGGCGGTGGCGGGCGGCATCGCGGTGTCGGCGGCGCTCAGCCTGCTCGTGCTGCCCTGGCTCTTCGAGCACGCGATGGGCTTGCCGGATGCGGCGCGGATCCTGATCGCGGTGGCCCTCATCGCCCCGCTGGCCTTCTTCATGGGCATGCCCTTTCCGCTCGGCCTGGCCCGGGTGGAAGCGGCCGAAGCCCGGCTCGTTCCCTGGGCCTGGGGCATCAATGGCTGCGCCTCGGTCACGGCGGCGGTGATGGCCACGCTGCTCGCGATCCACATCGGCTTCACCGCCGTGGTCGTCGCGGCGCTGCTGCTCTATGGCGTGGCGGCCGCGGCGGTCCCTGGGCGGGCTTGACAGCGCATCGGCTTCGCCGAAGGATGATTGATCGTCGAAGCGCCTTGTCTGAAGAGGATGAAACCTGCCGCGATCATGCTTTGGCTCGTCACTGCCTTCGCGGCCGCGCTGGCAGCACCCGCCATGTTCCAGGACCGCCTTCTCTATCACCCCGCGCGCGCGCCGGCCGCCGAGATGGCGTCCGCCGGCCTCGTCGCCTGGCCGGCGGAGGGTGAATTCCGCGGCCTGGTGGCGGAGCCGGCCGGCCCTGCGCGCGGGACGGCGATCGTGTTCCACGGCAATGCCGGGCACGCCGGGCATCGCGGCTACTACGCCGCGATACTCACCCGCCTCGGGTTGCGCGTCATCCTGGCCGAGTTCCCGGCCTACGGTCCGCGCGACGGTGCGCTGGGCGAGCGCAGCCTGGTCGATGACGCTGCGCAGACCATCGCGCTGGCGCATCGGCTGCACGGCCCGCCCTTGCTGCTCATCGGCGAATCCCTGGGTGCTGGCGTGGCCGCCGCGGCGGCCGCGAGTCAACGCGAGCAGGTCGCGGCCCTGATGCTCATCACGCCCTGGGACAGGCTCGAACAGGTCGCGGCTCACCACTATCCGTGGCTGCCGGTCGGGTGGCTGCTGCGCGATCGCTACGACAGCGTCGCCCACCTCGCGCAGATCGGCCGCCCCGTGCTGGTGGCCGTCGCAGAGCGAGACCGCATCGTTCCGGCGCGCTTCGGCATGGCGTTGTACGAGACGCTGCCCGGACCCAAGCGGCTCGAGGTGGTCCACGCCGCCGACCACAACGACTGGATCCGCTACGTCGACGATGCCTGGTGGCGCAGCGCATTGGGCTTCCTGCTCGGCGAGCCCGCTTCGCGCTGATGGACCGGGGTCAGGCCGCAGTCATTGGCCGGCCCGCAGGAGAGTGAGCCCCACCGAGGGAGGCTTCACGTTTCGTGAAGAGTCGTCCGCCGGCTGGACCCAGGATTTCCTGTCCGCTCGGTCGCCAAGACCCTCGCTCGCGCAAGGCGCGCAACCAATGCCAGGTACCGGGCCCCGCGCCGCACATCGTCCACACCGGCGCCTCCGTGCGCGCGGTAGTGTGCATCCACAGCGTTGACGTACCTTTCGCAAACGAGAACCTCGTCGGCGTAGTTTTTGCGTTTTCGGCACAGGACCGCCACGCGCTCGAAGTAGTACGGCGTAGCGACCCGTCCCGTTCGCTGCATGGATTCGATCTCGCGATCGCAACACTTTTGCATGTACTCGAAATCGTCCTTCCTGCGAACGGTCGCTTCCGCGGCGGCACTGGATGCGGAATTGGCATCAGCCGCGGGTCGCCGAGCTCTAGCGGCGACGCGAGGAGTTGAATGCGAGGACGAATGGGCAGACGGAGACGCCACGGCAGCTAGGAAACGGTTGTTGCGGACAAAGTGATCGTCACCGGTGATATCTAGTCCGGAATCCCCACTTTTGGGGATGTTTCAGAGCATTCAGAAACGAGGTGGCCACAAGTGGGGGAATTTGTGTGGCCGCCAGGGAGTGAGTTGGCGAGTTGGTGATTCCGGATCGGCCGCTTTGCAACGAGGACTATCCGATGGTCATCAAACTCGCATTTCC
Organism: Variovorax humicola; assembly: GCF_037889915.1. NCBI lineage: Bacteria > Pseudomonadati > Pseudomonadota > Betaproteobacteria > Burkholderiales > Comamonadaceae > Variovorax > Variovorax humicola. The sequence goes on along the minus strand of NZ_JBBKZV010000005.1, from coordinate 46,749 downwards.
TCCAGCTGCCGCGGTGTTCACGCTCAGCGCGCGCTCGACGATCAGGCTTTCCAGCGGGATGGCCGTGTCGCCAGGTGTGAGTGACCGAATGCCCACGATCGGTCCTTCACGGCTCGCCAAGGCTTCATTGACGCTTCGCAGCGAGGGGTCATGGCCATGGTGGAGGACGGCATCGTAGCTGACCGTTGCTGCGCGCCAGTCTTGAGCGCTGGCAACTGACTGCCGGACCTCGAGCGGTAAGGACGCGAGGAGGTTCTCGCTTTTCGCATCCGCTGGCCAAACCGCGGAACTGCCGACCGCGAGCACGGCTGCCAATTGAACCAGCCGATCGGCCTCGTCATCGGCCAGGCACAGCACCGCTTCCCGTGCCAGCAGCGTGTAAACGTTGCGCTCGCCGGTCGGTCCGACAAGAGCGAGTGCGTGACCGCTGCGCGACAGGCCAGCGAAGTGCTTGCATTGATTCGCCAGCGCGTCTTTGCCATGGCGCTGAGCCCACGTCTGCAGGGCTGCCAGGGCAGTAGGCAGTTCGGTGGTGTCGACTTTCCCTGAATTCTTTCCAGGATCCGCGGCCGCCAGTGCACGCGCCATCACGTCCTCCGGCCGCCTTGACAGCATCCGGTACATATAGAGCGGCCCCCCAGCCTTCGGCCCGGTGCCGGAGAGGCCTTCGCCGCCGAAGGGTTGCACACCCACCACCGCGCCGACCATGTTGCGATTGACATAGACGTTGCCGGCGTGCGCGTGCTTGACTACCTGCTCGATCGTCTCGTCGATACGGGTGTGAACGCCCAGCGTGAGGCCGTAGCCGGTGCCGTTGATCTGGCCGATCAATGTGCCCAGGTCGCGGCGGCGATAGCGCACGATGTGCAGCACGGGCCCGAACACTTCGCGCTTGAGTTCCGAGAGGTTGTCAATTTCGATCAAGGTCGGCACGACGAAGGTGCCGTTCCTTGTGGCGCCGTTGACTTCGCGTGCTTGCCTATACACCTTGTGGCCGCGCTGCTGCATCGCCGCGACGTGGCGCTCAATGCCGTCGCGCGCCTCGGCATCGATGACCGGGCCCACATCCACCGCGAGGCTCGCTGGGTTCCCGATGCGGCCTTCGGCCATCGCGCCCTTCAGCATCTCGATCACACGGTCGGCCACGTCGTCTTGCACGCACAGGACACGCAGTGCCGAGCAACGCTGGCCTGCGCTGTCGAACGCCGACGCGATGACATCGGTGACAACCTGTTCGACCAGCGCGGAGGAGTCGACGATCATTGCGTTCTGGCCGCCGGTTTCGGCAATCAGCGGGACCGGGCGGCCGTCGGCGCCGAGACGTGCGGCCAGGGTCTTCTGCAGGATGCGCGCGACCTCGGTCGAGCCAGTGAACATCACGCCTTGCACGCGTGCGTCGCCCACCAGCGCAGCGCCGACAGTCTCCCCGCGACCAGGCAACAGCTGCACGGCAGCTTGCGGAACGCCAGCCTGCCAAAGCATGCGCACGGCCTCCGCGGCCACGAGGGGCGTCTGCTCCGCTGGCTTCGCAAGCACGGGGTTGCCGGCGGCCAGCGCGGCCGCGACCTGGCCCACGAAGATCGCGAGCGGGAAATTCCATGGGCTGATGCAGACCACCGGGCCCAGCGGCCGATGTGTGTCGATCGCGAACTCGCTGCGTGCCTGGGCTGCATAGAAGCGCAGGAAATCCACTGCTTCGCGCACTTCGGCAATGCCATTGGCATACGTCTTGCCGGCTTCGCGCGACAGCAGGCCCAGCAGTCGCGGCATGCCCTCCTCGAGCAGTCGGGCGGCCCGATCGAGCTGCGCTGCGCGCTCGGCCGGCGGCGTCGCTGCCCACGCCGGCGCGACCCGCTGCGCGCTGGCGATCGCTGTATCGACGTCGCTCAGTGCGGCTTCCTGCACCTCCCCAACCAGATCGCGAAGGTCCGATGGATTGCGTACTGGCTCGGTCGTTCGGGCTTCGGAGCCATCCAGCGGCTCGGCAATCAGCGGACCCGCAGTCCACGCTACCGCTGCACTGCCTTGCAGGGATTTCAGGAGCGCGCGCAAGCTGTCGTCGCTGGAGAGATCGAGGCCCTTCGAATTCTCCCTGGCCTCGCCGTACACATCGTGCGGCAACGGGATCGAGGGATGCGGCAAGCCAATGGTGCCCTCGCTGGCTGCCATCTGCCCGACCGTGGCCACCGGGTCTTCCACCAGCGAGTCAATTGCAATCGTCGGATCGGCGATCCTGTTGACGAACGAGGTGTTGGCGCCGTTCTCCAGCAATCGGCGCACCAGGTAAGCCAGCAGCGTTTCGTGCGTGCCGACCGGCGCATAGATCCTGCAGGGACGTCCCAGCTTGCCGGCCTCGAACTTCCCGACGACCTGCTCGTACAAGGGCTCCCCCATTCCGTGCAGGCACTGGAATTCGTATTGACCCGGCGTATAGGTCGCTGGGTCTGCCATTTCATATATTGCGGCGAGCGTGTGCGCGTTGTGGGTCGCGAACTGCGGATAGACCGCATCGGGTGCCCCCAGCAGTTGGCGGGCACAGGCGAGGTACGACACGTCGGTATAGGCCTTGCGCGTATACACCGGGTAGCCCTCGAGGCCATCGACCTGCGCTCGCTTGATTTCGCTGTCCCAGTAGGCGCCCTTCACCAGGCGAACCATCAGGCGATGGCCGCTGCGCCGCGCGAGATCGACGACGAAGTCGATGACGTAGGGGCAGCGCTTCTGGTACGCCTGGATCACGAAGCCGATGCCGTTCCACCCTGAAAGTGCCGGTTCGAAGCAAAGCCTCTCCAGCAGGTCGAGCGAAAGCTCCAGGCGGTCGGCTTCTTCGGCGTCGATGTTCAGCCCGATGTCGTAGCGCCTGGCGAGCAGTGCGAGTTCGCGCAGCACGGGGTAGAGCTCGTCCATCACGCGCCCGTACTGCGCACGTACGTAGCGCGGATGCAGCGCAGAGAGCTTGATGGAGATTCCTGCGCCTTCGTAGACCCCGCGACCGGCCGAGGCCTTGCCGATGGCGTGGATCGCCTGTTCGTAAGCCGCGCGATAGCTCTGCGCATCCTGGGCCGTCAATGCGGCCTCGCCGAGCATGTCGTAGGAGTAACGGAAACCTTCCGCCTCGAGCTTGCGCGCATGCGCCAGCGCCTGCCGGATCGTCTCGCCGGTCACGAACTGTTCGCCCATCATCCTCATCGCCATGTCGACGCCCTTGCGGATCAGGGGCTCGCCGCCCTTTCCGATCAGGCGCGTGAGCGTGGTCGAGAGCCCGGCCTCGCTGTGCGTCGCAACCAGCTTGCCGGTGAGCAGCAGCCCCCAGGTCGCCGCGTTCACGAACACGGACGGGCTGCGTCCAGCATGTGCCTGCCACTGGCCATCGGCGATCTTGTCGCGGATCAGGGCATCGCGCGTGGCCGAGTCGGGAATGCGCAGCAGTGCTTCGGCCAGGCACATCAGCGCGACGCCTTCCTGCGAGGAGAGTGCGTATTCCTGCATCAGACCCTGCACCAAGCCCGCGCGGCCGCTGGCGTTCTTGCGGTTGCGCAGTTGGGAGGCAATGCGGTGCGCCAACTCGTGCGCCTTACCGGCAGCCGCAGGGGCGAGCCGGGCGGCCTCCAGCAAAGGTGGCAGCGCCTCAGGTTCCGGGCTGCGATATGCGGCGGTAATCTTTGCGCGGAGGCTGCCTTTCGCCTGTAGCGCATCCGCGAAGGCCGAGAAAGGAGCGGGCGACGCAACTGGGACGGGATTGTGTGTCATGACTGTAGCTGGTGGTGAATACGTCGATAATGGGGCTAGAACTCCAGAATATTTGTTCGAATATTCACAGACATGCAGAGTAAATCACTATCTCAGGTAGAGCGGCTTCCAGACCTGGACCGTATCGACGTCAAGATCCTCAAGGCGCTGCAAGAAGACGGCAAGATCACCAACCTGAGGCTGGCCGATGCGATCGGCCTGTCGCCCACCGCAGTGTTGGCGCGCGTGCAGCGGCTCACACGCGACGGCTACATCCTCGGCTACGAGGCGAGGCTCAATCCGCTCCTGCTCGGCGCGGGCATGCTGGTGTTCGTCGAGATCTTGCTCGACCGGACCACGCCCAATGTATTCGAGGAGTTCAAGGTGGCCGTGCAGATGCAACCGGCGATCATGGAGTGCCATATGGTCGCTGGCGGCTTCGACTATCTGCTCAAGACGCGAAGCGCCGACATGAACGACTACCGACAGTTTGCGGGCACCGTGCTGTGGCAGTTGCCCGGCGTCCGCGAGACGCGCACGTATGCGGTGATGGAAGAGGTGAAGAACTCGACGCATCTGCATCTTCCGTAGCTGGACTTCGCGCGAAGCCGGGCCTTGATCACGAACTCACGCCTGCCCTCGACCAGTGTTCGAGGTTGAGGCACATATGTTGGTTCGTGCGAGTCGCGGCCACCGAAGGCGCTTTTGCGAGAAGTTTGAGACGCGCTGCAAGCATCGCCCCTGAGCATCGCCACCCTGCGCCCGACGTCGCCTGACCGTGTAGGAGCACCAAGCCTGATCCTGAGCGTATCTGGCCCTGCGGGAGCTGAATGTGGCTGTACGACCGACGAATTGTCATCCCGCGGACGCGACCCGTGAAGCCCGCTGCCTGAAGCCCATCGACCAGCCAGTACCAGTTGTAGGCGGACTCCACCGCCACGTCACGCGTACGCGCAGAACTCCGTCGTAGCCAGTCGCGGCGATCTGCTGCAACAACGCCTTGGCGGTTCGCCGCTCCTCGGGCAGCGCATAGCGGCCAGCAACGCTCACGGTCACGACGAACGGCGCCAGCTTTCGTCGCCACCCAGCCCAGTGCGTCGGTACTTCAGTGGCTAGCAGCCACCACCCCGTACCCGAGTCCCATGGATAAGTGCAAACCCTATGAGGCAATTCCGTCCCCTCGTCTAAACTTTCATTTATAGAGACACTGTACCGATTATAGAGACATGCTTAAAACTCTCGACAAAGCCCTGATGCTGCTGAACCGCTTTACGGTGGACCGTCCTACCTGGGGTGTGCGCGAGCTCGCGGCCGAGGCCGACCTGCACCATTCAGAGGTGCATCGCGTGCTGGTGACCTTTGCCGACAATGGCTTCCTGGTGAAGGACGCTGCGGGGCGCTATGCCCTGGGCCTGAAGCTTTTCGAGCTGGGGCACATCGTCCAGAAGACCTTTTCCGTTGACGAGGTCATCGAGCCCGCGCTCAAGCGCCTGGCGCAGGAGAGTGGCGAGACGGCTTTCTTATCGGTGCTCGACGGCCACGACGGCCTGTGCATCAACGTGGCGAGGAGCCCGCAAACGCTGCGCTTCTCGATCGACCAGGGCCAACGCTTCGCGCTCATCGCCGGTTCGCATGCCAAGGCGATCCTGGCCTTCCAAGGCGACGCCTTCCGCAGGGAGGTTTGCGACCGCGCTGCTCTGAAAGACGTCGCGCTGCTGGAGCGCCAGCTCGCACAGATTCGCGCCGACGGCTGGGCGGCCACGCGCGAGGAAGCGGCCACTGCCGTTGCCGGCGTGTCGGTCCCGATCCGCTCGTCGCGCAACGACGCGGTGATCGGCTCGCTGTCGATCGCCGGACAGATGCACCGCTTCGAGGAGGACGCGATGCCCCGGTTGCTGGGCCTTCTCAAGACAGCGCGCAGCACCGTCGAGTCGGCGGTCGCCCTGAACCGCTGAACAACATCAGTCAATTCCCAAGGAACACCCAGTGCAATCCATCGCAACACCCGCCAACACGGCGCCCCGCGACACCACGCCGGCGCGCACCATGGAGCCGGCGGTGCTCATCATCATCACGGCGCTGTCCGTGTTTGGCGCCATCATCGGCATGCAACTCATCGTGTCGCTCGGCATCTCGGCCAACACGTCGATCATCGGCGCCATGGTGGCGATGGTCGTTGCCCGGCTGCCCATGGCTGTCGCTCGGCGCTTTCGCTCGCTCGACCGCCAGAACCTCGCGCAGACGGCCATCTCTTCGGCGACCTTCGGCGCTGCCAACTCGATCATGATCCCGATCGGCATTCCCTACGTGATGGGCATGCCGGAACTGGTGATGCCGATGCTGATCGGCGTGGCCATCGCGATGGTGGTCGATGCGACCATGCTTTACCGGCTGTTCGGCAGCAAGATATTTCCGGCCACGGGCACCTGGCCGGCCGGCGTTGCCACGGCCGAGACGATCTGGGCCGGCGACCAGGGCGGGCGCAAGGCGGGCTTCCTCGGGGTCGGGTTGGTGGCCGGAGTCGCCGGCGCCTGGGCCGGTATCCCGATGTCGGCATTCGGAGTCGCCTTCCTTGGCAACCTGGCTGCGCTGACAATGTTCGGGGTCGGCCTGCTGGTGCGGGGTTACTCGGTGCCGGTGGCCGGCATCGACATCGCCAAGGCCTACATTCCGCATGGCCTGATGATCGGTGCGGGGCTGGTGGCGCTGGTGCAGGTGGTGGTCGAAATCCGCCGCTCGCAGTCGGCCACGAGCCCGGTCAGCGGCATCGACGTGCCCGCCCGACAGGCAACGCGCGTCCTTGGCGCTGGCTTCGTGGCATACCTTGTCATCGCGCTGCTGATCGTGCTGATGACCGGCCGCGTCTCCGAGCTTCCCATCGGCACCCTGGTGCTCTTCATCGTGTACGCGGCCGTTGCCGCCTACGTGCATGAACTGATCGTCGGCATCGCCGCCATGCACTCCGGCTGGTTTCCGGCCTTCGCGGTAGCGCTGATCACGCTGACTATCGGCATCCTGATCGGCTTTCCGCCGTTCGCGCTGGCAATGCTTGCCGGCTTCTCGGCCGCGACCGGACCAGCCTTCGCGGACATGGGCTACGACCTGAAGACAGGGTTCCTGTTGCGCGGAGAAGGTCGTGACATGCAGGCCGAACTGGAAGGCCGCCGCCAGCAGTTCTTCGCCGCGATGGTGGGCTTCGTGGTCGCCGCGGTGGTCGTCTTCTTCTTTCACGACGGGCTGTTCGCCCGCAACCTGGTGCCACCGATCGATCGCGTCTATGCAGCGTCGATCAAGGCCGGTACTTCCATGGAGATCGCGCGCAACCTTGCGCTGTGGGCGATTCCCGGCGCGATCCTGCAAGCCATCGGCGGTGCGAAGCGGCAACTCGGCGTGCTGCTGTCCACCGGCATGCTGATCGCCGCGCCACTCGCCGGATGGGCCGTGCTTGCGGGCCTGCTGATCCGCTGGGGATTGGCGCGCATGTACGGCAACCGCTTCAACGCAGAAATGAACACCTTTGCTGGTGGCGTGATCGGCGGCGACGCGCTGTTCGGGTTCTTCGGCTCGGTATCGAAATTGGGGAAATGAACGTGGACATCCAGGCCATCCGCTCAGACACGCCATTGCTGGCGTCCACCGTCTACATGGACACCGCGGCCGCTTCGCTGCCGCCCGATGCGGTGTTGGACGCTGTGCGCACCTATGTGCTGGACACGGGCCACATCGGCATCTATCTGCCTGCATTCCGCAAGGCCACCTATGAGCGCGTCGAAGGCGTCCGCCAGCGCCTCGCGCTGTTCCTCGGAGCGCAGCCACAGGAGGTTGCGTTCACGAAGAACGCGACCGAAAGCATCTCGCTGATTGCACGCGGCATCGACTGGCAGCGTGGCGACGAGGTCCTGGTGGCCGACACCGAAATGCTCAGCAACCTGTTGCCATGGCGGCGGCTCGAAGTGACACACGGCGTGGTGGTGAAGATGGTGGCCTCCGACGCCCAGGGGCGCTTGTCCCCCGAGGCCTTTGCGCAGGCCGTGACACCACGCACCCGGCTCCTGACTTTTTCGCACATTCCAAATTCGACGGGCGTGGTCCAGCCGGCGGCGGAGATCTGTGCCGTGGCGCGCAAGCATGGTTTCTGGTCGCTGGTCAACGCGTCGCAAAGCGTCGGCCTGGTCGGCGTCGACGTGGAGCACATCGGTTGCGACTTCCTGGCCGGTTGCGGCCGCAAGGCCCTGCGCGCCACCGAGGGCACCGGCTTCCTGTACATCCGCGAGGCATTGATCGGGTCGATCGAGCCCGTCCTTGCCGGCTGGTGGAATGGCAGCTACGACCGCCAGACCGGTGCGCTGTCTTTCGTGGCCGGTGCGCGCCGCTTCGAGGCGGGTTGTCCGATCGTGCCGTCCATCGTCGGCCTCGGCGCGGCGCTGGACTATGCGACACGGATCGGCATCGAAGCGATCGAGGCCCGCGTGCAGGAATTGACCGCCTATGCGATCGGGCACCTGTCGGGCATCGATGGCTTCGAGCTCTACGGCCCGCCTGACGCCAAGGGCCGCATCGGCATCGTGCCGTTCAACCTGCGGGGCACCGATCCATCGCGCATCGTCGCGGCGCTCGAACAGCAGCATTGCATCATCGAAGCAGGTGGCTTCATGGCGGACGCGATTCTTGCGCGCTATGGCGTGTCGACCATGGCGCGCGTGTCGCTGCACTACTTCAACACGCGCGAGGACATCGACCACATGGTGGCCGCGATCCGCGCGATCCGCGCGATCCGCAATCTTCAACCCATCCACAGGACATCCAAGGAACATTCATGAATCGTCGCATCCTCCTCATGAGCAGTTCGCGCAAGGACACGCTGGGCTACCTCGAACACGCCGGCCAGCAACTGCATGCATTGCTGCGCAACGAGCCGCGCAAGGTGGTGTTCGTGCCCTTTGCCGGCGTCACCTTCAGCTTCGATACGTACGAGGGCATGGTCAAGCCCGTGTTCGAACGCCTCGGCTACGCGCTGGAATCGATTCACCATGCCGACGACCCGCTGCGTGCCATCGAACAGGCCGATGCAATTGCCGTAGGTGGTGGCAACACGTTCGCCTTGCTTGACCGCCTGTATCGCGCGGGTCTGGTCGACGCGATCCGCGCGAAAGTGGCAGAAGGGACGCCCTACGTCGGCTGGAGCGCCGGCTGCAACGTGGCCTGCCCGACCATCAGGACCACCAACGATATGCCGATCGTGCAGCCGCCGTCATTGAGTGCGATGGGCCTGGTGCCTTTCCAGATCAATCCGCATTTCGTCAGCGGCAAGCCAGTCGGCTACAACGGTGAAAGCCGCGAGGAGCGTCTGGCGGAGTTCCTGCACATCAATGCGCCGGAACAGGTGCTTGCACTGCCCGAGGGCACGGCGCTGCACGTCACGGGCGAGCGCGCCACCGTGCTTGGCGAGCGGCCCGCGCTGGTATTCGAATCCGACGGCAGCACCCGTTCGCTGCCGGAGGGCACTACGTTCGACCTCGATCAAGTACGCGGTCCTGCGGCTGGCGCCAACGGGCCAGCGTTTGCTCGCTGATCAACCTGAAAGACAAGAGAATGGCTCTGCAACAAACCCTTGCCGTGTATGAAGCGCTCGACAGCGCCAGCGCCAACGGCCAGACATTCGCGGACATGTTTGCGCCCTATGCCGCCGCTGGCGTGAAGGTCACCGTGACAACGTTGAAAAACGAGGCGCCGGAAGATCCGCGCAAGACCACCGACTTCATATCGATCCTGATTCCCGGCACCGGCGGCAAATCCCAAGGAGGCAGCGCCCGCACCTTGGGCGTGGTCGGCCGCAACGGCGCAGCAGGGGCCTGGCCCTCCCGCACAGGCATGGTGTCGGACGCCGACGGTCCCATCGGTGCACTGGCGGTAGCGCTCAAGCTTGCGCAAATGAAGGCAAGGGGCGACCACCTTCGCGGCGACGTGCTTGTCACCACTCATGTCTCGGCCAATGCGTCGATCACCAACAACGAGGGCATTCCCTTCATGGGCATGCCGGTGTCGTCGGAAACGATGAACCGCTACCAGGTGACGCCCGAGATGGACGCGATCCTGTCCATCGATGCCTCCAAGGGCAATCGCATCGTCAAGCACCGGGGCTTCGCGATTTCTCCGACGGCAATGCAGGGCTACATCCTGCGGGTCGCGCCGGATCTCGTGGCGATCATGGAATCGACCACCGGGCAATCCGCGGTCACGTTCCCAATCACGCTGCAGGACATCACGCCCTACGGCAATGGCCTATACCACTTCAACAGCATCATGCAGCCGCACGTGGCGACTCAGGCACCGGTGGTGGGGGTGGCAGTGACGGCCAGTTCAGTCGTGGGCGGCAGCGACTCGAGCGCCAACCATGAAGTGGACATTGCCGAGGTCGTGCGCTTCTGCATCGAGGTCGGCAAACGCTTCACGAACGACGACGCCAACTATGGATGCGATTTCTTCAACCTGGCGGAATGGGACCTGATGCGTAAGCGTTACGTCGATTTGTCGGTGTTCCAGACCAACGGCCGCGCGGTCTGAGGCCCAGGCCCTCTTTTCGGCTTCAACTACGAAGCCCCCGATGCGCAGGTGACGGCAACATCGCCGTTGCGGCCTGCTGCCCGGACATGTTCGCAGCCTCAAGACCTCGCAGCTCTATACCGTGGTGGAAGCCACGGATGCGAGCCACGGTGAGCCCGCTGCACCGGAGCCCAATTTCCAACCTTGAAGAAACTTGCAAATGAAAAAATCCCTAGTTGCTCTGACTTCCTTGACTGTTGCTGGTGTCGCCTCGGCTCAGTCGTCTGTCACGTTGTTCGGCGTGGTTGACGCGGCAGTCAGCTATTACCAAACCAATAGCAAATTCGTCGGCTTTGCCGGCACACCCGTCCTCAACTTTGTCGGCACCGGCGACCTCAAGCAGAGCCAATGGGCTCTGTCCAACTCGGGCTACAACTCGAGCAAGGTCGGCTTCCGGGGAACGGAAGACCTCGGCGGCGGACTGGCTGCGAGCTTCTGGCTCGAATCGGCTATCACTGCTGACAGCGGCGCTGTCGGCTTGGCCGCGTTCGATCGTCGTTCGACTGTGAGCCTGTCGGGTGGTTTCGGTGAGCTTCGCCTCGGCCGTGATTACACGCCCACGTTCTGGAACGACACCGTGTTCGATTCGTTCAACACCAACGGCGTTGGTGCCAACCTGATCTACACGATGAACGCAGGTCCGCGCTCGCTGGTCGTTGGCCCAGGCGGCGTGAGCGTCAATCGTGGTCTGTTCTCGAACAACAACTACATCCGCGCCAGCAACTCGGTCGGCTACTTCCTGCCGCCGAACCTGGGTGGTTTCTATGGCCAGGTGCAGTACGCCTTCGCCGAATCCATCAAGTACACCCCGGGCGCAACGACTCCCAACGTCTTGAACAGCCAGCGCGCTGGTCGTTACGCCGGTGGTCGCTTCGGCTACGCCAACGGCGGCCTGGACGTTGCTGCTGCCTACGGCGAAAGCACGACCGGCGACGACTACTACGCTGGCTCGACCACCAAGGTCAAGACGGCCAACCTCGGCGCTTCGTATGACTTCGGCGTTGTCAAGCTGTTCGGCGAAATCTCGCGCACCAAGAACGACATCAACTTCGACCCGACCACCTTCGTTACGCCGGTGTTCGGCACGGGCTCGTTCAAGGGTGACGGCTACCTGCTCGGCGCTACCGTGCCGGTCGGTCCTGGCCTGATCCGCGTGGCCTACTCGGCTGTCAAACTGAACTACACGTCGACCCCGACGTTGGCTGCCATCTCGCTGCAAGCGCTGAACCAGGGCGACCCGAAGGCTGACAAGTTCGCGATCGGCTACGTGCACAACCTGTCGAAGCGCACCGCTCTGTACGCAACGGCTGCGTTCGTCAAGAACAAGAATGGCCTGAATCTGACCGCCAACAGCTCCTTCAACTCGTCGACCAGCCCGCAGTTCACCAACACGTTCCTGCTGACCCCGAACGGTGGCTACCAAGCTGACAAGGCCTACGGCTACGACTTCGGTATCCGCCACGCTTTCTGATCTGACGCTTGGCGGCCGCTGTCGCAATAGGAGTATCCAGAAGCTGGGGGGGTGCACTGCCCCGCCCTGCCCGCTTTCAGAAACCGAGATCCCCCCTTTGAGCCCATCCACGGAGCGTCAGGTTTCGCCGGTTCAGCTCCACTTCAGCGTGGAGAGCGGGAGAGCGGACCTTCCGTTCGGCCTCCGCCAGCTTCTCCGGCGGCCAGTTGGACTTCCACAAGCGGCGTCTCCCATTGATCCACTCGCAAGGACGGCAAGTAGTCCTCTGGCGTCTGAGATCGCGTTCGAACCATCACCGCGACGACGAACGCGTTCCCACGTTGAAGGGGGATCTCGTCCACGCTCGTGGCCAGCCGGCCAACGATCTGACCCGACACCGCCTGGACGAATCGCCCCTTCACTTCCACCGCATCTCCAGGTCGTAGTGATGCGATCGCTCGGTGAGTTGGATCCGTCGGCGCCTTGCGCCCGGCGAACCCAATGTCCATGCTGGCCGGTCCCAGCATGACATACCGACGCTCGAGGTCCGCACGATGTAGAGGTCGGACAGCCGGCAACTGATCCTGCACGCCATCCACCGTCCCCAAATCGACGAGACAGGGATTGCGCCCACCCTCCGCCCGCATCAAGGTCAATGACTGCCGCGCCCGCGTCATGGCCACGTAGAGAAGTCGCCGCTCATCTTCCTGATCCCAGCGCCAGTCGGCACAGTCCATCACGATGACGTGATCGAATTCCAGGCCCTTGGCTGCATGCGCGGTCATCAGCTTGACGGCGCTTTCCCGGCCGTCTCGTCGCATCTCTGCTGCCGTCTCGTAGAAGAGTTCGAGCACTTCTGCGGCGGGAACGATGTCCGCCTGAAGCGTCGATGCGATGTCCTCGAGGATGTCCAGCAAGTCCAGCAGCGCGGTATTCCTCGGTTGCGCCCGCCGTTGCCAATTCACGTGCCTGCGCAATGCGCCAAGACGGATCATGCGCAGCTGGCGCCGTCGAAGCGCTCGGGCCAGTGCCCAGCCTTCACGTGTGCGCATGAGCGAGATCTGGCCCTTGGCTGCCTCCGGACCCGTGACCTCGAAGAGCAGCCCTTCGACATCGCAGATGGCCCTCATCTTCTCCAGCGGAGCGTGTGTGCGACAGAGCACCGCGATCTCGGAGAGCTTGACTGCCGGGTCGATGCGTCGGATGCGCTGGATCTCGGCGTAGACCAGTTGGGCCTGGAGGTTCGGATCGGCCGGACTGGTGATCAGGCGCACCGCGCCGCGACTCTCCTTGTCGACTTCGGCCCACCGCCCGCCGGGCGGATCATCCTTGCGCCGGGCGTCGATCCGGATGGGGTGATCGATCTTCATCCGGTCGGCCCCGCGCTGGATCACGTGATTGGCCGCCGAGATGATGTTCTGGGTGGAGCGGAAGTTCTCCACCAGGTAGGTGAGCTCGCCTTCGTAGTCGCTCTGGAAGCGCCGGATGAACTCGATGTTCGCGCCCTTGAAGGAATAGATGTTCTGGTCATCGTCGCCCACCGCCATGATGCTCAGCTTGGTGTCGGCGTCGGCGCGCCGGCGCCCAGCCAAGGCGCTGACGAGGGCGTACTGCTGCTCGTCGATGTCCTGGTACTCGTCGACGAAGATGTACTCATAGCCCTGTAGCAGTCGATCCCGGATCTCGTCCGCGTCGGTCAGGGCCGAACTCCTGCCTTCGAGAAGATCGACGGCGTCCTGGAGCATCTTGCCGAAGTCGATGTTGATTGCGGTGCGCTCGGCCCCAGCGAGGCTGGTGCCGGTCAGGCGCAGCGCCATGGCGTGGTAGGTCATGACGAGCACGCCCCGCGCGTCTTCGCCGGCCAGGGCCAGCAGGCGCCGGCGCAGCTGGATCGCCGCGCCTCGGTTGTAGGCGAGCGCGATGATGCGGCCTGGGCTCACGCGCAGCACCCGCAACAGGTAGGCGATGCGATGCACGATCACCCGCGTCTTGCCTGACCCGGGGCCGGCCAGGACCAGGTGGTTTCCGGTCCTGGCCCGGGTGACCAGTGCCTCTTGCACAGGATGCTGGAGATCGTCCACGATTCGCCGATAGGACTCATCGGTGGTCTTGCGCTCCAGCAGGTCGGTCCGTCCGCGGAAGAACTCCCTGATGAACTGCTTGTGCGGCAGAGTGAAATACGCCTTGACCAGGCGCAGCGCCTGCGCCGGATCTTCCACACCGAGCTTGGCGTACTCGTGCATGACGTGGGTCTGCAGGGTTCGTTCCTTGTAGAACTCCTCCAACGGCGCGAAGGCAGCCTGGTTGAAGCGTCGGGATGTGTCCCCCTCCATCCGGATGGTCATTGCCGAGCGGAAGATCGAGCGCCCTTTGTCCAGTTCCAGAACTCGCGTCTGGTGCAGGTACAGCAGCGCATGCTCCAGTGCAACCTCTGGCTCACGCAGCTGGACCTTGAGCGCCAGGTCGTCGGTGAGCGCATCGATCAACGCCTGCGCCTTGCACTCCACCAGGAAGGCGCTTTTGACGCCGTCCGGGACTTCGGCCAGCAGCCGCGTGAGGGTGACTTGAGCGACGGCGCGTCGCAGTTCGCAGATCCGCCGGATCTGCGACCACGGGCGACGCAAGGTCACGCGCAAGGTGTCGTCACCGAGCGTTTGCAGCTGGATCATGCCGCGCTTGTCATTGCCGGAGCCGAATCCATCGGCCATCGTTCTCAGACAGGCTCGTACCTGCGTGGGGTCCACTTGCACCGCCTCGTCTTCATGCTTGAGCCGACTGCGCAGTTCCGTACAGACGGCCCGCAGATTCAGGTGCTGTTGGGCATCATCCTGATCGGCGTCGGGTGCGTACTCCGCCATGAGCTCGAGGAGTTCCCTTTCCAGGGCGCAGAGGAACTCGAGGCGGGACGCGGATGCCCCTCGAACGCCGCGTATCAGGCGCACCGTCAGCCCGAGGTCGTTGACGAGAATCCCCAGCTTGGCCAGCTGGTGGACGATCCGAAAGCATTCCTCCGGCTGGATGCCGGCATCGAGCATGAGTTCGTCGGTGCTCAGGCCCTCGGGCGTGTCGGAGCGAAACAGCGCCGTGGCGACGGCCAGGAACTTCTGCTGGACGCTGGCCGACAGGTTGGCCTTGTCGATGCGGTCCTTGGCTTCCTGCAGCGATGCCACCCGCAGGCTCGCAGGAAACACCTTGGTCGCGTTCTCGTTGCGCGCGAGAAAGCTGTTCCGCTCGAGCCAGGCGATGGCGGTGGTCACCTTGGTGGAGGCGTCCGGTGCGTCGATGTCGATCCCGGTCCCGCTGCTTTGCGCGAGAAGCTCCTTGGCCGAGACGACGATCTCGTCCTTGCCCAACTTCCTGGCTTGGCCGCGCAGGGCGCGCAGCAGTCCGACGAAATCCCGCTGCGACAGCTGGGAGGACGAGGAGAGCCGGAACTGCGTTTCCACGTCCTGGGGATCAAAGAGCAGAACGCATCGGGCTTGCGTGCCGTCGCGCCCTGCCCTGCCCGCTTCCTGCAGGTAGTTCTCGAGCGAACCGGGGATCTCCGCGTGGATGACCAGCCGGACGTTGGGCTTGTCCACCCCCATGCCAAAGGCGTTGGTGGCCGCGATCACCTGCAACTCACCCTCCAGGAACCTGCGCTGGGTGTCCTTGCGCAACTCGGAGCTCAGGCCTCCGTGATAGCAGGCGCAGGAGATGCCTTGTTGCGCAGCGATCCGCGCGAAGGTCTCGGCGCTCTTTCGGGTGGCGCAGAACACCACGGCGGCGTCTTCCTTGCGCAGGCCATCGCGCAGCAACTCGACGATGCGCTGGGGCTTCTCCCCGCCCGCGGTGGGCACCACGGCGTAGGACAGGTTCGTTCGCTCGTGGCCGCCCAGGAAAGTCTTCAGCTCGATCTGCAGGCTTTCCTGGAAGTGATTGCACAGATCCTCGATGACGTCGGGCTTGGCCGTGGCGGTGAAACAGGCAATGGGCGCCTGACCCGGGAACTGCTCCCGAACAAAGCGGGAGACGTAGAGATAGTCCGTGCGGAAGTCGTGCCCCCACTTGGACAGGCAGTGCGCCTCGTCGAACACCCAGGCGGCGATCTCGCGCATCCGGATCGCCTCGACGAAGGTACGACTTCGGAACTGCTCGGGAGACACCAGCAGGATGCCGATGTCGCCCAGGCGCACGCGCTCCAGCACATCACGTCGCTCCAACGGGGTGAGCATTCCGTTGACAGTGGCCGCGCACTGGATGTCGGCCTTCATGAGGTTCTCCACTTGGTCGCGCATCAGCGACTGCAGCGGGGAGATGACGACGGTCAAACGGCCGGAGCGGCGATAGTGGACCAGAGCGGGAAGCTGATAGCAGATGGACTTGCCGCCACCGGTGGGCAGCACGGCCAGCAAGCTCTCGCGCGCCAAGCCGGCGCTGACGATGGCGCGTTGCAGGGACGTGCCATCGGTCGCGGCTGGATGTGCCCGGAAGCCCGGCTTGCCAAACAGCGCCGACAGGAGCGACTCGGGGTGGTGGTTGTGGCGGCAGTACGGGCAGTCGGCTTGGCCGCAGTCGATCTCGCGCAACTCGGCGATCATCTGCCGGACGTCGGGCAGCTCGTGAAAGACCCAATGAGGCAGGATGGAGTTGCCGCCGGAGACCCGGATCCAGCCGAGGGCGAAGGCGACGGACCACGGGTCGTGCCCGTCGAATGGCTGCGCGACTTCCGCCGTCAGCTGGCGCAGGCGAGTGGCGCAGCATCGACCGGCGAAGCGGGTCGCTACGATGTGCCCGGCCGTCTCACCGGTGGGCGCCGTCTCTTCCCGGACTTGGGACAACAGCGTGGCCATGGCTTCATCGTCGCGCAAGAGGAAGTGCAGGAGCGCGAGCCACCAGGGCTCCTGCCCATGCGTTTCCAGCAGCGCCACGACGGCCTCCTCGAACACATTGAGCGCTACCCGCGCATCCCTTGTCGGGTTGTTGCGCTCATCGGTGAGCAGCTTGTAGCCCTTGACCAGCCGGTGATAGGGATTGCTGGGAAAGGCGAGTGCCGACAACTCGAGGGTGTCCAGCACCGGCCAATGCAGGCATTCGAGTTGTGGCAATTGCTCGCGCAGCAGAGGCAAATCATGGCGCCGCAGGTTGTGCCCCAGCAGTACCCTGCCCTCGCGCGCAAAGCGGTTCAGGGCGGCAACAACCGAGGACGCCTTGGCGGGCGAACAGGCGCCGTTGAAAGCGTCCGCGTTGTCGGAGCGCACGGCGCCGACGGCGAAGATCCGATTGCCCAGTTCGGGATGAGCTTCGACATCGATGGAAACAAGTCGACCCTCGGCGGCAATGCGCCGAGCACGAGCGCGCAAGGAATCGACGACAGGCGTATCCAACGGGAACGCAGCCAAAGGCTGGCATGAGAGGAAGCGGTCACTTGTATCAGACAGTGAGTTGCTTCGACAAGAGGGCGGTCTTCGCTGCCCGATGAGAGTAGCCAGATCCGAGGGGTGTGCGCCGCAGCAAACCTAAGGCGGATCTTTTTGCGGGCAGCGCCGCCACGGCGGCCGCCGCCAGGGATTGATTTTCGAGGCCGGAAGGTTCAAATTGAGTGGCAGGAGCCGCTTCCATGCCAGCCGTGCGCCATGCCGCCGTCGAAGGCCTGTTCTATCCGTCCGCGCCGACCGCGCTGCGGGAACAGGTGGAGGGCTTTTTGCATGACATCGGCCCCGAGGCCGAGGCTGTACATCCACGCGCGAAGCTGCTGATCGCGCCGCACGCGGGCTATGCCTATTCCGGCGCGATCGCCGCGAGTGCCTATGCTCTGCTGCGACGCACGCACACACCAGCCATTCGCCGTGTGGTGCTACTGGGGCCCGCGCACCGCGTGTGGGTGAACGATCTCGCTGCAGCGGAGGTCGACGCCTTCCAGACGCCGCTCGGGCGGGTGCCCATCGATCGCGAGACGCTCGACCGCCTCGCCGATCTGCCGCAGGTGATCCGCAGCGACCGGGCCCATGCGCAGGAGCATTCGCTCGAAGTGCAGTTGCCCTTCCTGCAGGCGACGCTCGGGCAGTTCACGCTCGTGCCGTTGGTGGTCGGCGACACAGGTGCGCAGGCCGTGGCCGAGGTGCTCGAACGGCTCTGGGGCGGCGACGAGACATTGATCGTCATCAGCTCCGACCTCTCGCACTACCTGCCGTACGCCAAGGCGAAGACGGTTGACCATGCCACCGTGCAGCGCATCCTGCGGTTCGATGCGGGACTCACGCCGCACGAAGCCTGCGGCTGCGAGGCGATCAACGGTGCCCTGCGCGCTGCACGCCATCACGGCCTGAAGCCGCGCCTGCTCGACCTGCGTAACTCCGGCGACACCGCCGGCGGCCATGACCGCGTGGTCGGCTACACGGCGATCGCGTTCGAGGCATGAGTGCGATGGACGCGCCCGCACGCTGGTGGCATCGCCTGGACGACGGCCGCATCCAGTGCGACCTGTGCCCGCGCGACTGCCGGCTGCACGAGGGCCAGCGCGGCATGTGCTTCGTGCGGCAGCGCGTCGATCACGCGATGGTGCTTACCACTTACGGACGCAGCTCGGGCTTCTGCATCGACCCGATCGAGAAGAAGCCTCTCAACCACTTCCTGCCCGGCAGCAGCGTGTTGAGCTTCGGCACGGCGGGCTGCAATCTCGCGTGCAAGTTCTGTCAGAACTGGGACATCTCGAAGAGCCGCGAATTCGACCGGCTCATGGATGCGGCATCCCCCGAGCGCATTGCGCAGGCCGCGAGCGAAAGCGGCGCCGACAGCGTGGCCTTCACCTACAACGACCCGGTCATCTTTGCCGAGTACGCGATGGACACCGCCGACGCCTGCCACGCATTCGGCATTCGCAGCGTAGCAGTGACCGCCGGCTACATGCACGCCGACGCGCGCCGCGCGTTCTACGACCGGATGGACGCCGCGAACGTCGACCTCAAGGGCTTCACCGAGCGCTTCTATTTCCAGCAGACCGGCGCGCATCTCGCGCCGGTGCTCGATACGCTGCAGTACCTGCGCCACGAAACCCGCTGCTGGTTCGAGATCACGACGCTGCTCATTCCGGGCCACAACGACGACAACGCCGAGATCGATGCGATGACACGATGGATCGCGGACCATCTCGGTCCCGACGTGCCATTGCACTTCACGGCCTTCCATCCGGACTACAAGATGCTCGACGTGGAACCGACCCCACCGGCCACGCTCAAGCGCGCTCGCGCGATCGCGCTCGCCAACGGCCTGCGATACGTCTACACCGGCAACGTGCACGACGTCGAAGGCGGAACCACCTTCTGCCCCTCGTGCCGCGAGCCCCTGGTGAAGCGCGACTGGTACCTGGTGCTGGATTGCCGAATCGACGAACACGGCGCATGTCCGCATTGCGGCACGCCCATTGCCGGCCGCTTCGGCGCATTCAAGAGCGGCTTCGGGCGCCGGCGAATTCCGGTGCGACTGGCGGCGTAGTCAACCGAACTGGATGCCTTGTGCGAACGGCAGCTCGGTCGAGTAGTTGATAGTGTTGGTCGCGCGCCGCACGGACTGGTTCCAGGCATGGGAGCCAATTTCGCGGTACCCGCCGCCCTGCGTGGTGTGAGCTCGGCTTTGGTGCAATTTGTGGCGGTTGGCGATGGCGAGGGCCTGCTACTCGCTGGAGAACTGCCCTGGTCGAACTTCGGCCCAGGTCTTTGATGTGCAACCGGAAAATCCGCTCAAGCGCCACAAATTGCATCGAAACCGAGATCACCCCAAATCACACTGCATCCTCGTCACATGAACAATAGCCCCGGAAC
Organism: Variovorax humicola; assembly: GCF_037889915.1. Taxonomy (NCBI): domain Bacteria; kingdom Pseudomonadati; phylum Pseudomonadota; class Betaproteobacteria; order Burkholderiales; family Comamonadaceae; genus Variovorax; species Variovorax humicola. The sequence continues at coordinate 27,168 of NZ_JBBKZV010000005.1, read as the reverse complement.
GACTGACCGTCGCTCCGTCCTGATGGCCATCCGGACCGACAGCGCTCCGCGTACCCGGGCCTTCGGGTTCTGGAGGAAGAAGACGCTGCCGTCCTTTTCGGTCGAGAGGAATCCATTCGGCCGCGTTCAGCCTTGCCGTCCAGGAAGACGGAGGCAAAGAGGGGCGCTCCGGCGTTCGACTACTCGTCTCGGTCTCGAGAACGCGGAAGTAACCAGCTGAACGGCAGCATCAGCAAACGCAGCTGACTGGCGAACTGTTCGCTGGCCTGCATGGCCATTCGCTCGTAAGCGCTGCCGTCGAGCTCGCCGTCAAACTTCTCCGAAACGAGTTTGCCGTCTGTTAGCCGCGTCGTACTGGACTTGACGCGGGTTCGGCCGCCAAAACTGGAAATCTCGGTAATCGAGTAGGCGAAGGTTGTGAAAGGTGCGGTTCTGGTGGGCTCCACGACCTCCCACTCTTGAGCCTCCGCTTCGCGAAGCGCGGTGTCGCTTTTAACGATGATGGATCGATTGCTCATGGGGCAGCTCCTCAACGACTGCCTTGAATGCTACCCAATGCAGGCCGTGTTCGCTTGCATTGCAACGATCTGGCGGCCGAATCGGGGAATCGGGCCCCACCGCTGAACAACTTCGACGAGGCGCTTGTTGGCACAAGCAAGTGCATCATCACCATGCCGACCAAAAGCGCGCCGAGGGCCGCGGGGGCGGCGAGCACGGCACCGACCTGGCCGAGGCCGACTTGACGCAGGAGCCGGACGATTGGCGCGATGGCGAGGCTCAAGATCAGCGCAAGGGTGATCGGCACCAGTACCTCGCGTCCGAAGTAGAGGAGGGCCAGCACCGCGGTCCCCGAGAGAATCGCCAACGCGACTTCGTGTCCCACGGAGGCCGGTGGTGGCTGGGGATCGGGCGTTGCTCATTGGCCGCAAAGTCGCCCTTGCGCAACTTGACCGACGTGTCGAGTCAGTCATCACAAGTTCCTTTCGCATACATGCTTCGCGGACGGCATGACGACCTGCGAGACGGGCAGCTTGACTGAGCCGACGGGACCCGCGCTTCGTAAGAGCGGCCCAATGTGGGGCTGCGTGGCCATCTCGAGCAGTCCCGCGTCGCATCGAGATTTCGGGCTCGGCTTTGACGATAGCGCCGTCCATAGTCGTGAAGTAGCAAGGATGGTTCTTCCACATTTGATGTGACGAGCGGCCCCTTCCAGTTGGGGTGCAGCGTTCAATGGAAGTATGCAAGGCAAGCTTCCACGGCGGCTGCGGGAACCTTGGGGCTGACTTGAACGTCGAGTTCGGGTGTTTCGTTCATCTACTGGATCAACCGATCGGCCCGCACCAGCATCGATTGCGGGATGGTGAGCCCGATCGCACCCGCCGTTTTCAGGTTCAACACCAGCTCGAAAGTGGTGGGCCGCTCGATCGGCAAATCCGCCGGCTTCGCACCCTTTGCAATGCGATCGACATACCAAGCGAGTCGCGCATAGGAATCGACCAGGCGCGGCCCGTAGGTGCAGAGCGCCCCGCTGTCGGCGAATACGGGCCAGCCCGACATTACCGGTAGTTTGCGCGTCGTCGCGAAGTCGATGATCTGCCTCCGGTTCGCCACCGCGAAACCATCGCTGAAGATCGACAGTGCGCGCGCCGGCGAGGCCGCCATTGCGTTCAGTGCGGCAGTGAGCTCGGTGGGCGTTCGGGCCGGGAAGTAATGGGCGCGCAGCCCTAGCCGCCGGGCCGCAGTGTCGGTGTAGTGATGCTCCAACTGCGAGCCCGGGTGTTCTGGGTTTGCCACGACGGCAACGTCGCGCAGGGCCGGCACCATTTCGCGCAACATCTCGAGCCGCTTGCCGTTGAGCTCCTCTGCCATGAAAGTGAGGCCGGTCATGTTGACGCCTGGGTGCGCGAGACTTTGCGCGAAGCCGGCCATCACGGGGTCGCCACTGAAGACGTAGGCCACCGGCTCGCTCACCGGAAGTTGGCTGATGATGCTCACCGCGGTGCCTTGGGCCAGCAGGATGTCGACCGGAATACGCTCGAGTTCCTCGACCAGCTCGGGTACCTTCTCTTCCGAATCGTTGCCGTATCGGAACTCGATCTGCAGGTTGCGGCCCTCCACATAACCCAGTTGAACCAGCGCCGCGCGCAGCGCCGCGATGTAGGGCGTCAGGCTGGCCTGCGTCTGTGCCGTGACCCAACCGAGCCGCAGCACCTTGCTGTCGGCCGCAAGAATCCGCGAACTGCTTTGCATCAACGCAAGGGCTAACGCGGTACCCAGGACCATGCGTCGTTTCATGGAAGTGAGCGTGCGCCTTTCAACGGGCGCGCGCAAGGCAGAAATCTCACCACCCTCACTGTTTTCGGTCGGGGCCAACAGCGCTGATCGACTTGATCACGTAACACATGTAATACGGGAGGCAAACACCCCCAGCACTGGCTTGCGAAGCTTTCGGAAGCGATGACAAAACTGGCTGGACCAACACCCAGATGCCTGTTTTTCGTGCCGGCTGCTCCTTTAGGCTCAAGCCATCAATCTGCTGAGGACAGGGTGTGCGGATCTCATCGAGGCTGCGGGCGTGTTTCGGCGTGCCCATCGGCAAGCCGTATACATGCATGCAGACCGTTTGACGTCACCGAAAAGAGCTTGCAAAAGGCGCCGGGTCCATACATGCACGAAAAATGAGCACTCCGGTCAGAAAGACGAAATAGCCGGCCGGTCACCCCGGCTGTCCCGGGTAGAGCGCCGAACGAGAAACAAATAGGGAACCTTTGCCGCTCCTGGCGCTCCAACCGAAAAGGTTGCAAGTACGTCGATCGGTGTTTCCCCTTCGGTCGGCGGCTCTCCAGAGCCATCAAGAGTGGACCACCCACCGATGGCTCTCTTTTTTTGCAACAAGATTTGGGATTGCTTCCGTCGGAAGGAATTGAGTGCCCCCCAGCGTCCCGATGGCCGGGGCCCCCGATTTCCTTCGTGCTTCCGCACGCCACGCGAGCGGAATGCCGACAACGGCGTCAAGCAGGCAGTCCACCAGCGTCGCCGCCCTGGGGCGATCTCGGTTTCGGAGAGTATCCAGAAGCTGGGGTGCCGACGCCGCAAATCCTTCTGAGCACCGACGCCAAAGCGCGGATACCGAAACGCTAGGTTGCGCGCTGCCCGAGGTTGAGGAAATGCTGCAGTGCACACCCCAAGATCAGCTTCTGTGCGGCATCACGGGCTCGGCATCCGGCGGTCTCGGCATCGCGATGGAGCTCTTCGCGAAACAGTTTCTGGCGCTGGGTCTCAACCCCGAGGCGATCCACCGCATTGCCAGCCCCGCGACCGCATGCCTGGACGTGATGCCGCACAACGGCGCTGTCATCACGGCGCTGGCCGTCGTCGGTCTGACGCACAAGCAGGCCTACAAGCCGATCTTCATGCTGGCCGTGGCGACCCCAATCCTCACCAATGCCCTTGCAATCGTCGCCGCGATGGCGATCGATTGAGCACACACATGACCATGACCCACGCATTCATCCGTGCCGCCATTCGGAGAGTAGCCAGAAGTTAGGGGTGCGCAGTGCAAAGGAGCCCTGCCTTGGATGTTGTCTGGGACTGCGCGTGGAGCACAACTCGCGTCTATTCAACTTTGCTACGGCGCGCACCCCTGACTTACGCAAATGCCGCGGCGCGTCATGCAGCAGACCGATCCATTGGAATCAGCCCGGTCGGTTGCTGCTGCGGATGCATTGCCACCGTCGCGGATGCCTTACTGGTCAACGCGGCTGCGCCGCCATTGCCGCCCTTTCGCGCTCGACCCGTTCGGTCGCATCCCTGGCCACAGCGACCGCTCCGAGCGCCAAGCCGGTGGCGTCACTCACCAAGGCAAAGCTCATCTCCAGGTAGAGCTTCTGGCCTGTCTTGTGCAACCCTCGAGTCATCATCGGACGCCCGCCCAGTCGGGTCTTGCCGTTCTCCATTGCGGCGTCGAAACCCCGCCAGTGCGCCTTGCGCAAATGCTCGGGGATCACCAGGTCCAGATGCTGCCCCAGCGCTTCGGAAGCGGTGTAGCCAAACATCGCCACTGCAGCGGCATTCCAGCGCTCAATCACGCCTGCTCTATTGGCGTAGATGACGGCTTCCGCCGCTTGCTCAAGGACCAGGACATCTATTGGATCGTGGGAAGGCATTTTCTTGTCCGCGTTTAGCGATTCGTCAACGCCCCGGATTGCGCAGTCCGTTCGACGTCTATAAGATATATTACAGATAATTCTTTCAAAGGAGAAGTCCCTTGCGCCCGTCTGACCTCTGCAGTGAACAGGAAATCTCGGCCATGGTGCGCAGCTTCTATGACGCGGTGCGCCAGGATGAACAACTCGGCCCAGTCTTCAACACCTTCGTCGGTGACTGGGAGTACCACTTGTTGAAGCTGACGGACTTCTGGTCGTCGATCCTCCTGGGCAGCGGCAGGTTTCGCGGAACGCCCATGCCCAAGCATGTGGCCTTGCCCAATCTGAATGCGCAGCTGTTCGAACGCTGGCTGGCCTTGTTTCGCGAAGCGACCGCCGCGCAGCCAAACCGCGCCATGGGCGAACAGGCGTATGAGACGGCGCAGCGAATCGCCGAAAGCCTCTGGTACGGTTACCAGATAAGCCGCCGTCCAGAGACCGTGCCCACCGAACTGCAGCATGGCTGAATCGCTCCACACTGCTGATGCGACACTTTTTATCCGCGGCGATGGCGCCGAGCTGAACGCGGAGCAACCATGCGGCTGACTGCAATGACCGATTACGCGTTGCGACTGCTGATGTATGTCGCGCAACGTCCGGATCGCCTGTGCACGATTGCCGAGATCGCCCAGGCCCATTGCATCTCGGAAGCTCATCTCATGAAAGTCACCCATCAGCTGGGCTTGCAAGGATGGATCGGGACCGTGCGCGGCAAAGGCGGCGGGCTTCGGCTCGCCCACCGCCCTGAAGACATCAACCTGGGCGCGCTGGTGCGCGTTGTCGAGGCGAACTTCCAGCTCGTCGATTGCTTTGGGACAGACAGCACCTGCGCGCTGACGGGTCGCTGCGGACTTGCGGGCATCCTTGACGATGCGCTTCAGCGATTTCTGGCGCATTTGGACGGCTTTACGCTGGCCGACGCCCTGCGGACGACCGGAACCGTCAGCGTCGGCGCGGTCCCGATGAAAGTGCATCGTCGGGCGCTGTCGTGAGGCGCTTCTGGCTCTGCTGGCGCGCAACTGCGTAGCGGCAGTCAGCGGAAACCGCGGCGGGCTTTCATTCGGCGCAGCGGCCGCATCGGGCGACGCGCGCCACGCTACGCGGGATCTGGCGCCAGCGCAACGAACATGAGCCGTCGCAGCGCTGGCTCAGGAAGCAGCTGGTCGAGCTTGCAGCCAGAGCTTGGAGGGAGATCCTGCGCCGCCGCCTGGCTTGCGTGCGATCAGCCGCGCGTCGTGTCCGCCACCAGCTTGAGGCCTGGCAGCAGTTCAGCGGCCAGTTCGGGACGCTCGAGCGCGTACTCAAGGTTCATGCGCGCGATCTCGACGTGCTCTTCGCCCAGAGCCTGTGCGCGCGAGCCCTGCCCTCGCTCGATGGCCTGAACGAGCGCATGGTGCGTGCGCTGGGCCTGGCGCATCCACTCGTGACCTTCCTCCTTCATCGATGACTGCATCGGAAGCATGGCGCTGGGAGAGGCGAACGGCTGGCGGTCGAGCATCTCCATGATGCGCTGGAGGGCGACATTGCCGCAGCCTTGCATGACCAGTTGGTGGAAGCGGTCGTTCACCTCGACGTAGGCCGCGTAATCGTCCAGGTCCATGGTGGGCTTGTTGACCGTCTTGTCACCCTCTTCGAGGCAGCTATGGAGGTCGCGCAGCAACTGCCGCGACGCGCCCTCTTCCGCCAGCAGCCGGGCCGCGAAGCCTTCGACCAAACCCCGCACGCGAATCGCGTCGGCAATCTCCCGCGACGTGATGCGACGCATCTGGTAGCCCCCGCCCGGCGACTGTTCGATCAGCCCCTCGTGTTCCAGGCTGGCCAGCGCCAGCCGCACCGGAGTGCGCGATGCGCCGAGTTTGTCAGCGAGCGGTATCTCCGCCAGCCGCTCGCCCGGCACGAATTCGCCCTTGAGGATCAGGTCGCGGAGTTGCACGAGTACACGGGATTGTTGCGAGTCCATACAGGATCGGTGGAAGCGAGGAGAGCCTCGATTGTATGCAACAAGGACTTCCTGCACACAAGATTCGCTGCATCACTTCTTATTGCATGCAATGACGATGTGAATTTGCGATCAAGACAGCGAAATGCATCGTTTTTATAGGTGTTTACCCGCGTCTTTTGCAGATGAACGGGCGTCTTCTGTTGACGATCGCTGCGTCGTTTTCAATAATGCATACCATTGCATGCAATCACAAACCCAACTGCCCCTCAAGAAGGACTCCCCATGATCAGCGCCGAACAAAACGACTTCCTCTGCCGTGTTGAGCCCGGCACCCCTGCCGGAAAGCTGCTTCGCCGTTATTGGCAACCCATCGCCCTCAGTGTCGACCTGGAGGGCCCGCGCCCGGTGCGGCCGGTCCAGCTCATGGGCCAGCATTTCGTGCTGTTCCGCGATGAGAGCGGCAAGCTGGGCCTGCTCGACCGCGACTGCCCGCACCGCGGCGCCGACCTGGCCTTCGGCCGCCTCGAGCATGGCGGCCTGCGCTGCGCCTTCCACGGCTGGCTGTTCGACGCCAAGGGCAGCTGCCTCGAGACCCCCGCGGAGCCGGCGCAAAGCAAGCTGTGCAGCCGGATCCGGCAAGGTGCCTATCCGGTCGTCGAACGCGCCGGCACCGTGTTCGCCTACATCGGCGAAGGCGAGCCGCCGGCCTTCCCGGACTTCGACTGCTTCGTCGCCCCCGAGTCGCACACCTTCGCCTTCAAGGGCTTGTTCGAATGCAACTGGTTGCAGGCGCTCGAGGTCGGCCTCGACCCGGCCCATGCGTCCTACCTGCATCGGTTCTTCGAGGACGAGGACACATCGGCCAGCTACGGCAAGCAGTTCCGCGGCGCCTCAGCCGATTCCGACATGCCGATCACCAAGGTGCTGCGCGAATACGACCGCCCCGAGATCAGCGTCGAGCCGACCGAGTACGGCATGCGTCTGACCGCACTGCGCAAGCTCTCCGACACCAGCACGCACGTGCGCGTGACCAACATGGTGTTCCCGCAGGCCTTCGTGATCCCGATGAGCGCCGAGATGACGATCTCGCAATGGCACGTGCCGGTGGACGACACGCACTGCTATTGGTACGCCATCTTCACCAGCTTCACCGGCCCGGTGGACAAGCAGCAGATGCGCGAACAGCGCCTCAAGCTCTACGAACTTCCCGACTACACCTCGCGCAAGAACAAGAGCAACAACTACGGGTTCAGCGTCGACGAGCAGTTGACCGAAACCTACACCGGCATGGGCGAGGACATCAACGTCCACGACCAGTGGGCCATCGAGTCACAAGGGCCGATCCAGGACCGCACGCGCGAACACCTCGGCAGCACCGACAAGGGAATCATCGCCTACCGCCGGATGCTGGTGAAGGCGATCGAAAGCACGCGGGCCGGCGAAAGCGCGCCGATGCTGATCGACGACGCACAGGCCCGCACGCTCACCGGGCCGCCATCGATCGACGGCATCGGCGCCACGGCCGATACCGATGGCTACTGGCAGAGCGCCGATCGCGAACGCCGCCTGAAATCCGACTGGGCCTCTGCCCGGCTGGCGGCTTGAGGACGGACGCCATGACCTCATTCGTCGAACGCTACGGTCTCTGGTCCGATGACCAATTGGCGCAGGCCTGCGAACTGGTTCGCCGCATCGATGCCGGCGGCATCGACGTCGTGCGCTTCGCCTGGCCCGACCAGCACGGCCTGCTGCGCGGAAAGACCCTGGTGGCGAGCGAAGCGCGCGCCGCGCTGTGGGACGGCGTCAACCTGACGTCCACCTTGCTGGCCAAGGACACCTCTCACAAGACGGTGTTTCCGGTGTTCGAACGTGGTGGCGGGTTCGCCATCGAGGGCTTCCAGGGCGGCGCCGATTTCACTGTCGTGGCCGATCCCGCGACCTTCAAGGTGCTGCCCTGGTCGCCGCGCACGGGCTGGGTACTGTGCGATGCGTACATGTCTGATGGCAAGCCCTGCCCCTATGCCACGCGCCAGATCCTGCAACGCGCGGTCGGCCAGCTGGGTGAACTGGGCCTGGACTTCATCGCCGGGCTCGAAGTCGAGTTCCACGTGTTCAAGCTCGAGGACGAGCGCATGGCCCTTGCCGATTCGGGCCAGCCGGGCGAGCCGCCGCGTGTGTCGCTGCTGTCGCATGGGCACCAGTACCTGACCGAATTGCGCTATGACCGCGTCGAAGCGGTGATGGAGCTGATCCGCTCGAACCTCATCGCGCTCGAACTGCCATTGCGGTCGCTCGAGGTCGAATACGGCCCCAGCCAGTTTGAATTGACTTTCGGGCCGACGGCCGGCGTGCTGCCCGCCGACACGATGGTGGTGCTGCGCAGCGCCATCAAGCAGATCTGCCAGCGCGCCGGCTACCACGCGACCTTCATGTGCCGGCCGCGCATCCCGAACGTGATGTCGAGTGGCTGGCATCTGCACCAGTCGCTGCGTCGCCGCAGCGACGGCATCAACGCCTTCATGCCCGACGTTGCCGGCCAGGACCTGAGCGCCATCGGGATGCACTACCTCGGCGGCTTGAAGGAGCACGCGTGCGGCGCGGCAGCACTCGCCAGCCCGACCATCAACGGCTACCGGCGCTACCGACCTTTCTCGCTCGCGCCGGATCGCGCGATCTGGGCGCGCGACAACCGCGGCGCCATGTTGCGGGTGCTGGGTGGCGTGGGCCAGAACGCGACGCGCATCGAGAACCGCGTCGGCGAGCCGACCGCCAATCCCTACCTGTACCTTGCGTCGCAGCTCTATGCGGGCCTTGACGGCATGCGCTGTAGGACGGACCCGGGGCCGTCGGCCGATGCGCCCTACGAGACACCGGCTGAAAACCTGCCGCGCTCGCTCGGCGACGCACTCGAATGCCTGCGCCGCGACGAGATGCTCAACGAGCAGATCGGAAAGACCTTCGTCGACTACCTCTGCCAGATGAAGGAAGCAGAGATCGCACGTTTCAACCTCGAAGTCAGCGAGTGGGAACACCGCGAGTACTTCGACATGTTCTGAGGTGCGCCATGCCCACGATCAACTACATCCTGAAGGACGGCAGCCGCCGCAGCGTCGACGCCCGGCTCGGCACCAGCGTCATGGAGAACGCGGTGCGCGGCAACGTCCGCGGCATCGATGCCGAATGCGGCGGCTCGTGCTCCTGCGCGACCTGCCATGTGTATGTCGACGACGCCTTCTTCGAGCGCCTGCCACCACCAGACGAGATGGAGAACGAATTGCTGGACGGCGTCGCGTCCGAGCGTCTGCCAGGCAGCCGCCTGAGCTGCCAGCTCACGGTGACCGCCGACCTCGACGGCCTGGTGGTGCACGTGCCAGAGGCGCAAAGCGTATGACGAACGCCAATCCGCTGGTGATCGCCGGCGCCTCTTATGCCGGCGTCCAGCTCGCCGCCACCGCACGCGAACTCGGCTTTGCCGAACGCATCATCCTCATCGGCGATGAAGCCCACCTGCCCTACCAGCGTCCGCCGCTCTCCAAGGGCGTGCTGACCGGCAAGACGACGCTGGATCAACTGCCATTGCGAGGCGCCGGGTTCTATGAGGAGAACGGGATCGAATTGATGCTCGGGCGCCGGGCCAACGCATTGGACCTCCATGCCCGTCGTGTTGCACTCGACGATGGCAGCACGCTGGACTACGGCTGGTTCGCGCTGGCCGTAGGTGCCCGCTGCCGGCCCGTCACGTTGCCCGGCGTGGACCTCGAAGGCGTGTTCAATCTGCGCACGCTCGACGATGCGCTGAACGTCGCCCAGGCCGCGGACCGGTGCCAACGCGCCTGCATCATCGGCGGCGGATTCATCGGCCTCGAAGTCGCCTCGGCGCTACGTGCGCGGGGCATCGCGGTCACTGTCATCGAAGCGCAACGGCGCTTGCTGATGCGCGCCTTCCCGTTGCGCATGTCCGACTACATCGAAGGCGCGCACCGCTCGCGTGGCACCGAGGTCCTGACGGGCCGCGGCGTGCGCGCGCTGCATGGCTTGCAGGGCCGCGTCGCGGCAGTGGAACTGGACGACGGCGCCCGCGTCGACTGCGACCTGGTCGTCTTCGGCATTGGCGTACTGCCCAACGTGGAACTTGCGCGGGACGCCGGGCTGACCGTCGACAACGGCATCGTCGTCGACATGCTGGGCCGAAGCTCTGCGCCGCAAGTGCTGGCGGTGGGCGATGTCGCCAACATGGCAAGGCCACCAGCACCCGGGGAGCCGGCACGAGCGCGCCTTGAATCCATCCAGGCCGCCAATGACGGTGCCAAGGCAGCTGCATCGCTGCTGATCGGACACGAGCAGCCGTGCACCGCGGTGCCCTGGTTCTGGAGCGACCAGTTCAACCTCAAGTTCCAGATGGCCGGGCTGCCGCAGCCGGGCGATCACGCGGTGCTGCGCGGCGACATGGCGGGCGACCGCTTCAGCTGCTTCTATCTGCGCGACGGCGTGCTTGTGGCTGCGCACTCGGTCAACAAGCCGTCCGATCACATCCAGAGTCGCAAGCTCATCGGTGCCGGTGTGCGCCTGAGCGCAGACCAGCTCGCCGACGAATCCTTCGACCTCCGGAAAGTGGCAATTACAGCCCTTGATCCCGCGGCCGCGTAAATCCGCTGCCCTCTTCGAACCCTTTGACCGAGCCTGCCGGCCGTCCGGCTTCCCCCTTTGGAGCATCCACGATGATCACCACGAAACGAGGGCTTGCCGCCCACACACTGACCTGCCTGGTCGCATTGGCCGCCACAAGCGCCGCGACCGCTGCACAAGCCGCCGACGAGCCGTTGCGCATCGGCCTGATCGCGACCTATTCTGGCCCCTACGCCGACTACGGTCGTCAGTTCGACGCCGGCGTCGCGCTCTACCTGCAGGAGCACGGCGGCAAGATCGCCGGGCGGACGGTAGAGGTCATCAAGAAAGACACCGGCGGCCCCGCACCCGACCTGGCCAAGCGCATGGCGCAGGAGCTCGTGGTGCGCGACAAGGTCGGCATCCTCACCGGCGTGGACTTCAGTCCCAACGCCTACGCGGTCAGCGCGATTGCGACGCAAGCGAAGGTTCCGACGCTGGTCATGAACGCCGCTTCGTCGGGCATCACCACCAGCTCGCCCTACATCGCACGCCTCTCGTTCACGGTGCAGCAGGTGACCGAACCGATGGCCCGCTGGATGTTGAAGCAGAACATCAACGATGCCTACACGGTCGTTGCCGACTACGCCGCCGGCGTCGATGCCGAGACCGCCTTCAAGAAGGCCTTCACCGCCGGCGGAGGCAAGGTTTCCGGCTCTGTTCGCACACCCATGAGCAACCCGGACTTCTCGGCCTACGTGCAGCGCATCAAGGACGCGAAGCCGCAGTCGGTGTTCTTCTTCTTTCCCTCCGGCGTCATGCCGCCTGCCTTTCTCAAGGTCTGGAAGGAGCGCGGCATGGACGAAGCCGGCATCAAGCTGTTCGCCACCGGCGACGCCACCGACGACAGCTATCTCGAAGCCACTGGCGACGTCGCGCTGGGGCTGATCACCAGCCACCACTATTCGTATGCGCATCCATCGCCGAAGAACCAGAAGTTCGTGAAGGATTTTGCGGCCAAGTTCGGCCCGACGCTGCGACCGAGCTACTTCGCCGTCACAGCCTACGACGCCATGCAAGCCATTGATCTGGCGCTTGCAAAGACCCAGGGCGACGTGTCGGGCGACAAGGTCATGACCGCGCTCAAGGGCCTCAGCTTCGAGAGCCCGCGCGGGCCGGTCGAGATCGATCCCGTCACGCGCGACATCGTGCAGACGGTCTACATCCGCAAGGCCGAACGGGCCAAGGGACAGATCGTGAACGTCGAGTTCGACAAGTTTGAACGCGTCAAGGACCCGGCCAAGGAAGCCAACTGATGCGAGCGTTGCGCGCCAATCAATGAACCGGGCCTGCACATGCAAGTCATCCTCTTCGACGGAGTGGCCTACGGCATGCTCCTCTTTCTGATCGGGGTCGGCCTGTCGATCACGATGGGTCTCATGAACTTCGTCAACCTCGCGCATGGAAGCTTCGCGATGGTCGGGGGCTACGCCGCGAGCTGGCTGATGAATCACTTCGGCATCGGCTTCCTCCCGTCGCTGGCAGCGGCTTTCGTCTCGGCGGCATTGGTCGGCGGCGTGTTGGAGTTCTTCTTCTACCGGCGGCTGTATCGCGCGCATGCGCTCGACCAGGTCCTGCTGTCGATCGGCATCGTGTTCGTCTCGGTGGCGGTCTTCACGTACTTCTTCGGCCCGACCATCCAGCCGTTCCAACTGCCTGCGTGGCTGGAGGGGCGCATCTCGCTGCTGGGCCTTGAAGTCGGCCGGTATCGCCTCTTCCTGATCGGCTGCGGCGTTGCCGTACTGGCCTGCCTTCTGCTGGTGCTCGGCAAGACCCGCTACGGCGCGATGGTGCGCGCAGCCGTCGACAACCAGCGCGTGGCAGGCGGCACCGGCATCCATGTGCAACGTCTCTTCTTCCTGACCTTCTCGCTGGGCTGCGGCCTCGCCGGCCTGGGCGGTGCGCTGAGCCTGGGCATGCTGGGACTCGAGCCGTCCTTTCCGCTCAAGTACCTCGTGTACTTCCTCATCGTCGTGTGCACCGGCGGGGCCGGAACCATTGCCGGGCCCTTCATCGCGGCGCTGCTGATCGGCGTCATCGACGTGGCCGGCAAGTACTACCTGCCGGAGGCCGGCGCCTTCCTCATCTATGTCGCCATGATCGCCCTGCTGCTGGTGCGGCCGAACGGGATCATTCCACGCAAGGGGCTCGCATGAAACCCGTTCCCATCACGCCGGCCCGCCTTCGCGCGGCCGAAATCGCCTTCTGGCTGGCCCTGGGCGCCACCTACTTCCTGCTGCCCGACAAGCTCACGCTGATGAGCCAGATCATGATCTTCGGGCTGTTTGCCGTGTCGCTCGACATGGCGCTCGGCTACGCCGGCATCATCACGGTGGGCCATGCGGCCTTCTTCGGCACCGGCGCCTATGTCGCCGGGCTGCTCGGCAAGCACGGATGGACCGAGCCTTTCAGCGGACTGCTGCTCGCACTGATCGTCTGCGCGGCACTTGGCTATGTGCTGAGCTACCTGATCGTTCGGGGCGCGGACCTCACGCGGCTGATGATCACCCTGGGCGTCTGCGTGCTGCTGGCTGAACTTTCCAACCGGCTCGCATCGATCACTGGTGGTTCGGATGGCCTGCAAGGCGTGGCGATCGCGCCGGTGCTCGGCCTGTTCGACTTCGACCTGTTCGGCCGGACGGCCTTTGCCTACACCTATGGTGTGGTGCTGGTGCTGTTCCTCGCGGTGCGGTTGGCGTTGCGCTCGCCGTTCGGGCTCACGCTGCGCGGCATTCACGACAGCCGCAAGCGCATGCTGGCGATCGGCTCGCCGGTCGATGCACGACTGCGTCTGGCGTATGCGCTGTCGGCCGGCGTGGCAGGCGTGGCAGGCGCCCTGCTCGCGCAGACCACGCAGTTCGTCGGCATCGAGTCGATCGGCTTCAACCGGTCAGCCGAGGTAATGATCATCCTCGTGCTCGGCGGCACCGGCCGGCTCTATGGCGGCCTGATTGGCGCGATTGTCTACATGCTCGTGCACGACTGGTTTGCCGACCTCAATCCGGAGTTCTGGATGTTCTGGCTCGGCACTTTCCTGATCGGCGCCGTCATGCTGGGACGGGGCGGGGTCATGGGTGCGCTGTCGCGGCTCGTCAAGGTCGGGAAGCCGTCATGACGAACACCCTTCGCACCCATGGGTTGGGCATCTCCTTCGGCGCCTTCCGCGCGGTCAACGATGTCAACCTGACGCTGGAGCCCGGCGCACGCCAGGCCTTGATCGGCCCCAACGGCGCCGGCAAGACCACGTTGATCAACCTGCTGACCGGCGTGTTCATGCCGACCCGCGGCACCATCCACATGGGCGACCGCGAACTCACGTCGCTGTCGGCCCACAAGCGCGCCCGCATGGGCCTGGCGCGCACCTTCCAGATCAATACGCTGTTCCCGAGCCTGACGCCCCTGCTGTCCGTCGTGCTGGCGATCAGCGAACGCGAAGGGCTTGGCGCGGTCTGGTGGCGACCGCTGACGCGCAACAAGGCGCTCTTCGACGAAGCGCACACCCTGCTCGGCCGCCTCAAGCTGGACGCGCTGGCGGACGTGCCGGTGGCCGAACTCGCCTACGGCAAGCAGCGCCTGCTGGAGATCGCGCTGGCGATGGCCGCGCGCCCACGCATCCTGCTGCTCGACGAACCGGCCGCCGGCGTGCCCGAGGACGAGAGCGGCGAGTTGTTCGAAGCCATCGCCGAACTCCCGCAGGACATCAGCATCCTCTTCATCGAGCACGACATGAAACTCGTCTTCCGTTTCTCCAAACGCATCTCGGTACTGGTGGCCGGCCAGATCCTGACCGAGGGAACCCCCGCCGAGATCGGCGTCGACCCGCGCGTGCGCGAGGTGTACCTGGGCCATGCAGGAGCAAGCCATGTCTGAGATGCTCGTGTTCGACCAGGTCATCGCGGGCTATGGCAATGCCGTGGTGCTCGACCGCCTGGGCTTTTCGTTGAAGCAGGGCCAGAGCCTTGCCGTCCTTGGCCGCAACGGCGTCGGCAAGACCACGCTGCTCGAAACGCTGATGGGCAACACGCGCGTGATGCGCGGCGCCATCCGCTGGTGCGGCGAGGACATCACCCGCTGGCCGGCCCATTGGCGCGTGCGCGCGGGACTGGGATGGGTGCCGCAGGAACGCGAAGTCTTTCCATCGCTGACCGTCGCGGAAAACCTCACGGTGGTCGCGCGACCGGGTCGGTGGAACCTCCAGCGCGTCTACGAATTCTTTCCGAGGCTGAAGGAACGGCGGGGCAACTTCGGCAACCAGTTGTCCGGCGGCGAACAGCAGATGCTCGCGATTGGCCGTGCCTTGATGACCAACCCGAAGTTGCTGCTGCTCGACGAGCCGATGGAAGGCCTGGCGCCGATCATCGTCGAGGAACTCGCCGTGTCGATCCGGCGGCTTTGCGAGCGCGAAGGGCTGCCATCGATCGTGGTCGAGCAGCACCCGGTACTGGCCCTCGAGATGACCCACCAGGCCATCGTGCTGGAACGCGGCACGGTGGTGCACGCAGGCTCCAGCCATGCGCTCGCCAACGACGCGGCGCTGCTCGACAAATTGCTTGGCGTCGGCATCGCGGTGTCGGCATGAACGGGCTCAACTCGTCTGCGCCGCGGACCGATGCACCCGCAACATTCAAGCCGATCGCGGTGTTCCAGCACACGGAGGTCGGTGCCCCCGGCGCGGTGATCGACGTGCTGGAGGCGCTCGGCCGCGAGGCACGCGTGGTCCGCGTCGTCGACGGCCAGGAGGTGCCTTCCGATGCGTCGGCGTTTGGCGGGCTCGTGTTCATGGGCGGCTCCATGAGCGCGCACGATTCGTGGCCGTGGATCGCGCAGGAACTGGCGCTGATCCGGGATGCCGACCGCCACGGCATCCCGGTCGCCGGCCATTGCCTGGGCAGTCAGCTGCTCGCCCTTGCGCTGGGCGGCGAAGTCCGCCGGCACAGCCAGCCGGAAATCGGCTGGTGCGGGATCACCACCGAAACGTCGCAGACGGCCGATGAATGGTGGGGCGCCCATGCGGGGCAGGATTTGCAAACCTTCCAGTGGCATGCGGACACCTTCGAGCCGCCCGCCGGCGCCGTTCGTCTGGCCCACGGCGCGCATTGCCGCAACCAGGCCTTCGTCGTCAGGGACCTGCATCTGCTGGTGCAGTCTCATCTCGAAATGACGCCGGCGCTGGTGCATCTTTCCGTCGAGCGAAACGGCCACCAACTGGCCCGCGAGAACGCATTGGCGAACCCGGCTGCGAGCCGCTACGAGGACGTTCTGCTGGACCTCTCCCGTCGCACGCAAAGCATGCACCTCCCGCTGCTGCGGCTGTACACCCGCTGGACCTCTCGTTGCCGCTGACGCAGCGAACCGTGAAGGAATCACGCCGTCCAGCGCTTCGACCAGGCGTGGTCGAATGGCGGAATCGGCGGCCGTCGGGATATTGCGTTCGTCGATGAGGTCTATGGGCGAGGGTCAGGACCAAGCAACGCCGAAAAGCGGAAAAAACGCAGTGGAACGTCTTGTCATTGTCCGTTTTGCTCGGGATATGCGGCCAGTGGCATTTCGGCGACACTTGGCAACCGAGCCTTTTTGCATGCTGTCATGGCCGACCGATCGCATTTTTCGGAGCACGCCGACAAGCCAGTTTCAAGATCTTGGCGATCCTGGCTCCTGCGCGTGGTGTTCTGGTTCACAGGGCTCGCCTTGGCCGGGGCGCTGGGCTTGTCATTCGTCGTCTTGACTGCACTCGTGGTCGCATATCCGAACCTGCCGAACATATCCGATCTTCAGGACTATCGACCGAAACTGCCGCTGCGGGTATTTTCCTCAGAAGGCATTCTGATTGGCGAATTTGGCGAAGAGCGCCGCGAATTCACGCCGATCTCGACAATTCCCAAGCTGATGAAGGACGCCGTGCTGGCCGCCGAGGACGCGCGCTTTTATGACCACAATGGGGTCGACTTCAAAAGCATGGTGCGCGCCGGCTACGCAAATCTGAACCGAGTAAAGAGCCAAGGCGCCTCGACCATCACGATGCAGGTGGCACGCAACGCGTATTTGACTTCGGAGAAAACGGTTACCCGCAAGGTCTACGAGGTCCTGCTCACATTCAAGCTGGAGCAACTCCTCTCCAAGGATCAGATCTTCGAGATCTATCTGAATCAAGTCTTCCTGGGCAAGCGGGCGTACGGCTTCGCCGCGGCCTCGGAGGCCTATTTCGGTAGGCCGCTCAAGGACATCTCGATCGCACAAGCCGCGATGCTGGCTGGTTTGCCCAAAGCGCCCGGTGCCAACAACCCGGTCAACAATTCCGCACGGGCAAGAGAACGCCAGCTGTATGTGATCGACCGAATGCAGGAGAACGGTTTCATCACGCCTGAGCAGGCGGCGCAGGCCAGGCAAGAGGAGCTTCGTCTGCGCGACCCTCCAGGCCCCGCCCGGCTGCACGCCGAATACGTAGCCGAAGCTGTGCGCCAGCTGATCTACGCGCAGTATGGCGACGCCACCTACGCCCGCGGACTCAAGGTCTACACCTCGATCTCTGCGGTCGACCAATCGGCCGCCTACAAGGCATTGCGCGACGGAATCATGGGTTACGAGCGAAGCCAGACCTACCGTGGACCTGAAGGATTCGTGGCGCTGCCTGACGATCCGAAAGAACGCGCGGACGCGATCGACGACGCGCTTGCAGAGCACCCCGACTACGGTGACCTGATTGCTGCGGTAGTGCTCGCAGCCAGTGCCAAAGAGGTCACGGCCGTCCGTGCGAACGGCGAGACCTTGCACGTCATCGGAGACGGGCTGCGGACTGTCCAGTCGGGATTGGCGGACAAGGCTCCGCGCGACATCAAGATCCGTCGTGGGGCGATAGTCCGCCTTGCGAAGACGCCGAAAGACTTGTGGGGAATTGCCCAGCTACCCGAGGTCGAGGGAGCGTTCGTCGCGATGGATCCGCGTGACGGCGCCATCAAGGCGATGGTGGGCGGCTTCGATTTCAACAAGAACAAGTTCAATCATGTCACGCAGGCGTGGCGTCAGCCAGGCTCGAGTTTCAAGCCGTTCATTTATTCAGCAGCCCTGGAAAAGGGATTCACGCCAGCCTCCGTGGTCAATGATGCCCCGCTCTACTTCGATGCAGCCACGACAGGCGGGCAACCATGGGCGCCGAAGAACTACGGAGGCACCTTTTCCGGACCGGTACCGCTTCGCACGGCGCTCATGAAGTCCATCAACATGGTCACGCTTCGCGTCGCTCAATCGATCGGTATCCGCTATGCGCAGGACTGGATCACGAATTTCGGCTTCGACCGCGAGAAGCATCCGGCCTATCTGCCCATGGCGATAGGCGCCGGTGCGGTCACGCCAATGCAAATGGCAACGGCCTACTCGGTGTTTGCCAATGGCGGCTATCGCGTCAACCCTTACCTGATCACGCGCATCACGGACCACAAGGACAAGATATTGGTCGAGCCGCAGCCACGACCGCTCAGCGAAACGATGCGCGCCATTCCGGAGCGCAATGCCTTCATCATGGACACGCTGCTGCAAAGCGTGGTCAGGGGCGGTACCGGCGCGAAGGCGTATCAGGCGTTCAAGCGCGACGACATCTACGGCAAGACGGGAACCACCAACGACTCGATCGATACCTGGTTCGCAGGCTTCCAACCGACGATGACCGCGATCGCATGGATGGGGTACGACGCGCCTCGAAGTCTGGGAGACAAAGAGACGGGTAGCAGCCTGAGCCTGCCGATCTGGATCAGCTACATGGAGACCGCGATCAAGGGTGTGCCCGTGGCTGAGCTTCAGGCGCCCGACCGGGTGGTCCATGTCGGCGGCGAGTGGTACTACGATGACTACGCGCCGGGCACCGGGCTCGGCTACCCCGGGGGGATGTCCGCACCCACGCCAGCCGAGGCGGCCCCGACAACCAGGCCTGAGTCGTTTTCGGACGAACGCAGCCGGATTCTTGACATGTTCCGCAACTAAAAACAGGGAGGGCTTGGGCCGGCTCGCCTCGGGCGATGACGTCCAGCGTGCGCACCACGTCTTCTGCCTTGAGGCTTTGACCCACATCGATGGCCAGGCATTCGCGAGCGAACAGATCGACTACGGTCAACATGCGCAGCCTCCTTCCGTCGGACAGGTTGTCTGCGACAAAGTCCATGCTCCAGATTTATCTTTCCCCCGGCGCGGACAACGCGAGGACTTATCGGCCGAACTCGACACCATCCTCATCGAGCCGGATGCTGGCACGGTAGCGCTCACGTGGCGATTGACGTATCCGCTCAGGTGTCCGCCGCCTGCCAAAACATGTTCACCTGCGCAAAGCATAGGCGGCCAAGGAAGCTTCGATGGAGGTTTGCTCGCGGGCATTGAAAGCTGGCGCCGCACGCAGGAAGTTGAGCGTGCGAACTGTTCGCTCTTGCTCGACGACCGGCACGTTGAGCGCGACGTGCAATCCCATCGACTCGAGAAGCTCGAAATCGAAAAACGCCGTCCTGAACGAAGCCTGATCGCGAGACGAATGCGCGCTGCCCGAGGATCACATCACGCCGTTGAAGGAGATGCGTCCAGTGGCTTGGGGCAGCAACCCGGTGATCGCATTGAAGAGGGTCGTCTTGCCGGCGCCGTTGGGGCCGATCAGACCGGTCGTCTTTCCTCGTGCGACGGCGAAGCTGGCGCCATCGAGTGCATGCAGCCCGCCGAAAGGTGGCACGCACGTCCGAGACTTCGAGCAGCGTGTCCATGTCAGCCTGCCAGTGCGGCACTGGTGCGCGCTGCCATCTCGTTCTTGAAGAAGCGGCCTTCCTTCATGATCGCCGCAAGACCTTCGCCTTGGCCGGTCAGCACGCCAACGTCCTTCAGCGGATTGCCCTTGACGACCAGCCAGTCGGCGATCGCGCCTGGCTTCACGACACCGAGCCGGCCGGCGTGCTGGACGATCTCGGCGGAGACGGTCGTGGCACTGCGCAGTGCCTCCAGGTTGCCGACGATCTCCGCTCGAACACGGAGCTCTTCGCTCTGGTGGCGATGCGATTCCCCGAGCAGGTCGCTGCCGTAGCCCATCTTCACGCCAACACGATGCAGCATGGCAATGGCTTCGCGCCCGACGAGGCGAACGTCATCGACCTTTGCGACGGATTCCGGCGGCAGGCCCAGCTGCACACCCTCGAGGGACAGCATGTCGAAGGTGATCAACGTCGGCACCACGAACACGCCCGAGTCCTTGAGCAACCGGGCTGTCGGCTCATCCACCAGGTTCCCGTGCTCGATGGTACGGACGCCCGCCTCGACCGCGCGGCGAATCGCCCGTGGCGCGTAGGCGTGGGCCATCAAGTAGGTCTGCCAGGCCTCGGCTTCCGCGACGATCGCCCTGAGTTCGTCCATGGAGTACCCGGTGTTGCCGATCGGATCGTTTGGCGAGGTGACACCGCCACTCGCCATCACCTTGATCTGCGTCGCTCCCTGGGTCAGCTCATCGCG
Organism: Variovorax humicola; assembly: GCF_037889915.1. Taxonomy (NCBI): domain Bacteria; kingdom Pseudomonadati; phylum Pseudomonadota; class Betaproteobacteria; order Burkholderiales; family Comamonadaceae; genus Variovorax; species Variovorax humicola. The sequence continues at coordinate 6,885 of NZ_JBBKZV010000005.1, read as the reverse complement.
AGCGGCACGCCTGACCTCGTCAACGCCATCCACGACCCGACCGATGTTGCCAATGCGAAACGAACAGCTGCAAGCCTCGAGCTGGTCGCTACGCGGATCTGGTGAAGCGACTGCTCGCGGGCTAGGGATCAGCCGGAATCAGCCGGGCGGGCCAGCCGACCCGACTCAGTCGAGTTTGGCGACGTAGAGCCTCACGCCCAGTTGGAGCTGGAAGCGGCCCTCGACCGTGTCCAGCGCCAGTCCTGTCACCTCCGCAAGCTTCGCGAGCCGATAGCGCAGCGTGCTGATGTGAATGTCAATCCGCTGCGAAGCGCGCTGGAGATTGAAGCCTTCGTCCGCCAGCGCGATGGCCGTCTCGATCAGGTGCTCTCCACGCTTGTCGCTACCGATGGCGCCGAACAGGCGATCCAGGAAAATCTTTTGCGCCGCCGGATCACCGGCAAGCACCCGGGGAAACACGGCCTCGCTGAAATGGTGAATTCTTCCTGGACGCACATGCTCCATCAGATCGGCCACTTCCCGTCCTGCGAGCTTCATGCCCTCGACGCCCTTGTGCACTTCGCTCACGCCCATGGCTGCCCGGCCTGCCGCCAACTCGGCCCAAAGCCATTCCACAGGGACGCTGCCAGGGACCAAGGAGTGGACCTGGTTGGCAGACATACTGATCAACGCGGGCGTACCCTTCAGCTTCATTGCCCGGCGCACCTTGTTTGCGATGACCTCACGCCGGGCAAAGCCTTCGCTCGATAGTGGATTGGGCTCGTCCATGAGTACGGCCGCCAGGCGGTACTGGGCGTTTTCATCCCAGCCCGCAAGGCGAGCGCGCTCGAGACTCCCGGGTTTCTCGTCGAAACGACCCTCGATCAGGGATGCCACGAGCGCGTACCCCAGGCGAGCCTCTTGCGCGGCCATCTGGCGCTGATGCGAGATCTGCAACGCCGCGACGGTTCCCGCGTGTTCTACAGCGCGAAGGTCGATCTCGTTGAGCGGGGGGGCGCCCTCCGCAACCAGCACATAGCCCAGCCGCTCGGTGCGGCTGCGTATGGCACAGCCGACGATGCTTTGCGCCTTGGTGGCCAGTCGCGACGGACGCGGCTGCCAGCGGATCGCACGCGTTTGCGCATCCATCGCCTTGAGCCCGCCCACTGCTTCGAGCGCTACGAGAGCGCCCGACAAAAAGGATGGGCTGGCCAGGCCAATTTCAGGCACAACAAAATCGGCCAGCCTGACCCCTTCAGTCGAATAGATCTGCACGCAGCGCGACAGGACACCGCCCAGGACGACCGCGACGTCCTGCAGGCCATCACCGGCCACCGCTGCTTCCGTGAGCTGCCGGTGGATCTGCTCGGAGCGCGCCAGGGCCCGCCCCTGGCTGTCGATGATCTCCCGGTGTGCGACCTGCGTGATCGCCCTGAAGGGGATCTCCCAAGGCACCTCGATCAGAGCCAGCCCGCAGCGCTCGGCCGCTTCGATGCTTTCTTGCGGGAAGTGCTCGACGTAGTGGGGAACTGCCAATACAACGCCCGCCGCGCCTTTGGCAGCAAGCTTTTCAACGAGATGCGCGGCGGTGGCGCCGGTCTTTGGCCAGTTGAAGCCGGTGCTCAGCAGCAGGTGGCCACGCTCGACCCAGGCCTCGATGTCCGGGTGATCAACAACCTGTACCCATGTGACTTCCCGATCGAGATGGGTGGCGCCCGCGACAACCCTTGCGGAATCGAGCGGTACGAGCGCGAGCGCCTCGTTGAGCGTCATTCAAAAGCTATTCATAGGGTAGATACGAAAATGATGCCATCAAGTCCTGCGTAACGTACATATACCAGGCAGCCGGTGCGTCCTAAATTAGCGCCCATGCCTGCAACCCACAGCCAAGAACTGGCGGCCATCGTCGCGCCTCCAACTGCCTTCACGGCGCAGAGAGCACGCTGCAATACACGACCGACTATCGCGGCGTGTATCGCGGGCGTGCGATGGCCGTCGTGCGGCCTGCGACCAACGCCGAAGTCAGCGGTGTGGTGGCCTACTGCCACACGCACGACTTGCCGATGGTTCCCTAGGGCGGCAACACTTCTCTGCTGGGCGGCGCCGTCCCGTGTGATGCTGGCGACGCGATCGTGCTGAGCCTCACGCGCTTGAACCGAGTGCGCTCGATGGACGCCGTCAATGACACCATGATCGTGGAAGCCGGTGACACCTTGCTGCAAGCGCGCGAGCAGGCTCGAGCCGAAGGCCGGGTCTTCCCGCTGCAGATCGGATCGCAGGGTAGCTGCCAGATTGGCGGGAACCCGTCGACAAATGCCGGCGGCACCACGGTCGTGCGCTACGGCAACATGCGCGACCTGGTGCTGGGCGTGGAAGTGGTGCTTCCCGACGGCGACGTGTGGGACGGACTGCGGGCGCTGCGCAAGGACAACACGGGATACGACCTCAAGCACCTCTTCATCGGCGGCGAAGGCACGCTCGGAATCGTCACCGCGGCTGTTCTGAAGCTCTTTCCAAAGCCACGTTCCGTCACCACCGCTTTCCTGGGCTTCAGGTCCCCCGACTCGGCACTCGCATTCTTCACGTTGCTTCGCCAGCGTGTCGGCCAGGACGTTGCCGCCTTCGAACTGATTTCTTCGACAGCGCTGGATCTCGTACTCGCGCACCTCGCCACTGCGCGCTCCCCGTTGTCTTTGCGTGCGCCCTGGTACGTCCTGGTCGAACTGGCATCGAGCCGGACCCCGGAGGACCTGGAGAACGACTTCCATGAAGTGATGCAGGAAGGCCTGGAGGACGGGTCGATTCTCGATGCGGCTGTCGCTGCAGCCGAGGCCCACGCAATGGCGTTCTGGCGCATACGCGAAGAAATCTCTGACGCGCAGACACGCGCTGGTGGCAGCGTGCGGTGCGACATCTCCGTCCCGCTGTCGAAGATTCCCGCATTCATCGAGGAGGCTTGCGCGAGTGTGCTCAAGATCGCGCCCGACTCCCGCATGGTCATCTACGGACATGTAGGCGATGGCAATGTGCACTTCAACCCCTTGCGCCCGGTGTTCGAGTCGGCAGCCGACTATCTCCAGCGAACAAGTACGGCCATCACGACTTCCGTCGATGCGATCGCGATGGCCATGAACGGCTCGATCTCGGCAGAGCATGGTGTTGGTGTCGCGAAGCGAGATGAGCTCCTGCACGTGAAATCGCGCGTCGAACTCGAAATGGCCTGGCGCCTGAAGCAAGCATTCGATCCCAAGAATCTCATGAATCCCGGCAAGTTTCTCCCGCGCCTGGAATGCGTCGAGGCGCTGAAATCATGACGTCCTCAAAATCCATCGACTCGTCAGCCTTCGAGCGGCTCGAGCTACGAATCGGCCGCATCGTCGACGCCCAGCTGAATGCCAAGGCGCGCGCGCCAGCCTTCAAGTTGCGCATCTCCTTCGGTGACCTCGGCGAGCGCACATCGAGCGGCCAGTACACCGACTTTTATACCGCGGAGCTGATCGGTCGCGACGTCGTCTGTGCAATGAATCTCGGCTCGATCCGCATCGGAGGCTTCGAATCGCAGGTTCTGGTGCTGGGCGCACGCAGTGACTCCGGTGTACCGGTGCTGTTGATCCCGGAGCAAGGCGTTTCACCCGGCTGCGAAATCTTCTAACTCAAAGGATCTTCCATGAGCATTCCAAATACCGTCGCCGAACTGACCGAGATCGATCGCTGTCATTGGCTGCATCCTGTCGTGGCCCTACAGCAGCATGAAAGACGCGGCGCGACCATCTGGGATTCCGCCGATGGCATCCACCTGACCGACGTCAACGGCCATCGTGTCCAGGACGCGTTCTCCGGCCTGTGGTGCGTGAACGTGGGCTATGGGCAGCAGTCGGTCATCGAAGCAGCCCAGGCCCAGATGCGCAAGCTCCCCTACGCCACTGGCTACTTCCACTTCGCGAGCGAGCCTGCGATTCGTCTGGCCGGTCGACTGGTATCACACGCGCCGAAGGGCCTGACGCGGGTGCTGTTTGGGCAGGGCGGCTCGGACGCAGTCGACACGGCGATCCGCTGCGTGCGCTACTTCTTCAACGCGACCGGCCGGCCCGACAAGAAACACTTCATCGGCCTGCAACGCGGCTACCACGGGAGCTCGGCAGCCGGCAGCGGCTTGACAGCGCTGCCCCTGTTCCACCGCTACTTCGACGTCCCGAGCCCGCAACAACACCACATCCCCTCGCCCAATCCGTACCGCCATGCGGACGGGCCGGACGACGCGGCCGTGCTCGCCAGCACGGTTCGGGCCCTGGAAAGCAAGGTCGCGGAACTGGGAGCCGACAACGTCGCCGCGTTCATCTGCGAACCGATCCAGGGCTCGGGCGGCGTGATCATCCCGCCCAAGGGCTTCCTGGCCGCGATGCGAAAGACATGTGACACGCTGGGCATCCTTCTGATCGTCGACGAGGTCATCACCGGCTTCGGGCGAACCGGTCCCATGTTCGCGTGCGCCGCCGAGGGCGTGAGGCCTGACGTACTGACGCTGGCCAAGGGCTTGACGGCAGGCTACGCCCCCATGAGTGCGACGCTGATCTCCGAAGAGCTGTACCAGGGCATTGCCGAAGGTGGCTGTGACGGCACGGCATTCGGTCATGGTCAGACTTACGGGGGGCACCCGGTCAGCGCCGCCATCGCAAATGCCGTTCTGGACCTCTACACGGACGGTGGCCTGCTGACGAACGGCGAGCGAGTTGGCCAGCACTTCGAAGCGAAGCTGAAAGAACTCGAAGAACTTCCATGTGTTGGCGAAGTCCGTATCCGCGGCATGCTGGCCGCAGTCGAACTCGTGGCCGACAAGAAGACCAAGGCCAAGCCCGACGCCACCCTTCGCATGGGCCAACGCGTTCTGGAACACGCTTTCGAAAACGGGCTCGTGTTTCGCGCCTTCAACGACGACATCCTGGGCTTCGCGCCTTCTCTCAATTACACGGAGGCAGACATCGACGTTCTGGTCGATCGCGTACGCGCCTCCATCTCTCACGTTTTTTCCTGATCACACAACGAGGACAACCATGAGACTCTCTGACTTCAAAGTACTGACATTCGACTGCTACGGCACCCTGATTGATTGGGAAACCGGCATCTACAACGCACTTGAGCCGTTGCGCACCAAAGGCGCCGCCGGCAAGACCCGCGACGAAGTGCTTGAAAACTATGCCCAGCACGAAGCGGCGCAGGAAGCCGAGACACCTGCGATGGTGTATTCGCAGCTTCTCTCCATGGTCTACAAGCGCCTGGCCACGGAATGGGATGTCGATGTGACCGATGAGGAAGCCAACGTCTTCGGCGCTTCCGTGCCGGACTGGCCCGAGTTCGCCGACAGCGTCGAAGCGCTCAAGTACCTGAAGCAGCACTACAAGCTGGTGATCCTGTCGAATGTCGATCGCCTCTCGTTCCGCTCGAGCAATGCCCGGCTGCAGGTCGTGTTCGACGCAATCTACACCGCCCAGGACATCGGCTCGTACAAGCCAAGCCCGCGCAATTTCGAGTACATGCTCAAGCGCCTGGAAGCGGATTTCGGTCTGACCAGGAAGGACATCCTGCACACCGCGCAGAGCCTCTTTCACGACCACGCGCCTGCGAACGAATTTGGCCTCGCCTCGGCGTGGATCGATCGCCGTCACGCCAACAAGGGTTGGGGGGCCACCATGCCTCCTCCCGGCACGCCAAAGCTCGACTTCACCTTCGATAGCATGATCGCCATGGCCAGAGCCCATCAGGCCGAAGCCGCCGCCTGAGGGATCGCAACGCCATGCAAATGCAACTCAGGGACCCCGCGCTCTTGCGTCAGAGCGCGTACTTCGCCGGTCAGTGGCGCGATGCGCGTTCGGGAGCGACGCTGGAAGTCGTGAATCCTGCCACCGGCGAGCGCATTGGCACCGTCCCTCTTGCGACGGTGTTGACACCCGCGAGGCCATCGAGGCCGCGGCCGCAGCACTCCCTGCGTGGCGATTCCTGACAGCACAGGACCGGGCCTCGTTGCTGATGAAATGGCATGACCTGATGCTCGAGCATGCCGATGACCTCGCGTTGCTCATGACCCTTGAGCAGGGCAAGCCGTAGAGCGAGTCCAGGGGCGAAATCCTGTACGGAGCATCTTTCGTTCAGTGGTTTGCGGCAGAGGGAGTGCGTTCATACGGCGAAACGATTCCGGCGCCGCAGGCGAATAGACGGATATTCGTTCGCAAGATGCCCGTGGGCGTGTGTGCCGCTATCACGCCTTGGAATTTTCCGAACGCGATGATCACGCGCAAGCTGGCGCCCGCGCTGGCTGCCGGTTGCACGGTCGTCGTGAAGCCCTCCGACCTGACGCCCTACTCCGCGCTGGCGCTGGCCGAGCTCGGCGAACGCGCAGGATTTCCCAAAGGCGTCCTGAACATCGTGACAGGCGCACCCGAAGGCATCGGTGCGGAGCTCAGCGGCAACCCGATCGTCCGCAAGCTGACCTTCACGGGTTCAACGGCGGTGGGCAAGAAGCTGTTGCGTCAATGTGCGGATACCGTCAAGCGTGTCAGCCTTGAACTCGGCGGCAACGCGCCCGTCATCATTTTCGATGATGCGAACCTTGACACCGCAATTGCAGGCGTGATGGCAAGCAAGTTCCGCAGCAGCGGCCAGACTTGCGTGTGTGCCAATCGCATCTACGTTCAGGCGGGAATTTACGATCGGTTCGCTGACCCCCGATGGCCACTCAAACTGCTCCACCTGGCCACCGGTGTTTGAGGCGCTGATTTCGGCGTCGTCGTAGATCGGAGCCTGGCCGGCAGGACGTTTACTTGCTCTCTCGATTCCCGAGGGAGCCCACAGGTTGAACGTCTTGAAGCCACATCTACAAACCACCATCTGGACCCTGTTGCGCAATGGCGC